>NZ_JALQCX010000067.1:0-9544 GCF_023241665.1 Pseudomonas morbosilactucae | reverse complement strand
TACCCTGCGACCATCACACACCGTGTAGGAGCCGGCTTGCCGGCGATGGCGATCTTGCGGACGCTATCGCTGGCAAGCCAGCTCCTACAGGTGGAGGGTGCTGTGCTTGGTGTGGGGTCGGGTCAGCGGCGATCGCCACCGCCGGGGCCGCCACGGCCACCGCCGTCGTAGCCACCGGGACCACCGCCGTGGCCACCGCCATGACCGCCACCACCACCGCCCGGCGGGAAGAACATCCAGCAGCCCGACAGGGATGACAACAGGGCGATCAACGCCGCTGCTTGGGTAATTCGCTTCACCATCATGTGCTCACTCTCATAGTCCATAAGAAAGAAACTTTCTTGGCAGTTCAGACAGTGTGCTTTTCGCTTTGAGCACGGTTTCTATGTAAAGAATGGGTAAGTGTTGTATCGGAAATGATTCATTTACCCACCGATGATCACCCGCCCCCTTGCGACAGCGTCTCAAGACGTTCGCAAACTGCGACACCGCGCCCCCACCACCCCCGTACCAACACCGATACACGCCTTAAAATTCAATAACTTGGCTAAGTGCCATTGACTGGCACAGGCCTTGCTCCGTGGCTTTTCGTTTGGTGCGAAGGCCTTTCACCGCCCTCGCCCCGCCCTTCCAGCCAGCGAGTGCCGTGCCATGTTCGAGCGACTGACCATCCGCCTCAAAATCGTCCTGCTGTCGGGGGTTTGCCTGTTGAGTGTGATCGCGCTGGTGGTGGGCATGAACCTCTACCAAAGCGCCGCCACCAACCAGCAGGTCAAGGACGCCAGCAGCCAGATGCTCACACACGGGGTGCAGAACCTATTGCAGGCCAAGGCGGCGGAAAAGGCCCAACTGCTGCAGCGCAATTTTTCCGAGAGCCTGCAGGTGGTCAATGGCCTCAACGCCCAGCTCCTGCAACTGCGCGGCCTGCTGCACAGCCAATCGCTGAGCCCCGAAACGCTGCGCCATGAGGTCAACCAAAGCCTGCGCAATGCCTTCGAGCACAACCCGACGCTGCTCGGCGTGTGGCTGGTGATGGAAGCCAACGGCCTTGACGGCCGCGACGCCGAATTTGCCGGCAACCGCACCCCGGGCTCCAATGAGCAAGGGCGTTTCGCCAGCTACTGGAACCGCTCCGGCGGCAGCGGGCAGAACCTGGCCGTGGCCGAGCAGGACATCAACAACGACGCCCCCGGCATCAGCGGCGCGCCCTACAACGCCTTCTACAGTTGCCCGAAAAACACCGGCAAGACCTGCCTGCTGGAACCCTACGCCGACGCCGTCAGTGGCCAGACCCTGGTCATGACCTCCATCTCCCAGCCCTTACGGGTGGACGGCCAGGTGATCGGCGTGGTCGGTGTCGATATCGCCCTGGACACCCTGCAAGCCGCCGCCGTGGATGCCCGCCGCGAGCTGTTCGAGGGTGCCGGCAACATGCTGATCCTCTCCAGCAGTGGCGTGCTGGCCGGCGCCAGCGGCGCCCCCGACAAGCTCGGGCAGAAGGTGCAAAACGCCCTCGGTGCATCCGGCGAGGCGCTGCTGCAACAGCTGCGCAGCAATCAGCCGCAGACCCTGGACCAAGGCGAGTCGATCCGCGCGCTGTTCCCGGTGCCGCCGATTGCCGGCGCCAGCCCCTGGGCGGTGGTGATCGACCTGCCGAAACAGGTGCAACAGGCCGATGCCCTGAGCCTGCAACGGCTGCTGGAAAGTGCCCAGCACGACAACCTGCTCAAGACCCTGCTGGTGACTGCCCTGGCCGCCGCCCTCGGCCTGCTGCTGATGGGCCTGTGTGCCGGCAGCGCCACCCGGCCGATCAAGCAGGTGGCGGCCATGCTCCAGGGCATCGCCAGCGGCGACGGCGACCTGACCCAGCGCCTGGGCTACAGCCGCCGGGATGAATTGGGCGAGTTGGTGCAAGGCTTCAACCGCTTCCTCGACAAGCTGCAGCCGCTGATCCGCGACATCAAACTGAGCATCACCGAAGCCCGAGGCACGGCCGATCAGTCGTCGAACATCGCCCGCCTCACCAGCCAGGGCATGCAGACCCAGTTCCGCGAGATCGACCAGGTGGCCACCGCCGCCCATCAAATGAGCGCCACCGCCCAGGACGTGGCGCAAAGCGCAGCCAGTGCCGCCCAGGCGGCCAAGGGCGCCGACCAGTCGACCCAGGACGGCTTGCAGATCATTGCCCACAGCACCCGGGCCATCGAGCACCTGGCGGCGGATGTCGGCCAATCCATGGGCCAGGTGCAGACCCTGGCGGCCAACAGCGTGCAAATCGGCCAGGTGCTGGAGGTGATCCGCAGCATCGCCGAGCAGACCAACCTGCTGGCCCTGAACGCTGCCATCGAAGCCGCCCGGGCCGGGGAAAGCGGACGCGGTTTTGCCGTGGTGGCCGATGAGGTGCGCAACCTGGCACGGCGCACCCAGGATTCCATCGAGCAAATTCGCGGGGTGATCGAGCAGATCCAGGGCAGTACCCAGGCGCTGGTGACGTCGATGCACAGCAGCCACAGCCAGGCCCAGGACAGCGCCAGCCAAGTGCAGGATGCGGTGGCGGCGTTGCAGCGAATCAGCCAGGCGGTGCTGGTGATCAGCGACATGAACCTGCAAATCGCCAGCGCCGCCGAGGAGCAGAGCGTGGTCGCCGAAGAGGTCAATCGCAACGTGGCGGCGATCCGTCAGGTCACCGAAACCCTGAGCGGCCAGGCCGACGAATCGGCCCAGGTCAGCACCCAGCTCAACGACCTGGCGACCCAGCAACTGCGCCTGGTGGATCAGTTCCGGGTCTGAACCCTTTCCGCTGCGGCCGCCGCTAGCCGTGGGCGGCGCAGGGTCAGCACGGCGTGGGCAGCGAGGCCGAAGATCAGCCCCCAGAACGCCGCCGACAAGCCGAACAAAGACATGCCCGAGGCCGTGACCAGAAAGGTGATCAGCGCGGCCTCGCGGTCATGGGGCACCGCCATGGCACCGCTCAAGGCACCGCCAATGGCCGCGAACAGCGCCAAGCCCGCCAGGGCCGCGATCAGCTCCCGGGGGAAGGCGCTGAACAGGGAAACCAGGGTCGCGCCGAAGATCCCCAGCACCAGGTAAAACACCCCGCCCATGACCCCGGCCATGTAGCGCTTGGCCGGGTCGGCATGGGCCTCGCGCCCGGTGCAGATGGCCGCGGTGATCGCCGCCAGGGTCAGGCCGTGGCAGCCGAACGGCGCCAGCACCAGGCTGGCCAGGCCCGTGCTGGCGATGATCGGGCTGGCCGGGGTTTGATAGCCGTCGTTGCGCAGCACGGCGATGCCCGGGACAAATTGCCCGGTCAGGGCCACCACCACCAACGGCAGCGCCACGTTGAACAGCCCATGCCAACTGAAAGCCGGGCTGATCCAGTGGGGCGTGGCCAGGCCGATCACCAGGGCCGACTGCTGGATCTCCCCGGCACCCAAGGAAATACCGCAGCCCACCAGCAGCACCGCCAACACTGCGTAGCGCGGCAACACCCGCTTGAACAGCAAGTAGGTGGCGAACATGGCCCCCACCAGCAGCGGCTTGTCGGCCATGGAGCGGAACAGTTGGGTGCCGAAACTGAAGAGGATCCCCGCCAGCATCGCTGCGGAAATCGCCGCCGGCAGCTTGCCGATGACCTTGTCGAAAATACCGCAGAGCCCCACCAGCAGAATCAGCGCACTGGCCACCAGGTAGGCGCCCACCGCTTCATTCAGGCTGATGCCCGGCAACAGCGCCACCAGCAACGCCGAGCCCGGCGCCGACCAGGCGATGATCACCGGCACCTTGAAGCGCAGGCTGAGGACGATGCCCAGCACTCCGCTGCCGATGGAAATGGCCCAGACCCAGGACGCCAGCACCTCCTCGGGCAAACCGGCAGCCTTGGCCGCCTGGAAGATAATCACCAGGGGCCCGGCGTAGGAAATCAGCGTGGCGATAAAGCCGGCCACCACGGCCGACAGGGAAAAGTCCTTGAACAGGCTGTTCATGCTCACTCCAAAACCGCGGGCGGCGCGGCGGCATCCGTGCTCGCCGCACCGCCCTGTGACGGACTAGGCGCTGGCCTCGGCCAGGGGCTGAGTCCGAGCCGGGCGCTGATAGACAAAACACATGGCCAGGGCCGCCACCGCACCGGGAATGGCGAAAGCCATGAAGTTGTAGTGCAACGGCAACTGGATGCCCACCAGGGCACCTCCCAGGATCGGCCCGACAATCGCCCCGCTGCGCCCGATGCCCGAGGCCCAGCCAAGGCCGGTGGAACGCATGGCCATCGGGTAGAACTGGGCGACGCAAGCATAGGCCAGGATCTGCGTGCCGATGGTGGTGGCGCCGGCAATCGCGATCAAGCCGTAAAGCACCGCCGTCGGGCTCTTGAAGCCCAGCAGGCTGATGGACAGCGCCGCCACCACAAAGAACGCCACCAGGACTTTTTGCAGCTTCAGCCGGTCACCGATCCAGCCACCGCCCACGGCGCCGAAGATCGCCCCGAAGTTCAGCACCAGCAGGAACATCAGGCTCGACCCCAGCCCATAACCGGCGCTGGCCATCAGCTTGGGCAACCAGGAATTGAGGGCGTAGACCATCAACAGGCAGCAGAAAAATGCGACCCAGAGCATCAAGGTACTCAGGGCCCGGCCATCGCGAAACAGCTGCACCACCGGCGTGCCCGGAGCTTTGAGCGCGGCCTTGATGAACACGTCGCCGGCTTGCGGCACAAAGCTCGGTTCGATGCGCTGCAACACCTGCCGCGCCTCTTCCTCCCGCCCCTGGCGCAGCATGAAACCCACCGACTCTGGGAGGAACTTGAGGATCAGCGGCAACAGCAGCAAGGGAATCACCGCCACATAGAACACCGACTGCCAGCCGAAATTCGGCAGCAGCACAATGCCCAGGCCGGCCGACAGCATGCCCCCCACCGAATAGCCGCTGAACATGATCGCCACCAGGGTGCTGCGGATTTTCTTCGGCGCGTATTCGCTCATCAACGCCACCACGTTGGGCATCACCCCGCCGATGCCGAGGCCGGCGATAAAGCGGCAGATGCCGAACTCCGTGGGGTTGCGGGCAAAGCCGTTGAGCACGGTAAAGCCGCTGAACAGGATCACGCAGACGGCGATCACTTTCTTGCGCCCGATACGGTCCGACAGCGAACCGAAAAACAGCGCGCCGAACATCATGCCGAACAACGCGTAACTGCCCAGTGTCCCGGCCTGCAGCGGGGTCAGGCCCCACTCCTGCATCAGCACCGGCAGCACCACGCCGTAGATCACCAGGTCGTAGCCGTCGAAGATGATGATCAGCGCGCACCAGAACAGCACGCGCCAGTGGAAGGCGTTGAAACGCGCCTCGTCGATCAGGGTATTGCTGTCTATTTTTCGCATGGCATCTGACTCTTGTTGTTGTTTTTAGAGACCGGGTGGACGTGTTGTTTGGGGGTTGAGGTTGGGGGTTGATTCAGGGGGACCTTGGCGTGGCGGATCGCCGGCAAGCGGGCTCCTACAAAACCCCTGCAACACCCTGCCCCCTGTAGGAGCTGGCTTGCCAGCGATGGCGCCCTCAAGGCCTATGCAACATCCAAGGCCCTCATCGCCGGCAAGCGGGCACCGGCAAGCCGGCTCCTACATAGGGGGTCAGCCTTGGTCGCCACCGCCTACGGGCATGACCATGCCGGTGATGTAGGAGGCTTCGTCGGAGGCCAGGAAGAGGATCGCCGCGGCCTGTTCGTCGATGGTGCCGTAGCGTTTCATCTGGGAGCTGTCGAGGGTCTGATCGACAATCTGCTGGTACCAGACTTTCTCTTCCGGGCTCTGTTCGGCGCTGTTGCGGGGGATGCGTCGTGGCGGCGCTTCGGTGCCGCCGGGGGCGGTGGCATTGACCCGGACGCCGCGCCCGGCGGTTTCGAAGGCCAGGCAGGCGGTCAGGGCATTCACCCCACCCTTGGCCGCGCCATAGGGCACGCGGTTGATGCTGCGGGTGGCAATGGACGAAACGTTGACGATGGCGCCGCTGCCCTGCTCCAGCATGAACGGCAGCGCGGCGTGGCAGCACCACAGGGTCGGGAACAACGAACGGCGGACTTCGGCTTCGATCTGCGCCGGCTCGTAGTGCTCGAAGGGTTTGGCCCAGATGGTGCCGCCGACGTTGTTGACCAGCACGTCGAGGCGGCCGAAACGCTCGACAGCGGCGGCCATGACGCGTTCGCATTCGGCGTATTGCTCAAGGTCGGCGGTCAGGGCCAGCACCGCGTACTGGGCGGCCAGTTCGGCCTGGAGTTCGAACACCAGTTCGGAGCGGTCCACCAGGATCAGGCTGGCGCCCTCCTCGGCCAGGCGCTCGGCGACACGCCGGCCGATGCCTTGGGCGGCGCCGGTGACCAGGGCGACTTTGTTTGGGAAGCGGTTCATGGCGACCTCGGGGTTAGGGTTGAGGAGCTGGGTGTTGATGCGGGCCTCATCGCCGGCAAGCCGGCTCCTACAACGGCGATATGGGCTCAGGCGGCGCTGGCGGCGAACTTCTCGTAGTAGAAGTTCGCCGGGGCGATGCCTTGTTCGCGGATGAACTGGCTCACGGCCTCGACCATCGGCGGCGGGCCGCACAGGTACACATCCACATCCCCGTCATTCAGGTGCTGGGGTTCGATGTGCTGGGTCACGTAGCCCTTGAGCGGGTGCTGGCTCTCGGGGTTGGCAACGCAGGCGCTGAAGCTGAAGTTGGGGATGCGCGCGGCCAAGGCTTCCAGGCGGTCCAGCTCCACCAGGTCGAAGTCGTTGGTCACGCCGTAGATCAGGTGCAATGGGTGCTCGCTGCCCTGCTCGGCAATCTTCTCCAGCATCGCGGTAAAGGGCGCAAGGCCGGTGCCGCCGGCCAGTAGCAACAGCGGCCGGCGAATGTCCCGCAGGTAGAAGCTGCCCAGGGGGCCGGCCAGGGTCATGCTGTCGCCGGCCAAGGCCCGCCCGGTAAGGAAGCTGCTCATCAAGCCGCCGGGCACGTTGCGGATCAGGAAGCTGACCTCGCCGTCGCGCTGCAGGGAGCTGAAGGAATAGGCCCGGGTCTGCTCGCTGCCGGGCACCCCGAGGTTGACGTACTGCCCCGGCAGAAACGCCAGCTTGCTCAGGGACTCGCCCTTGATCGACAGGGCGATGGTGCTGTCGGAGAGCTGGCGCACCGCGCTGATGCTGGCACTGAAGGTCGCCTGCGCCGTGCGGCAAACGTCGGACGAGGCCGGCACCCGCACCACGCAATCGCTCAAGGCGCGCATCTGGCATGTGAGGACAAAACCCTGCTCGGCCTCGTCGGCGGTCAAGGCGTCTTCGATGTATTCCTCGCCCAGGTCATAACGCCCTGCCTCGGCAAAGCATTTGCAGGTGCCGCAGGCGCCGTCGCGGCAGTCCAGGGGGATGTTGATGCCTTGGCGATAGGCTGCGTCGGCCACGGTTTCCCCGGCGTTGGCGGCGACGAAACGGGTCACCCCGTCTTCGAAGTTGAGTGCGATTTGATGGGTCATGGCAGTCGCCTCAGAGGTGGTAGAAATCGACGACCTGGCGAACGTAATCGTTCTTCAGGATGACTTTCTTGGCCTTGATCAGCGGGTTGTCGCCGCGCACATCCAAGGTGTAGAAACTGCTGCCGAAGTAGCTGTCCACGGTCTTGTAACGAAAGCTCAGGGTGTGCCAGTTGAAGCGCACCGTGCACAGGCCGTCGGCCTGTTCCAGCAGCTCGATGTTGCTCAGGTTGTGCGAGGTGCGGGTGTCGGGAATGCTCGCGCTGGAGCGTTCGGTCTTGATCCGGAACACCCGGTCTTCCAGGCCGCAACGGTTGCCGTACCAGATCAGCGAAATTTCCCGCTGCGGGTCTTCGGTCAGCTCGTCGTTGTCATCCCAGGACGGCATCCAGAAGGTGGCGTCGGGGGCATAGAGTTCCAGCCAGCTGTCCCAGTCCTTGTCGTCCAGGTAGCGGGCCTCGCGGTACAGAAAGTCGCGCACGGCGTCGTAGGAAAGGCTCATTGCACGGCCTCCACGGCAATCTTGCGGGACTCGTCGGCCGCCAGGGCGCGGAGCATGGTTTCCTGCCAGTACTTGTGCTGCATCACGAACAGGCCTTCGTCTTCGGTGCGCACGCCGCTGAGGATCGGGTGCAGGTCAATCTCTTTCGCCGCCTCGTCCGGGCCTTCGACCCAGTGCTCGGCCCCGCGGGACATGTCGTTCCAGGCGCTGGTGCTGCCCTGGTAGCCCATCTGGCAGGAACGGAATTCCTCCAGGTCGTCGGGGGTGGCCATGCCGCTGACGTTGAAGAAGTCTTCGTACTGGCGAATGCGGCTGGAGCGGGCGTGGTCGCTTTCGCCCTTGGGCGCGATGCAGTAGATGGTGATTTCGGTGCGGTCCACGGAGATCGGCCGGGCAATGCGGATCTGCGAGCTGAACTGGTCCATCAGGTAGACGTTGGGGTACAGGCACAGGTTGCGCGAGTTCTCGATCATCCAGTCGGCGCGGGCCTGGCCGAAGTCCTGGGCCAGTTCGTCGCGGCGCTCGTAAAGCGGGCGGTCTTCGGGGTTGGACCAGCGGGTCCAGAGCAGCATGTGGCCCTTGTCGAAGGAGTAGAAACCACCGCCCTGCTTGGCCCAGCTGCCGGCGCTCATGGTGCGGATGTCTTCGCCCGCCTCACGCTGTTTGCGCTGGTTCTGGGTGGCGGCGTAGTTCCAGTGCACCGAGCTCACGTGGTAGCCGTCGGCGCCGTTTTCGGCGGTGAGTTTCCAGTTGCCTTCGTAGATGTAGCTCGAGGAGCCGCGCAGCACTTCCAGGCCGTCGACGGACTGGTCGACGATCATGTCGATGATCTTCGCCGACTCGCCCAGGTGCTCCACCAGTGGCACCACATCGGCCTTGAGGCTGCCGAACAGGAAGCCGCGATAGGACTCGAAACGCGCCACCTTGGTCAGGTCGTGGGAGCCTTCGCAGTTGAAGCTCGACGGGTAACCTGCGGCGGCCGGGTCCTTGACCTTGAGCAGCTTGCCGGAGTTGTTGAAGGTCCAGCCGTGGAACGGGCAGGTGTAGGACGACTTGTTGCCGGTCTTGTGTCGACAGAGCATGGCGCCGCGGTGGCTGCAGGCGTTGAGAAAGGCGTTGAGCACCCCGTCCTTGTTGCGCGCAATAAAGATCGATTGGCGGCCCATGGTGGTGGTGTAGTAATCGTTGTTGTTGGGGATCTGGCTCTCGTGGGCCAGGTACAGCCAGTTGCCTTCGAAGATGTGTTGCATCTCCAGGTCGAACAGCCGGGGGTCGGTGAACATCTCCCGCTTGCAACGGTAGACGCCTTGCTCTTTATCTTCTTCAAGCAGGGAGTGAAGGTATTCGGGTCGCAGGGACATGGCCGCCGCCTCCATTGTTTTTATCAGGCAGGCTCATGCTAGGGCGGGGGTTGAAGGGGCAATATCCGTTGCGTGCAGACCACTATCCGTTTTCTGCAAGGTGCCGGGCGATGACGGTCTTCAGCGTTGTGTTGCGCTGGCGGGCCTCATCGCTGGCAAGCCAGCTCCTACAGGGGGGCCAGC
>NZ_JALQCX010000066.1:0-44203 GCF_023241665.1 Pseudomonas morbosilactucae | reverse complement strand
CCTTGGCGATGGCGTTGAAGTGCAGGTCGACCTTGCCGTCCTTCAGGGTGTACTCGGGCTGCATGCCGGTGATGGCCAGTTCGCCCGGTTTGGCGGCCTGTTCCTTGTCGATCATCACGTTGACGATGTCGCTGCCTTGCTTGACCAGGATGTCGTTCTTGCCGAAGTTCGGCACCACTTCGTCCTTGTCGTTGAGCAGGCCCATCTGGTAGCCCTGCTTGGCGGCGTTGACCTTCTTCGCCAGTTCGCGCGGCCACACGTCGGCCTTGGCCAGCTCGGCGGAGTCGATGTTCAGTACCACTTGCTTGGCGTTCACTTCGCCCTGTGCGTTGAACACCCGGGTCTTGACCTTGTCACCGATGTTCAGCGCCTGGGGCTGTACCGCGCCCACGGTGGTCCAGGACGACGGAATGACCGCACCGTTGTCGATGTTCAGGTCGACCACGCTGTAGAAGGTGGCGTCGGTGTCATGGACTTTCCAGGTGGCCAGCAGCACGTGGTAGCCGCTGCGGTCAGACGGGATGTTCACGGTGTGCTGGGTCTTGCCACCGGCAGGGGCCGGGGTGTTCAGGGCTGGCCAGGGCTCGTTGAGCAGGGGCTTGAGCTCGAAGGAATCGCGGGTCAGCTTCTGGTTCGGGTTCCAGTCTTTTTTGGTGATGTAGAACTGCCAGTAGCGAGTGGCGTGACCGGCGGTGTACTTCCAGGTGAAGGTCTGCGGGCCCGGCTTGACGGTGGTCTTGGTCCAGCGAGTGGCCGATTGCTCGTTGATCTCGGCGAAGCGGTCAAGGCCGCCGGCGGGGATGGTGCCATCGGCTGGGCCGCATTGGGTGAAGTCACCGGTACAGGCCTGGGCGCTGCTTGGGAAGTGCGAGAAGCCGCCGCCCGGGCGACCGATGTACTCGGCGCTCTGCGGTTCATAGGTGATGGCGCCGCAGTTGGCATTGAGCTGGCCGCCACTGCTGCTGCACATGAAGGAGCGAGCCTTGGGGGATTCGATGTAACCGTGGGCGGACGCCTGTTGCGCGGCCAGACCGGCAGCACCCATGGCCAGGACCAGAGGCAGTTTGAGGAACGAGCGGGCTCGGTTGGAGTTGATCATTGAGAAAGCCTTGAGCGATTGGAAGTGAATACAAAAGGTCTCGGGGTTGCGGATGGGGTCCGACCTGATAGGGCGGCGGGCGTCCGTGCCGGCGCGTCCCCGAGAGCAGAAACAGGCTACGGGGCGGGGCGGGGCGGTCCCATGGGACGAGTACGAGAGTGGTTCGCCAGTGCCTGCCTGGCAGGCAAAAAAAAGCGTGGCACTGATTGGCCACGCTCAATGTTCAACGCGTCGTTTTAGGGGTTATTGGCGATCCCAGGCCATGCCCCAGTGGCTACCGGTGCCCGGCTCGTATTGGGTGGCGCCGGCTTTCCACTGCACGCAGTAGCCGCTGTACGGATGCGCCTTGCACTTGTAGGTCTTGCCGTCCTTGGGTTGCAGGACCCGGGTGCCGGCCTTGTAGGCGCTCAGCCCTTGTGGGAAGACGTGGTCGTACTGGCCGCCTTCAACGGGCTTGTCGCCGCCGGTGCCCGGTTTGTCACCACCGGTTCCGGGCTTCTCGCCACCACCGACGCTCTCTTCAGCCTTCACGGTGAAGCGCGCGGTCTGCTGCATCAGTTCGCCTTTCTTCGAGCTGGAGACCACCACCAGATCGTATTTTCCGGCCTTGATGTCGTTCAGTGAGATCGAGAAGTGCGGGGTCAGGTTGCCGATCGGTGCATGTTCATAGGCCAGGGTCTTGCCTGTGGTGTCGAACACCTTGGCGAAGACCATGTGCTCGTCTTTCGGGTCGCTGGCCTTGACGATGGCGTTGAAGTGCAGGTCGACCTGACCGTTCTTCGCGGTGTATTCAGGCTGCACGCCGGTGACGCTGAGTTCGCTCGGCTGGCTGGCCAGTTCCTTGGCGATGACCACGTTGCTGATGTCGCTGCCCTTGTTGACGAAGATGCTGTTCTGGCCTCGGTTGGGCACGATCTGATCCTTGTCGTCCAGCAAGCCCATCTGGTAGCCGAGCTTGGCGGCGTTGACCTTCTTCGCCAGTTCGAACGGCCAGACGTTTTCGTTGGCCAGTGCTGCCGAATCGATGTCCAGCACCACTTGCCTGGCCTGTTGCTCGGTGTGGGTGAACACCCGGGTCATGACCTTGTCGCCGACCTTCAGCGGTTCGGGCTGCACCGCGCCGATAGCGTGCCATTGCGATTCAACGGCGTGGGCGTTATCGATGTTCAGGTCCACCACCGAGTAGAAGGTGTTGGAGTTGTCGTGGACTTTCCAGGTCGCCAGCATCACGTGATAACCGCTGCGGTCGGCCGGGATATTGACCACGTGCCGGGTGGTCTGCCCGGCTTTGGCCGGCATGCTGCCGTTCCACTTTTCATCCAGCAACGGGGTCATCTCGAACGAGTCGCGGGTCAGTGGCTGGTTCGGGTTCCAGTCTTTTTTGGTGAGGTAGAACTGCCAGTAGCGGGTGGCGTGGCCGGCGGTGTACTTCCAGGTGAAGGTCTGCGGGCCCGGCTTGACGGTGTTCTTGGTCCAGCGGCTGCTCGACTGTTCGTTGAGCTTGGCAAAGCCGATCATGCCACCGGCGGCAATGGTGCCGTCGGCCGGGCCGCAGGTGCGGAAGTCGCCGGTGCAGGCCTTGGCGTTGCTCGGGAAGTGCTCACGGCCACCACCCGGGGTGCCGAAGTACTCGACGCTCTGGGGTTCGTAGGCGACAGGGCCGCAGTTGCCGTTCTGGTTGCCACCACCGGCACTGCACATGAACGACCGGGCTTTCGGGCTTTCAATGTAACCGTGGGCGCTGGCGTGTTGAGCCGCGAGCGAAGCCATACCGATAGCCATGGCCAGGGGCAACTTGAGGAATGAACGGGCTCGGTGCAACGTGATCATCGATTGATCCTTGGTTGGAAATTATTGGATTCAACAGGCGATCGTGGGGAAGGATGTGGCGGCTCCAGTGATGGCCGGGATCCCTGTCTGGCGCCCCTCGAAAGCAAGCGCCAGGGTAGGAACAGCAGCGACCGGCTTAAATGGGACGGGTACGAGATTGCACCAGGGGCGCCCGGGCGATGCCTCGCGACCAGGGCTGGAATGGCTGGCGCAGGGCCGCCAGATCGGCCTTGGCCTGGTCGAAAATGCGTTCCAGGGTCGCCAGCAGCTCAGCCTGGCAGCGGCGTACGGCAGCCGGTTGTTGCGTGTCGGCCTGGCGCAGGGCATGGCAGCTGGCGGCCATCTCGCGGGCATCGATCAGGCAGGCAACGCCGCTGAGGCGATGGCTCAGGTCACCGATGATCTGGGGTGTTTTGGCCAGGTCGGCGAGGCGCAACTGGGTGATTTCCTGCTGCAGGTTCTGGGTCAGTTCCAGGAGGATGCGCCGGCGCAGGATCGCGCTGTTCTTGCCCACCTCGTCCAAGTGATCGAGGTTGAAGGGGCGCTGCGTTCGGGGCTCGGCGTCGATGGGCGCGTGGTGGCTCAGGACTTCCCGCAGGCGCGCCAGGGTCACCGGCTTGACCATCAGGTCGTTCATCCCGGCGTTGGAGCATTGGGTGGCCTCGTTGCTCAGGGCGCTGGCGGTGTAGCCGATGATCAGCCGCGGTGCCAGGCCTCGGCGCTGCTCGTCTTCGCGGACCGCACGGGTCAGGGCATAGCCGTCCATCTCCGGCATGTTGCAGTCGCTGATCAGCACGTCATAGGGCGCCTCGCGCAACGCCAGCAACGCCTGTTCGCCGCTGCTGACATGCTGGGCCTGGTGGCCCAGGCGCTGCAGTTGCAGGGTCAGCACCAGGCCGTTGGTGGAGACGTCGTCCACCACCAGCACCCGCAACGCCTGGGTGGCCGGTTGCGGTGCCGGCAGTTTGAGGGGCGGCGCCAGGGCCGGCTGCCACTTCAGGGGCAGTTCCACGTGCACGCAGCAGCCCTGGCCGGGCTCGCTTTCCAGCCAGATATGGCCGTCCATCAATTGGCTCAGTTGACTGCAAATGCTCAGGCCCAGCCCCGAACCGCCGTACAGGTGAGCGGTGCGGGCGCTGGCCTGGCGATAGGGTTCGAAGATCAACGGCTGCAAGGCCTTGGGGATGCCGATGCCGGTGTCGCGCACACTCAGGGTCAGCAGGCTGACGCCCGGGCGCAGCACACGTTCGGTGACCCGGGCCTGGATGCTGCCACGGTCGGTGAACTTCAAGGCATTGCTGATCAGGTTGTGGAAAATCTGCTGCAGGCGCAGGGCATCCACCAGGTACAGGCGGTGCGGCGTGGCCTGGTAATCGAAGCGCAGGTGCAGGTTTTTCTCCTGGGCCTGGGCGGCGAACAGCCCCAGGCTGTTGCTCAACAGCGGTTCGAGGGCGGTGGGGTGGGGCGCGAGTTGCATGAGGCCGCTCTCGATCTTGTCCAGGTCGAGGATGTTGCCGATCAGGTCGATCATCGAGGTCGCCGATTGCTGCGCCACCCGCAGGTGGTGCGACGGTGTCTGGCGGCTGCTGGTCTCAAGCTCCAGCAGGCCCACCAGGGCATTGAGCGGTGTGCGCAGTTCATGGCTCATGCTGGCAAGGAATTCGCTCTTGGCGGCGCTGGCCTGCTGCGCCGCTTGCTTGGCTTCCCGCAGCTTGAGTTCCAGGTGCTTGCGTTCGGAAATATCCAGCCAGCCGCCCAGCAACCCCTGTAACACGCCCCGGGCGTTGTAGAAGGGCACCAGCCATTGGTAGAGGTAGCGCTCCTGGCCGTTGATCAACAACCGAGTGTCGAGAAAGCGCGGGCGATGGCTGGCCAGCAGCAGGCGGTGTTCCTCTTGCAGGGCCTGGGCGAAGTCCTCCGGCATGCTCGGCTGTTCCGTGGGCAGGCGCTCGCGGACCTGCTCCTGGCGGGTGCTGAAAAACTCTTCATAGGCCCGGTTGCAGGTGCTCAGGCGGCCTTCCAGGTCACACACGTAAAGCGGCGTTGGCAGGCCATTGAGCAGGGAAAACTGGAACGCCAGTTTGTCCTGCAAGCGGGTCTGGGCACTGTTGGTTTCCTTGATCTGGCGCTTCAGCCGCCAGTTCCAGATCAGCGACAGCACGAAAATCAGCAACGCCACCAGCAGCACGTGCCAGGCTTGCTCGGCGATCCATTCCCAGAGCGCAGCGTCGGGGCGTTGTTCGGCAATCAGTTGAATGTCGCTTTGCGGCGTCTTGGCCAGGGCGTCCAGCAGCTTGTCGAGGATGCTCAGCAGCTCCCGTGATCCGGGCGCCACGGCGAACTGATGAGGCGTGGGCGTGGCTTCGAAACTCAGGCCGAATTGCAGGCCCTGGCCGGGCAGGGCTTCGGTGCCCACCGGGGTGTCGAGGGTGGCGTCTACCTGGTATTGCAGCACTCGGTCCAGGGCCTCGCGGTAGTGCTCGGTGAGCAGCAGTTGGATGCCTGGGTAGCGTTGTCGCAGGTAGCCCAGCAAGGGGTGATTGCGCGGCAGCGCCAGCTTGCGCCCCTGCATGGCTTCCAGGGAACTGGGGGAGCTGTCGCCGGCACGGATGATAAAGGCCCAGTTGCGGGTGCCGTAGGCCTGGCTGAAACCGACCCCCCGGGCGCCATCGGAAACCGCCAGGCTGCGGGTGGTGAGGTCGGCGTTGCCGGCCAGCAACTGCGCCAGGTCGCCGGCCTTGGATTGGCTGGGCTGGATCTCCAGTTGCAGGCGCAAGGTACTGGCCAGGGTCTGCAGCAGGTTGATGCTCAGGCCGGCCCACTGGCCGTCGGCGCGACGATAGAGGTAGGGCGGTGCTTCCTCGGCCAGCAGCCTGATCCGTCGATGGGCGCCGAGCCAGGCCAGTTCCGTGGGGCTCAGGCTGAAGGATTCGGTGGGGGCGAAGGGAAAGGGCTGCTGGCTGGAACTGTGCTGGATCTTCTGCTTGTGGGCTGCGGGAATATTGCCCAGCACGTAGTCGATCAAGGTGCGCAGGGCGCGGTCGTCGCGGCGCATGGCGAAGGCGAAACCGGTGTTGGGCAAGTAGGCGGCAAACTTGTTGTGCAGGCCCAGGTCGGGCCGCGCCTGCATGTACAGGTTGGCGCGGAATTTATCGCTGATAAAGGCATCGGCCTGCTCGCTGGCCAATTGTTCGAAGGCCTGGGCAGTGGTGCGCACCAGGGCCACCTCGGCCTGCGGGTAGGCTTGCCTGACCATGGCCGGGCGCAGGTAGTTCTCCAGCACCAGCACGCGTTTGCCCGACAGGTCCGGGGGCAGGCTCTGGTCGTTGTTGCGACCGACGATGATCGGCTGGTTGTCCAGGTAGGGCTGGCTCAGGATCAGGCCGGGTTCATGGGCCTCGAACTCGCTGGCCCGGGGCAGCAGGTCTATGCGACGGTCGAGCAAGGCCTGGATGGCGGCCTGGGGCGAGGGCAGTTCCACCCGCTCGAAGGTCAGGCCGAGCTGGTCGCCGATCAAGTCCAGGTACTGATTGGAGAGGGCCTTGAGCACCTGATTGCCGGCGCTTTCCAGGGGCCGCTCCGGCGGCGCGATGGTGGCCACACGCAAGGTCTTGCTGGGCAGGGCGTTGCGCATTTCCAGCAGCCGGGTCAGGGGCAGGGTGCCGCCCTCGGTGTTCGGCGGCTCGGCGCCATGGGCTGTGCAGTGGGTCAACACGCCGAGCAGGCCCAGCAGGGGGAACAGCAGCCGGCAACGGGACCGCCGCGTGGCAGGCGCAGAAAACGCTAAGGGGGGCATGGGCAAACGCTCCAAGGGGCGACGCGGACGAGGGCTCAGGACAGGCCGTGTTCCTGGATGTACAAAAACAGGCTGGCGTCGGTGTCCAGTCCGAGCTTGCGCATGGCGCTGCTTTTTTGCGTGCTGATGGTTTGCTTGCTGCGGCACAGGTGCAGGGCGATGGCCCCCACGCTCATGCCCGAGCCGTACAGGCGCAGCACTTCGATCTCCCGCGCGGACAGTTGCTCGAGTTGCAGCAGGGGCTTGCCGTGGTCCGCCGTGCGCGTGTCCAGCAGGCGTTGCATCGACGGCGAAACAAAGGGCGCCCTAGGGCTGGCGTTGATGGCCTTGGGCAAATCGTTGAGCAGGCCGCGCTTGCTCACCAGCCCCTGGACCCCGAGTTTCAGCACGCTGCTGATCAGCGCCGGGTTGTCGAGCATGGTGATCACCACTATCGCCAGTTGCGGATAGCGGCTGCGCAAGCGGTGGATCAGGCGGATGCCGTCCACCTGTTCCCCGCCCGGCATCATCAGGTCCGTGAGCAGCAGTTCGCAGGGGTGGTCCTGCAGGTTCTGCAACAGGCTTTCCACGCTGTGGGCCTGGGCCACCACCTTCAGGTTGCTGCGCCGTTCCAGCAGGGTCTGAATCCCAATAAGGGTCAGCGGGTGGTCATCGGCTATCTGGACGTGGATCGACATCGTTCACAAGTACTCGGCTTTTCGACAGGCATGGGGGCGCAGCAAGGCCGTGCTCCTGGTGCAGGAGGCAGGCCTTTTGCCTGGGGGGTGGTCAGAGGTTTCGCAGGGTATCACCGAAATTGGCGGCCAAAAGACGTCGGCCTGCACTTTAAGAATCGTCTGATACGAACTGGGAAAGCTCTGGGTTTGAGGCAGGTAATGGCGGTAAAAGACGTAAGAAACGCCTCTGAACCGGGGGCAGGCGAGCACTTTCAAGCGCTGGATCAGCCAGTTCGGCGCCCCCGTGCGAGGCGCCGCCCGGGGCTCAGGTCATGGGGGGCAGACGCCGCTTGAGCGGGGACTTCTTGATGATCGCGGTGTTGGTTTCGGCGAAGTGGTTGAGCCCGTCAAGCAGGCTGTCCAGTTGCTCCATGTCGCGCACTTGCAGGCGCGCGATAAAGCAGTCATCGCCAGTGACCTTGTCGCAATCGGTGAACTCGGCGATCGCCAGGATCTGCCGCTCGACCTCCTGCAATTTGCCCGGCAAGGGCCGGATACGGACGATGGCCTGGAGTTGGTAACCCAGGAACTTGGGGTCGATTTCCAGGGTATAGGCCTTGATCACGCCGCGTTCTTCCAAGCGTCGCAGGCGCTCGGCGACACTCGGTGCCGACAGCCCGCTGATCTGCGCCAGGGCCTTGAGGGAGCGGCGCGAGTCGTCCATCAGGGCATTGATCAGGCATTGGTCGATTCCATCCAGCATGGCAGCCTCGTTAGGTGAATGGTCGTTTTTGCCTTGATAAAAAAGGCGTTGAAGGCTTGTAGCCTTGCATTGTCCATGGAGCGGCGCAAGGCCTCACCGCATACTTTTGGCTCTTGTCGAGGAGCCTGAAAAATGGACAAAACATTGAGTCGTGGATCCCTGGAAATGACCACCGCCATGCTGATTTCCGGCACCATTGGCTGGTTTGTGCTGGTCTCCGGGCAGCCGGTGCTGGACGTGGTGTTTTGGCGGTGTGTGTTCGGTGCCGGTGCCTTGCTGCTGATTTGCGGCGTTTTCGGCTTTTTGCGTAAGGATATTCTGACGAGCCGCCGTTTTCTGCTGGCGGTGCTCAGCGGGGTGGCGATTGTCGGCAACTGGGTGCTGCTGTTCGCTTCCTACTCCCGGGCCTCGATCGCCATTGGCACCGCGGTGTACAACGTCCAGCCGTTTATCCTGGTGGGCCTGGCGGCGTTGTTTCTCGGTGAAAAAATCACCGCGCAAAAGCTCTCCTGGCTGGCGCTGGCCTTTGCCGGCATGTTGGCCATCGTCAGTGCCCATGGCGAGCAGGGGGCGGTGGGCAGCGACTACCTGTTGGGCATTGTCCTGGCCCTGGGTGCGGCGCTGCTGTACGCCTTCGCCGCGTTGCTGATCAAGCATCTGAGCGGCACGCCGCCCCATCTGATCGCGCTGATCCAGGTGTGCACCGGGGTCCTGCTGCTGGCGCCCTGGGCCCACTTTGACGCCTTGCCGCAACAGCCAAGCGCCTGGGCCAGCCTGGTGACCCTGGGCGTGCTCCACACCGGAGTGATGTACGTGCTGTTGTACGGGGCCATTCAGAAACTGCCCACGGCCCTGACCGGCGCCTTGTCTTTCATCTACCCGATTGCGGCGATTGCCGTCGACTGGCTGGCGTTCGGGCATCGCCTGCAAGCGCTGCAATGGCTGGGTGTAGCGGCGATTCTGCTGGCGGCGGCCGGCATGCAGCAGGGCTGGAGCCTGGGCCGCCGCCGGCTGCTGAGTTCTTGAGACGGTTCAGATTTTCCAGTGGGGCGCACTGTGGCCCAGGCGCTGGCGCATTTCCCCCAGGTTGCTCAGCAGTTGCCGGGTCAGCAGCCGGTAACCGTCCAGCTCGCTGTACAGCGGCGGGGCCACGACCGGTGCGGTAGGACTGGGCCAAGGCTGTTGCAGGCGACGGATAGCTCCGGATTGCAGGGCCCGAGCCATGCCGACCAGCAGTACGCGAATCTGCCGGTGCTCATCCTTGAGCAGGCTTTGCATCTGCGCCATGGCCTGGGCATCGCTGGCATCGGGGCGGGTGTTGCCGAGGATTTCCAGGGTGCTGAAGCACATGCGCAAGTGACGCTGCAGGGCGTCCAGTTCGGTCATGGAAATCCGTACTTCCTTGGACACCGACGGCATCAGCGAGCGCAGTTGCAGCAGGGTGCTGTTGAGGCGCCCGAGGATTTTCAGGTGCTCGTCGTCGGTCACCGACTGGCCGCCGACAATGCGCCCGTACAGGGTCGCGCAATCGCGCAGGGCACTGGCCAGGTTGTAGCGCCAGGAATACACGGCGTACAGCGGAATGGCGAAGGAAAACGCCAGGGCCAGGGCGATGCCGATCAGGATGTCCACGGCGCGCCAGAGGCCGTCGCTGACCTGATTGTCGCCATGACCGGCGACGATAAACACGGTGATCGCCGCCAGCAGCGCGGTGTAACCGCCCTTGCCGATGGCGTGGTAGGAGAAGTACCCGCAGACCGTGGCCATGCCCAGGTAGGTGACCCAGGGCAGGCCCAGGTAGGCCTGCTGGATAATCAGCAGCAGCCCGACCCCGGCGCCGACCAGGGTGCCGATGGCCCGCTCGGCGGCCTTCTTGCCGATGTTGCCGTGGTGTTGCAGGCCGCCGATCACCACCAGCATGGTCACCGAGGCCCACTCGCCGTGGGGCAGGTTGAGCCCGGTGGTCAGCACGATGGTGGCGATCAGGCCGAGGGCCACGCGCACGGCGTGGATCAGTTTGGCGTGGCGGTAGCGCCGGTACGGGTCCAGCAATGGCAGCAGTACACGGCGCAACAGCGGTGGCAGGGTGAATGCGCGCAAGCGCTTTAACGGGCCCAGATCAGGTCCTCCTGTGGGACGTCAGAAAATGTAATCGGTGGTCAGGAAGCTCGACTCGCGCTGACGGATGATGTCGCTGATCAGCGTTTTGTTGCTCTCCAGGAATTTGGTCGCCACCAGGGTACGGATCGAGAAGGTGCGCAACGCATCATGTACCGACAGCGTGCCCTCGGCGGAGTTCTTGCGGCCGTTGAACGGGAAGGTGTCGGGGCCGCGCTGGCACTGGGCGTTGATGTTGATCCGCCCCACCTGGTTGGCGAAGGTGTCCACCAGGCGTCCGACTTCGGCGGGGTCGGTGCCGAAGATACTCAACTGCTGGCCGAAGTCGGATTCCAGGACGTAGTCGATCACCGTGTCCAGGTCGCGGTAGGGCACGATGGGCACCACCGGGCCGAACTGTTCTTCCTGGTAGACGCGCATTTGCGGGTTCACCGGGTACAGCACCGCCGGATAGAAGAACGAGGCCCGGGCTTGGCCGCCCTCGGGGTTGATGACCTGGGCACCGTGCTGGACGGCATCGGCCACCAGGGCGTGCAGGTAGTCGACCTTGCTGTTCTCCGGCAGTGGCGTCAGGGCCACGCCCGGCTCCCAGGGCATGCCCGGTTTCAGGGTCTGCAGCTTGGCGTTGAATTTCTCGATAAAGGCCTGCACCACGTCTTCGTGGACGAAGAGAATCTTCAGCGCGGTGCAGCGCTGGCCATTGAACGACAGGGCGCCGGTCAGCGCTTCGTTGACCGCGTTGTCGAGGTCGACCTCGGGCAGCACGATCCCCGGGTTCTTCGCATCCAGGCCCAGGGCCGCGCGCAAACGGTGGGGCTTGGGGTGGAGTTTCTTCAGGTCGCTGGCGGCCTTGTTGGTGCCGATAAAGGCAAAGATGTCGATCTTGCCGCTGGCCATCAGGGCGCTGACGGTCTCGCGTCCGCTGCCGTAGATGACGTTGATCACCCCGGCTGGGAAGCTGTCGCGGAAGGCTTCGAGCAACGGCCGGATCAGCAGCACGCCGAGCTTGGCCGGCTTGAACACCACGGTGTTGCCCATGATCAGCGCCGGGATCAGGGTGGTGAAGGTTTCATTCAGCGGGTAGTTGTAGGGACCCATGCACAGCGCCACGCCCAGGGGCACGCGACGGATCTGGCCGAGGGTGTCCTGCTCCAGCTCGAAGCGGCTGGAGCGGCGGTCCAGTTCCTTGAGCGCATCGATGGTGTCGACGATGTAGTCGCAGGTGCGGTCGAACTCTTTTTCTGAATCCTTGAGGTTCTTGCCGATCTCCCACATCAGCAGCTTGACCACCGCGCTGCGCTGCTGGCGCATGCGCCCGAGGAAGGCTTCCACGTGCTGGATGCGTTCGGCCACGCGCATTGTCGGCCAGGCGCCCTGGCCCCGGTCATAGGCGCGTACGGCGGCGTCCAGGGCGGTGAGGGCGGTGTCGGCATCCAGCAGCGGGGTGCTGCCGAGAATCACTTGTTGGTCACCGTCGGCGGTGGCCAGGTACACCGGGCTGCGGACCACGGCCAGGGGGCCGTCCCAGGTCTGCAACTGGCCATCCACCAAGTAGTCACGCTGTTCGATCGGGCCTTCCAGGCGGTAAGGCTCGGGGATGTCGGCGGCGCCGGGAAACAGGTTGTTCAGGCGATTGGCTGTGGTCATGACTCTACCCCGTGTTGGAAATAATCAGTGCGCAGATGGCCGTGGAAACGTCGCTCCAAGGTTTATACGCCTATCTGGCGCGGTGCTTTAAGGATTTTTCACTGAGCCGGGGCAGGGCGGCGCGCTCGGCAGCCGAGTGTTTTCAGCGGGCGCACGCTTGTCCTCGCGCGGGTGTTGGCCGGTGCTTCAGTCGCTGCCCAGTAACTGGCGGATCAGCTTCGGGGTGCTGCCGGTCCAGCGCTTGAACGAGCGGCGGAAATTGGCCGCGTCGTTGAAGTTGAGGTACTCGGCCACCTCTTCGTTGCGCCAGCCCTTGATCTGGTACAGGTACAGGGCGACGTGCTTGCGCACCTGGTCCACCTGTTGCTGGAACCCGCTGTGGTGTTTGTGCAGCTTGCGCTTGAGGGTCGCCGGGCTCATGCCGAACGCCTGGGCCGCCTGTTCCAGGCTGGGGGCCTGGCGCACATGGGTTTGCAGGTACAGGTAGATGCAGTCCAGAAAGCTGCTGGCAAAGCCCAGCTCCCGCCCCTGCTCGGCGGCTTCCAGGCGTGCCACCTGGCCAGCGGTGGCCGAGGCGTTGGGCCAGGGCTGGGCCAGGTACTCCCGGGGGATACGCATCATGTCCAGGGGGCGCTGGAACTGCGTGTGTTCCCCCAGGTGCACCCAGTACTGCTCGACATAACGCGGCTCGGCGTGGCTGAAACTGCATTCCCAGGGCAGGCGCTGGCCGCTGAGCCACTGACTCATGCCGGCCAGGGAGGTCATGCTCGCTTCCAGCAGAAAGCGCCAGTGCTCGCCGGCGCCACAACTGTCCAGCCAATAGCAGTAGGCGTAGTGCTCGTCGAACAGCAATCGCGGCGCAGCCAGGGGGCTGAGCAGGGCCTGGTGCTGGACCAGGGTGTCCAGCGCCTGGTGCAGGCTGTGGGCGTGGCGCAGGGCATGGCTGGCGGCACCGTAATGCCCGGGCAGCAAGCGCTGGCCGAACAGGAAGCTGCTGTCGTCGGCGTCCAGCAGGCGCCGGCTGTTGCCGATCAGCCCGAGAAACTGCTGCGGGCTGAGCAGGGCCTGGCCGGCGAGGATGTCTTCGTGGAACAGCCCGGTGCCCCGCAGCAGGCGATGGCTGTCGATGTCCCGGGACAGGGCCAGGTCCACCAGCGCCGCGGGTTGGTAATGCCCGGGAATAAAGCGGCTGTCGTTTTCGTACCAGGTGGTTTTCAGAGTCATGGTGCGCCTCAGGCCGTCTTGGCCAGGGGCTGCTTGGCCCGGGCCAGCGCCAGGTTGAGGCGTTTGAGCAAGCCTTCCGGGGTTTCGTCGAGGGCCATCACCACTGCGCAACTGGCCGACAACTGCAGGCGCTCGCCGTGCTGCCGGGTCTTGTGGGCCAGGCTGTGGATCGCCTGTTGCAGCTCCTGGGCCAGAAGCCGGGCCTGGCGCTCGCCGGTGTTGGGCAGCAGCACCACGAAGCGGTCGCCGGCCAGGCGGCACAGCAGGTCCTGGCGACGCAGGTTGAGCAGCAGCAAATGGCTCAGGGCCTGGAGCAGCGCATCGCCCTCGGCGTGGCCGTAGTTCTGGTTGATGGCGGCGAAGTTATCCAGGTCCAGGGCCAGCAACGACAGCGGCTGCTGGTGTTGGCGACTGTGTTCCAGGGTGTCGACCAACTGGCGCTTGAGGTAGTCGGCGCTGCCCAGGGGCGTGAGCTTGTCGAACAGCCGGTGCTCGCGGAACAGCCGTTCGCGTTTTTCCATTTGCGCGCTGATGGCCAACTGTTCGCGGTGCCAGTGGTAGATGCCGATCGTCAGCAAGACCATGCCTACTGGCATCGGCCCGGATTCCAGCCAGTGGTCCCAAGTGATGCTGGCGGGCAGGCGGATGAACTCGTCGAGGCTGTCGATCCACCAGGAAAAGAAGATGCAGCTCAGGCCCAGCGCGAGGTAGTCGGTGACCCGCCCGGCGGGCCGGCTCTTGAGCACCAGCCCCAGCCAGACCAGGGCCAGCAGCGCCGAGCCACCTTCACCGACGATGTCGAGCCAGACCCATTCATCGAACCGTTTCAAGTCGCCGCAGGCCAGGTGCAGCAGCAACCCGGCGTTGGCCGCGAGCAACAGCACGGCGAGTTTCCAACGATGGGGTTTGAGCACGGAGAACATGGCCGCGATCCTTTTGCCAGGAATGAATGGGCGCCAGCACAGCAGATGTTTGTGACAGCCGGGTGACACCCGTAAAAACCGCGTCGGGGTCGAATCAGCTCACACTCATCAGCCGATTTTTTTCGCCCCGATACCGCGCCCTCCCGTCCCTCGCCAAACCCCAACCCGCCTGTAGGAGCCGGCTTGCCGGCGATGGCCCCCGCCTATCCACCGTCCACCTCAAGACGGCATCGCAGGCAAACCCGCTCCTGCAAAAGCCTTTACCTCGGTGCCGTGGGGGTCATTTCAGCTCATTCCGTGACTCAATCCCCCGGCAAAGAGCCCTTTACGCCTTGCGCCGCCCAGGCCTGTCACAGAACCGTCATTCGCCGCCCCTAGCGTGCCCTCCCAGTTGCCGGGCCCCTTGCCCGGCGTCAGCGGATTCTTTGGGGAGGCCACCATGTACAAGCGCAGCGCCAACGTCGGGCTCGTCAGCTTCACGCTCACCGCATTGGCCATGGCGATTGCCAGCGAGCGCCTCAGCGCCGCCGAGCCAGCCGCCACCGAGCACGTGGAGGTGGTGGGCCAGGCCGCCAGTATCGACAAGGCGCTCAAGGAACAGCGCAGTGCCGACAGCATCAAGAGCGTGGTGCACGCCGACGGTGTGGCCCAGTTGCCGGACCAGAACGTCGCCGAAGCCGCCCAGCGCCTGCCGGGCATCAGCATCGAGCGCGACCAGGGCGAAGGGCGCTTTGTCAGCGTGCGCGGCCTGGGCCCGGACCTCAACAGTGTGACCATCAACGGCACCCTGGTGCCTTCCCCGGAGAGCGAACGCCGGGCCGTGGCCCTCGACGTATTGCCCTCGGAGCTGGTGCAGTCGCTGTCGGTGATCAAGACCCTGACCCCGGACATGGACGCCAACTCCCTGGGCGGCACCGTGGACGTGAAAAGCCTTTCGGCCTTCGACCACAAAGGCCTGTTCTACACCGGCAGCAGCGAGGCCAGCTACGACAAGAACAGCGGCCAGACCAGCCCGAAATTCTCCGGTGCGGCGAGCAACCGCTTCAGCCTCGGCGACGGCATCGACAACTTCGGCGTGGCCGCGGCCCTGAGCTGGCAGAAGCGTGACTTCGGCTCCGACAACGTGGAAACCGGCGGTGCCTGGGACTTCGAGCAAGGTGCCAAACTGCAGGAGTTCGAGCAGCGCGACTACGACATCAGCCGCGAGCGCGCCGGTGGCGGCCTGAATTTCGACTACAAGCCCGACGACTACAGCAGCTACTACCTGCGCACCCTCTACAGCCGCTACAAGGACAGCGAGACCCGCAACTCCACCAGTATCGAATTCGCCGACCCGCAGGCCGCGGGGGAATTGGGTGACGCCGAGGGCAAGCGCAAGCTCAAGCAGCGCGACGAGACCCAGGAAATCCAGTCCTATGTGTTTGGCGGCGAGCGCCTGGTCGGGCTCTGGACTCTGAGCGGGCAAGCCGGCTACAGCCGCTCCAGCGAAGACAGCCCGGGGCACATCGCCGGTGCCACGTTCGAGGGCAACAGCGACTTCAGCGGCAGCGGTTTCTACGACAACGACAAGCCTCGGCCGATCATCAGCCCCGGCTTCTACGACCCGGCCAACTTCAGCCTGAGCAAGGTCGAGTGGGAAAAGCAGAAAACCACCGACACCGAGAAAAACCTGCGCCTGGACCTGGCCCGGGACTACGACTTCAAGGGCTACGCATCCCAGGTCAAATTCGGCGGCAAGGTCAGCCGACGCAACAAGGACAACGACCTGGAAACCTGGGTCTATGAAGACTTCGACACACTGGGCTTTACCAGCGACCAGCTCAACCTCAGCCAATTCCAGAAAGGCACGGTGGACTATCGCCTCGGCCAGTTCGGCCCGGGCATCAGCGCTGGCGCCATCGAGCAGTTGATTGGCGGCCTCAACGCGGCGGACTTCTATGACGCGGTGGAGTCCCGGGTCAACGACTTCAAGATGAGCGAGGACATCAACGCCGGCTACCTGATGAACACCCTGGACATCGGTGACTGGCGCTTTATCGCCGGCCTGCGTTACGAGGGCACCGAGTTTTCGGCCAAGGGCACCGGGGTCACCGACGGCGCCTTTACCGACACCCAGACCCAACGCCGTTATCACCACTGGCTGCCGGGCCTGCACGCCCGTTACCAGCTGGACAAGAACACCCAGGTGCGCGCCGCCTGGACCAAGTCCGTGGTGCGCCCGACCTTCGGCCAACTGGCCCCGGGTTTTGTCATTGACGGCGACGAGGCGAGCTTCGGCAACCCCAACCTCAAGCCCCTGGAGTCGAGCAACCTGGACCTGGGCATCGAGCACTTCATGGGCCGCGCCGGCACCGTCTCGGCCTTCGTGTTCTACAAGGACATCCAGAACTTCGTCTACAACACCGACCTGGCCGGCAGCGGCGCCTGGGCCGGCTTCTCCGAAGCCCACAGCTTCGCCAACGGCGACAGCGCCAAACTCTACGGCCTGGAACTGGCCTACTCGCAGAAGTTCGACTGGTTGCCTGCGCCGTGGAACGGCCTGCTGGTCGGCGCCAACAGCACCTTCAGCCGCTCCAGCGCGAGCATCGAGGGCTTCGACCAGGCCAGCGGGCGCAATCGCAAGCGCGACATCGACCTGCCCAGCCAGTCGGACACCGTGGGCAACCTGATGCTCGGCTGGGAGAACGACAAACTCAGCCTGCGCGTCTCGGCCAACTACAAATCGGACTACCTCTACGAACTGGCGGGCATCAACGACAAGGCCCATGACCTGCACGTGGACGCCCAGACCTTTGTCGATTTCAGCGCCAAGTACGCCCTGAGCAAGAACCTGCAAGTCAGCTTCGAGGCGCAGAACCTCACCGACCAGCCGTACTTCGTCTACACCGGCAACCGCGCCTACAACGGCCAGTACGAAGAGTACGGCCCGACCTACAAGCTCGGCCTGACCTTTACCCACTTCTGAGCCACCGCCCGGCGCCCTTGGCGGTGCCGGCCTGAATCGACAACCAAGGATTGTGATGAGCACTTTATTTGCCCCGAAAAATACCCTGCTGGCCCTGTTGATCGGCCTCGCCAGTGGCGCCGCCCTGGCCGCGCCCAACGTGCCCGGCTTGAGCCTCAAGCCCTGGGCCGAGCAGCCACAAGGGGTGACTGCCCTGGGCTTCGTGCCCAGTGGCCTGGGCGCCGATCGGTTGCTGGCCAGCGAGCGTGACGGCCTATTGCTGCTGGACGAGCAGGGGCGCCAGTTGGCGGCGCTCAAGGGTTCCTTCAGTGGCCTGGACAGCCGCGTCGCCGGCCAGCAGCTGTTGGTGGCCAGCCTCGACAACCAGCGTCAACAGGCGCTGTTGGTGAGCGTCGATCCGGCGGCCCGTCGCTGGGGGCAGCCGGTGTACCTGCCCACCCGCGACTACCCGGTCAATGGCCTGTGCCTGTACCGCGATGAAGCCAGCAACCTGTTTCTGTTCCTGGTAGGCGAGGAGGGCAAGGGCGAGCAATGGCTGGTGGGCAAGGGTGCCCAATTGAATGCCGAGCCCCTGCGGGTACGCGGCCTGCCGCTCCCCCCCGAGGCGCAGTTCTGCCAGGTGGACGATGGTGCCCAGCAACTCTTGGTGAATGAACAGAATGTCGGCTGGTGGGCGTACCCGGCCCATGCCGAAGCCGACACCGCGCGCGCCCCGGTGGCCCTGCGCGCGCCCTTTGGCGACATCAAGAACAGCGCCGGGGCCATGGCCCTGATGCCGGGCGGGGTGCTGGGCCTGGACCCGAAGGCGGCGCAGTTGCACCTCTATCAGCAGCAGGAGAAAGGCTGGAGCGCCAAGGCCACGCTGCCGTTGGCGGGCCTCAAGGAACCGGAAAATCTCGCCGTGCGCGCCAGTGGCAAGGGCCTGCAAGTGCTGCTGCGCGATGACGAGGACGGGCGCCTGTATCAGGGCCAGTTGAACTGGCAGGCGACCCCGCCGAGCCTGCCCCCGGTGCTGCCGACCGTGGAGCCTGTGGTGCAGAGCGACCCGGTGGGACGCCAGGGCGATGCCGCCGACGATCCGGCGATCTGGGTGCACCCGCAGCAACCGTCCCTGAGCCGGGTGCTGGGCACCAATAAAAAGCAGGGCCTGCTGGCGTACGACCTGCAGGGCAAGCTGCTGCAGGAACTGCCCGTGGGGCGCTTGAACAACGTCGATGTGCGTCCCGGGTTCAAGCTCGGCGAGCAGACCGTCGACCTCGCCGTGGCCAGCAACCGCGATCACAACAGCCTCAGCCTGTTCGCCATCGACCGCACCAGTGGCGAATTGCGGGAAGCCGGGGAGATCCCCACGCCGCTCAAGGAAATCTACGGCATGTGCCTGTTCCAGCCCGCCAGCGGCGAGTTGTACGCCATCGCCAACGGCAAGGACGGCACCTTTGTGCAATACCGCCTGAGCGCACCCAATGGCAGCGTGCAGGGCGAGTTGGTGCGCCAGTTCAAGGTGGCCAGCCAGCCGGAAGGCTGCGTCGCTGACGACCAGCGCCAGCGGCTGTTTATCGGTGAGGAAGATGTCGGCGTCTGGGCCGTGGACGCTCGGCCCGAGCAACCGGCGACCCTGGCCAGTGTGGTCAAGGTCGGCGGCCTGCTCCAGGCCGACGTCGAGGGCCTGGCCCTGTACCAGAGCGCCGCGCGTGACTATCTGGTGATTTCCAGCCAGGGCAACGACAGCTACCTGGTGCTCGACGCCGAGCCGCCGTTCGCCAGCCACGGCGCATTCCGCGTCGGCCTCAACGCGGCGGCGGGGATCGATGGCGCCTCGGAAACCGACGGCCTGGAAGTCACCTCGGTCAACCTCGGCGGGCCCTGGAGCCAGGGCATGCTGGTGGTCCAGGACGGCCGCAAGCGCATGCCCGAGCAGACCCAGAACTTCAAGTTCGTGCCCTGGGCCGAGGTCACCCGGGCCTTGCAGTTGCCCTGATCGGCCCGTCATCAATCGGTCATCCATTTTTCATCGAATAGCCCACAGGCCAGCGTGCAGCGTTGGCCCGTAGGCATCAGGCAAAGGAGTTTCACCATGCAGGCCACACTCGAACACATGACGATCTGGGGACTGATCAGCGACGCCAGCCTGTTGGTCAAGGCGGTCATGCTGACCCTGCTGCTGGCATCCCTGCTCAGCTGGTACCTGATCATCCAGCGCAGCCGTGTGCTGCGCGGGCGGGAAAAACAGATGAACGAGTTTGTGCAGCGTTTTCGCCGGGCGCCGGAGCTGCTGCCGCTGTACCGCGAGACGGCCCAGGCCAGTGACGGCGAGGGCGGCGTGGAGCAGATTTTCCACGCGGGTTACCAGGAGTTCGGCCACTTGAAACAGTCCGGCGGCAACCCGGCCGAGGTGGTGCTGGAAGGCGTGGAACGAGCGCTGTACGTGGCCATCAGCGAGCAGGAAGTGCGCCTGGAAAAGGGCCTGCAATTTCTCGCCACCGTGGGCTCGGTCAGCCCTTACATCGGCCTGTTCGGCACCGTGTGGGGGATCATGAACTCCTTCCTCGGCCTGTCCCAGGTGCAGCAGGCGACCCTGTCCACCGTGGCCCCGGGCATCGCCGAAGCCTTGATCGCCACGGCCATCGGCCTGTTCGCGGCGATCCCGGCGGTGATTGCCTACAACCGCTTCTCGGCCCGCAGCCAGACCTTGCTGACCCGCTATTACGCCTTTGCCAACGAGCTGCAGGTGCGCCTGCACCGCACGTTGCATGGCGCGCCGATCAACCTGGCCGTGGCCGCCTGAAAGGAGAGTGCACATGTTAGTCAGGCCGCAACGCAAGCACGGGCCCAAGGCGGAAATGAACGTGGTGCCTTACATCGACGTGATGCTGGTGCTGCTGGTGATCTTTATGGTCACCGCGCCGATGCTGACCCAGGGGGTGAAGATCGAATTGCCCAAGGTCGCCAGTGAAGCCCTGGCCAACGACACCCGGCAGCAGATTCTTACGTTGTCGGTGAAGGCCGAGGGCGGCTACTACTGGAACCTGGGCGGCGAGCTGGACACGAAAAACCAGACCGACAGCGCCGTGGCCCTGGACGAGATGCGCGCCAAGGTGGCGCAGATTGTCGCCGAGCGCAGTGACACCCAGGTCTATATCCGCGCCGACAAGGACGCCGGTTACGGCAGTGTGGTCGCGGCCATGGCGGCCTTGCAGCAGGGCGGGGTGCACAACCTGGGGCTGGTGACCGAGGCCCCGCAATGACTGCGCTGAGCTTGCAGGTCGCGTTCTGTGACGAGCCGCGCCGGGCGCGCGAGGTGTTCTGGCGCAACAGCCTGGCGGCGACCCTGGCCCTGGCCTTGCACGCGGGTGTCCTGGTGCTGTTGGTGCTGGGCTGGGCGGTGGAGCCGCCGCCGGTGCAGGCGCCGGCGGTGTTGAAAACCCAACTGGTGATGTTGCCGCCGGCGGCTGAACCCCAGGCCCCGGAACCCTTGCCCGTGGCGGCGCTGCCTGCCCCGGTGGAGCCCCAGGTGAGTGCGCCACCGGAGCCGGCCAAACCGCTGCCGCCGGTGCGCGAGCCGGCACCGAAACTCGAACAGGCGGCCCTGGCCCGCAAGCGTGTGGAAGAGCGCAAGCGTGAGGAACAGGCCGAGCAACAGCGCCAGCGCCTTGACACGGAAAAGCGCCAGCGCGAAGCCGAGCAACAGCGGGTGGCCCAGGAACAGGCGCAGCAGGCGCAACGGGCAGAGCAGGCGCGGGTGGCGGCGGAACGGGCACGGCAGCAGGCGGCTGCCGCTGACAGCCGTCAATACCTGCCCCTGAGCAAGGAGGCGCCGGACTACCCGCAACGAGCCCTGGACAAGGAACTGGAAGGCGATTGCACCGTGGAGTACAGCGTCAATCCCCTGGGGCGGGTGGAAAATCCCAAGGTGCTGGACGGCTGTCATCCGTTGTTTATGCGGCCCTCGCTGGCCGCGGCCAACACCTTTCGCTACCAGCCGCGGATCGTCGATGGGCAAGCGGTGACGGTGCCGGCGGTGCGTAATACGTTTCATTATCGAATCAAGTGACTGCGAGGCGATTACAGGGCAGAAAAGGCGGCGAAATCCCCCGGTTTATGGGCGCGGCTCACCACAAACCGGGGGCTGGCGGGTAAACTTCGCGCTTTCTTCAAGGAGTCGTTATGAGTTACTACCAGCCGGGCATTCTTGCCACCCCCGTTCCGAGCCAGGCCCGTCATTTGTTTTTTGCCCTCGAATCCATCGAGGCATTGCCTGCCGCCCTGGATCAGTTGCTGTCGCAGGTGGATGGAAAAACGGCGGTAGCAGGTTTTGGCGCCTCGCTGGTCAAGGCCCTGGGCGCTCGCGTGCAAGGCCTCAAGGCGTTCCCGGCACTGACCGGCGTCGGCGTCGACAACCCGTCGACCCAACATGCACTGTGGGTCTGGCTGCATGGCGACGACCGCGGTGAATTGCTGCACCGCAGCAATGCCCTGGAAGCGGCCCTGGCACCGGCCTTGCGCCTGGTGCAGATGAACGAAACCTTCCGCCACAAAGACGGCCACGACCTGACCGGCTACGAAGACGGCACCGAAAACCCACACGATGACGCGGCCGTGGCGGCGGGCCTGGCGGACGGTGTCGATGGCCTGCGCGGTGGCAGCTTTGCCGCGATCCAGCAGTGGCAGCACGACTTCAAGGGCTTTGCCGCCATGCAGCCCGAAGAGCGCGACAACATCATGGGCCGGCGCCTGAGCGACAACGAAGAGCTGGACGATGCGCCGGTCTCGGCCCACGTCAAGCGCACCGCCCAGGAGAGCTTCACCCCGGAGGCCTTTATGGTGCGTCGTTCGATGCCGTGGATCGAAGGGGATCGGGGCGGCCTGATGTTCCTGGCCTTCGGTCACACCCTCAATGCTTTCGAAGCCCAACTGCGACGCATGAGCGGCCTGGAAGACGGCATCACCGACGGCCTGTACCGCATGAGCCGGCCAATCACTGGTGGCTACTACTGGTGCCCGCCACTGCTGGACGGCCACCTCGACCTGCGCGGCCTGAAAACCGCCTGATCCAACCCCGCCATACCGCGATCGCCGGCAAGCCGGCTCCTACAACAGCCGCACCCGCCGCCCCCTTGTAGGAGCTGGCTTGCCAGCGATCGCGCTCCCAAAATCCACACCCCTCCCAAAACTGCCTCCACCGGCAGCGGATTAGCGGTGCTTGTCAGAAAAATCCGAGAGGAGTACAAATGTACTCCATGACGACTTTATCTCCCCGCCGCAGTGCCATCCTGACCTTTATCCGTGACCGCATCGCCGATCGCGGCCAGCCTCCGAGCCTGGCCGAAATCGCCGAAGCCTTTGGTTTTGCCTCGCGCAGCGTGGCGCGCAAGCATGTGCTGGCGCTGACCGAGGCCGGGTTTATCGAGGTCAACCCGAACCAGGCGCGGGGCATTCGCCTGCTCAATCAAGCGCCGCGCCCCGAGCTGCTGGACATCCCCGTGCTGGGCCGAGTGGCCGCCGGCGCGCCCATTGGCGTGGATGCCGAGGTGCATGGCCGCTTGTTGCTGGACCCGGGGATGTTCTCCTTGGCCCCGGATTACCTGCTGCGGGTCCAGGGCGATTCGATGATCGAGGACGGCATCCTCGACGGTGACCTGGTGGCCGTTCGCCGCAACCCTGAACCGCGCAACGGGCAGGTCGTCATCGCCCGCCTGGACGGCGAAGTCACCATCAAGCGCTTTCAGCGCCAGGGCCAGGCCATTCGCCTGCTGCCGCGCAACCCGGCCTATGCGCCGATCGAGGTCACGGTTGATCAGGACCTGGCCATCGAAGGGGTGTTCTGCGGTCTGGTGAGGCCAGGCTGATGGGGGCCGTGGTCGCGCTGGATACGCTGTTCAATGCCGGCCGGGTGTGGAAGGGCCGGCCTGCTGCGCCGGCCCCCAGCCCGCAAGCCACTGGCCACGCGGCCCTGGATGCGGTGCTGCCCACGGGTGGCTGGCCGGAGGCGGCGCTGACGGAAATCCTTATCGCCGCCCAGGGCGTGGGCGAGTTGCAACTGCTGTGGCCGGCCCTGGCCCGATTGGCGGCGGCGGGGGAGCGAGTGGTGCTGGTGGCGCCGCCTTATGTGCCCTATCCCCAAGCCTGGCAGAACGCTGGAGTGGATGTGCGTCAGCTGTCGATTATCCAGGCCAGTGAGCGCGATGCCCTGTGGGCCGCCGAGCAATGCCTGCGCTCGGGCAGTTGCGGCGCCGTGTTGTGCTGGCCGCAGCAGGCCGATGATCGCGCCCTGCGCCGTTTGCAGGTGGCGGCGGAAACCGGCCAGACCCTGGCCTTTGCCTACCGCCCGCAGGCAGAGGCGGTCAACCCGTCGCCGGCGGCCTTGCGCATTGCCGTGGATGCCCGGCCCGCACAATTGCGTGTACTCAAGTGCCGGGGCGGCCTGGCCCATGGCGCGCCCATCGCGTTCAGCCCCGGGCACTGAGGCGGTCATGCGTTGGGTGTGCATTCTATTTCCGCAGTTGGCCCTGGACGCCGCGCTGCGTCAGCGCGCCGAACCCGAGGCCCCCCTGGCTCTGCTCAGTGGCACCCCACAACGCCGGGTGCTGCAAGCGGTGAATACCGCTGCCCGGGAGCTGGGCCTGCGCCCCGGCCAGTCGTTGACGGCCGCCCAGGCCCTGGCCAAGGGCTTTGCCTGTGCCGAATACGACCCCGAGGAAATCCAGCGTTGGCAGCAGTTCCTGGCGGCCTGGGCCTATGGCTTCAGTTCCCAGGTCAGCGTGGCCTACCCGCGCACCCTGGTGCTGGAGATCGAGTCGAGCCTGGGCCTGTTCGGTCCCTGGCCGCAGCTGGAAGCGCGGCTGCGTCGCGAGCTGACGGAACTGGGCTTTCGCCACCGTATCGTCGCGGCGCCCAATCCACTGGCGGCCCGGGTCCTGGCCAATGCCTATGACGGCTTGGCCGTGGCGGATGATGAACAACTGGGCCAGGTCCTGGGTGCCATGCCCATCGAGCGCCTGGGCCTGGCCGCACAAACCGCCGAAGCCTTGTCGCGCATGGGCGTGCGCAGTTTCGCCCAGGTGCGCGGCTTGCCTCGTTCGAGCCTGGCCCGGCGTTTTGCCCCGGCCTTGCTTCAGCACCTGGATCAACTCCTGGGCGAGCGCCCATTGGCCTTGGCCTTCTATCAACCACCGGACCGTTTCGACCTGCGCATCGAGCTGAATTTCGATGTCTTGTCGCACCAGGCGCTGCTGTTCCCCTTGCGCCGCTTGACGGCGGACCTGGCGGCTTTTCTCTGCGGTCGCGACAGCGGGGTGCAGCGTTTCGAGCTGCATCTGGAGCATGCTGAATGCGCCGATACTCTGATCCCGGTGGGCCTGCTCAGCGCCGAGCGTGACTCGGCCATGCTCTTTGAACTGGCCCGCGGGCGCCTGGAGCAGATCCAGGTGCCGGCGCCGGTGCGCAGCCTGCGCCTGCTGGCCGAGGACTTGCCGCGCTTTGTTCCTGAACACCGTCAACTGTTCGATGAGCGCCCCCAGCAATCCTTGCCCTGGGAGCAACTGCGCGAACGCCTGCGAGCGCGCCTGGGGGATGACGCGGTGCATGGCTTGCGGGCTCTGGCCGACCACCGACCGGAGTGCAGTTGGCAGGCCACCAGCGACCGTCAACCGGGGCCGGTCCTGCCGGGCCCGCGTCGCCCCGGCTGGTTGCTGCCCGAACCCTTGCCCCTGGCCGACAGCGCTGTACGGATTGTCATGGGCCCGGAGCGCATCGAGTCCGGCTGGTGGGACGGCGCCGATGTGCGCCGCGACTATTACCTGGTCGAAACCCAGGGCGGCCAGCAAGGCTGGGCCTATCGCCCGGTTGGTGGCGGCCCCTTGCTGTTGCAGGGCTGGTTCGCATGAGCGGCTACGCCGAGTTGCATTGCCTGTCGAACTTCAGTTTCCAGCGCGGCGCCTCCAGTGCCTTGGAGCTCTTCGAGCGGGCCCGGGCCGAGGGTTACCAGGCCCTGGCGATCACCGACGAGTGCACCCTGGCGGGAGTCGTACGCGCCTGGCAAGCGTCCGAGGCCTGTGGCGTTCCGCTGATTATCGGCAGTGAAATCCAGGTCGAGGACGGACCGAAACTAGTGTTGCTGGTGGAAAGCCTGGAGGGCTATCAGGCCCTGTGTCGTTTGATTACCCAGGCCCGGCGTCGTGCGCAAAAGGGCCAGTACCGCCTGCTGCGGGACGACCTGCAAATACCCTTGCCGGGGCTGCTGGCGCTGTGGCTGCCCACGGCGGGGGATGAGCCGCACGCGCAGGAGCATGGCCGTTGGTTGCAGGGGATTTTCCGCGAGCGTCTGTGGCTGGCCGTGGAGCTGCATTGCGCGCAGGACGATGCCCGGCGCCTGGCGCGGTTGCTGGCCTTGGCCGAGCAACTGGGAATCGCCAGCGTGGCCAGCGGCGATGTGCACATGCACAGCCGGGGGCGCCGGGCTTTGCAAGACACCATGACCGCGATCCGTCATCACCTGCCGGTGGCGGAGGCCGGGCAGTGTCTGCACCCTAATGGCGAACGCCACCTGCGTAGCGTTGACACCCTGCGGGCCCTGTACCCGGCGGCCTTGTTGCAGGCCTCCCTGGACATTGCCCGGCGTTGCACTTTCAGCCTCGCTCAATTGCAGTATCAGTACCCCCGGGAGTTGGTGCCCGAGGGCCATGACGCGGCGTCCTGGCTGCGCCACCTGGCGACCCAGGGCTGTGCCTGGCGCTGGCCCCAGGGCGCACGGGCCGAAGTGCTGACGCAGATCGACAAAGAGCTGGAGATCATCGGCGAGCTGGGCTTCGAGAGTTATTTCCTCACCGTGCACGACATCGTGCGCTTCGCCCGCAGCCAGCACATTCTTTGCCAGGGCCGGGGTTCGGCGGCCAACTCGGTGGTGTGCTTCGTGCTGGGCATCACCGAGATTGACCCCGATCGCTCGACCTTGCTGTTCGAGCGCTTCCTGTCCCGGGAGCGCAACGAACCGCCGGATATCGATGTGGATTTCGAGCATGAACGCCGGGAGGAGGTGCTGCAGTACGTGTTCCGTCGTTACGGCCGGGGGCGGGCGGCCTTGACCGCAGTGGTCAGCACTTACCACGGCGCCGGCGCGGTGCGGGACGTGGCCAAGGCCTTGGGCTTGCCGCCGGACCAGGTCAACGCCCTGGCCGATTGTTGCGGCCACTGGAGCGACACGCCGCCCAGTGCCGAGCGCTTGCAGGAAGCCGGTTTCGACCCCGACAACCCGCTGCTGCGCCGGGTGCTGGGCTTGACCGGGCAGTTGATCGGCTTTCCCCGGCACCTGTCCCAGCACCCCGGCGGCTTCGTGATTTCCGAAGAACCCCTGGACAGCCTGGTGCCGGTGGAAAACGCCGCCATGGCCGAGCGCACCATTATCCAGTGGGACAAGGACGACCTGGACCGGGTCGGCCTGCTCAAGGTGGATATCCTCGCCCTGGGCATGCTCAGCGCCATTCGCCGCTGCTTCGACCTGATCCACGGGTATCGTGGTCAACGCTACAGCCTCACCAGCATCCCTTCTGAGGACCCGGCCACCTACGAGATGATCAGCCGCGCCGACACCATCGGCGTGTTCCAGATCGAGTCCCGGGCGCAGATGTCCATGCTGCCGCGGCTCAGGCCGAAGACGTTCTACGACCTGGTGATCGAGGTGGCGATTGTCCGGCCCGGGCCGATCCAGGGCGGCATGGTCCATCCCTATCTGCGCCGGCGTAAAGGTGAGGAAAAGGTGACCTACCCTTCAGCAGAGTTGGAGGGGGTACTGGAGCGCACTCTGGGCGTGCCGCTGTTCCAGGAGCAGGTGATGCAGATCGCCATTGTCGCCGCCAACTACACCCCCGGCGAGGCCGACCAGTTGCGCCGTTCCATGGCGGCCTGGAAACGCCACGGCGGCCTGGAACCCCATCGCCTGCGCCTGCGCGATGGCATGCGCAGCAACGGCTACAGCGACGAGTTCGCGGCGCAGATCTTCGAGCAGATCAAGGGGTTTGGCAGCTACGGTTTTCCCGAATCCCATGCCGCCAGTTTCGCCTTGCTGACCTACGCCAGTTGCTGGCTCAAGTGTCACGAACCGGCGGCCTTTGCCTGTGCCCTGATCAACAGCTGGCCCATGGGCTTCTACAGTCCGGACCAGATCCTCCAGGATGCGCGGCGGCATCACCTGGAAATCCGCCCGGTGGAGGTGGGCGCCAGTGATTGGGATTGCAGCCTAGAGCCGATCGCCGGGCAGCAGCCGGCCTTGCGCCTGGGCTTGCGCATGATCAAGGGCTTTCGCGAGGAGGATGGCCGGCGCCTGGAAGCTGCGCGCCGCGCCGGGGTCTTTGCCGACATCGCCGACCTTGGCCGGCGGGCCCAACTCGACAGTCGGGCCCAGGAACTGCTGGCCGATGCCGGGGCTTTGCGTGCCTTGGCGGGCAATCGTTATCAGGCGCGCTGGGCGGTGGCCGGGGTGGAAACGCAATTGGGGTTGTTCGCCAGCGTGCCGCGTCAGGAAGAGGCCCCGGTGAACCTGCCCAGGCCAAGCCGGGGCGAAGACCTGCAAGCCGATTACCTGAGCCTGGGCACCACCCTCGGGCCCCATCCCCTGGCCCTGTTGCGGGCCCAGCTCAAGGCCCGGCGCTGCCGCAGTTCCCGGGAATTGCTGGAAGTGGCGCACGGGCGCCCGGTCAGCATTGCCGGCTTGGTCACCGGACGCCAGCGCCCGGGCACCGCCAGCGGCGTGACCTTCGTCACCCTGGAAGACGAGTTCGGCAACGTCAACGTGGTGGTCTGGCGTGATCTGGCCGAGCGTCAGCGCCGCGTGCTGGTGGGCGCCCAGTTGCTGCAAGTGGACGGCACCCTGGAAACCGAGGGTGAAGTGCGCCACCTGATTGCCGGGCGACTCCAGGACCTGACCCCATTGTTAAGCGGGATTACGGTGCATAGCCGGGATTTTCGTTGAGTCGACGGGCCCCAGAGGTAGAGAATGCCCGAGTCGTGGGCCCGACCCGGTGAAACCATCTGTGTCGACGGTGCTCAAAGGTTTTGGGTGATCCAGCGCCCTGCTTAGAGTGCCCACTCCGTGCCACATTTTTTATCGAGTTCGTCCATGCCGTTCTTATCTGATGACTACGGATGCCAAGGCTGGAAAGGCGAGATGGCCGAGCGCATTCGCCGTTTCGACTGGTCCATCACTGACCTCGGGCCGTTGCAGGACTGGAGCTTGAGCCTGCGCAGCACCGTGCAGTTCATGCTCGGTTCACCCGTGCCCCAGGTGATGCTCTGGGGGCACTTGGGCTACATGATCTACAACGATGCCTACGCGGTGTTTGCCGGCGGTCGCCACCCCTTCCTTTTGGGCTGCCCGGTGGAGCTTGGATGGCCGGAAGTGGCCGAGTTCAACCGTGACATCGTCGACACCTGCCTGGCCGGGGGAACCCTGTCCTTTCGCAATAAAGACCTGACACTGCTGCGCAACGGGGTGCCGGAAACGGTCTGGCTGGACCTTTACTACAGCCCGGTGGCGGACGACAGCCAGGCACCGGCCGGGGTCTTGGCGATTGTTGTGGAGACCACCGAGCATGTGATTTCCGAGCAGCGGCGCCAGGCCGCCGAGCACGCTTATCGGGCCGAGAACGAGCGGGTGCAACTGGCTTTGAATGCCGGTGCGCTGCTGGGTTCTTTTGTCTGGGACTTGCAGGCCAATCGGCTGTCGGGCGATGAGCGTTTTGCCCGCACCTTCGCCTATCCCCTGGAGCAGCCCCTGGATGACTTGCCCATGGCCAATGCCGAGGCGCGCATTCACCCAGACGACGTGCCCAGGGTGCGCGAACGGGTTGATGAAAGCCTGGCCCGGGGCGTGCCCTACAACGCCGAGTACCGGGTGCGGGGCGCTGACGAGTGCTACCGCTGGGTCATGGCCTGTGGCCGTTGTGAGTTCGACAGCGCGGGCCAGGCCTTGCGCTTCCCGGGTGTATTGATTGATATCCACGAGCGACGCATCGCCGAAGAAGCCCTGCGGCAGTTGACCCGTGACCTGGAGCAGCGGGTGCTGGATGAGGTCGATGCGCGCCTGGAGGCAGAAGAACAATTGCGTCAGGCACAGAAGCTGGAAGCCATCGGCGGCCTGACCGGCGGCGTGGCCCATGACTTCAACAACCTGCTGCAAGTCATCGCCGGCAACCTGCACCTGCTGGCCCGCCACGAACCGGAGAACGCCAATGTGCAGCGCCGCACCCGTGCGGCCCTGGCGGCCGTCGAGCGCGGTGCCACCCTGTCGGCACAACTGCTTGCCTTTGCCCGGCGCCAGCCGTTGTCGCCGGCGGTCTACAACCCGCGGCACCTGTATGCCGGGCTCGGGGAACTGTTGCAGCGGGCCCTGGGCGAGACCATTCAGATCGAGGTGCACCTGCCCGACGACCCCTGGTGCATTCATGTCGACCGTCATCAACTGGAAAACGCCGTGCTCAACCTGGCCATCAATGCCCGGGACGCGATGCAGGGCGAGGGCACCATCGCCATCGCCGCGCAGAATGTGACGCTGGAGCGGGAGTTCTGCGTGGGCAAGGACATTGGCGCGGGGGATTACCTGCGGCTGTCGGTCAGCGACTGCGGCGGCGGCATGCCCCCCGAAGTGCTGCGCCAGGCGTTTGAACCATTCTTCACCACCAAGACCGATGGCCAGGGCACCGGGCTGGGCTTGAGCATGGTGTTCGGTTTCGTCAAACAGAGCGGCGGCCACATCGAGATGCTCAGCACCCCGGGGCAGGGCACCACGGTGCAGCTGTATTTCCCCCGCAGCCGTGAACAGGCCAGCGCCGAGGAGGCGCTGCCGATGCCGGATGTGGGCGGCGCCGGCGAGCGAATCCTGGTGGTGGAGGACAATGAGGCGGTACGCAGCGCTGCCGTGGAGTTGTTGCAGCATGCCGGCTACCAGGTGCTGACCGCGGCCAATGGCGACCAGGCCATGCAGGTGCTGCTGAACGGCGCCCAGGTGGATTTGATCTTTACCGATGTGGTGATGCCCGGGCTGATCAAGAGCCGCGACCTGGCGTCCTGGGCCAAGACCCAGACGCCGGCGATTGCCGTGCTGTTCACTTCGGGGCATACCCGTGACCTGATATCCCGTAATCATCAACTCAGCCCCGACACGCACCTGCTGAGCAAACCCTATGGCCCCGACGCGCTGCTGGGAATGGTGCGCGGGGTGTTGGCGTCGGTGGGCAGTGCGCCGCCGTCTGTGTGATGATCCGGGGCCCCGGGCCCTGCGCCTTTCCTGATTTTTGCTACAAGGTCGATTCATGACGTCTTCGCGTTCCGTTCCACCGGCCGCTGCGCTGCCGGCCAACAGCACTGGTTTCGTCAAGGTTCGCGGGGCCCGTGAACACAACCTGAAAAACGTCGATGTGGACATTCCCCGGGATGCACTGGTGGTGTTCACAGGGGTGTCTGGCTCCGGTAAATCGTCCCTGGCGTTTTCCACCTTGTACGCCGAGGCTCAGCGCCGCTATTTCGAATCCGTGGCGCCTTACGCGCGCCGCCTGATCGATCAGGTCGGGGTGCCGGACGTGGACGCCATCGACGGCCTGCCGCCAGCCGTGGCCTTGCAACAGCAGCGGGGCACGCCGAGCACCCGCTCCTCGGTGGGCAGCGTCACCACCTTGTCCAGCCTGATCCGCATGCTGTATTCCCGGGCCGGCAGTTACCCGCCGGGGCAGCCGATGCTCTATGCCGAGGACTTCTCCCCCAACACGCCCCAGGGCGCCTGCCCCGAGTGCCATGGCCTGGGCCGGGTGTATGAGGTGAACGAGGCGTCCATGGTGCCGGATCCGTCGCTGACCATACGCCAGCGCGCCGTGGCCTCCTGGCCCCTGGCGTGGCAGGGGCAGAACCTGCGGGACATTCTCGTGACCCTGGGTTATGACGTGGACATTCCCTGGCGCGACCTGCCGAAAAAACAGCGTGACTGGATTCTCTTCACCGAAGAAACCCCCACCGTGCCGGTGTACGCCGGCCTGACCCCCGAGCAGACCCGCGAGGCCCTCAAGCGTCAGGCGGAGCCCAGCTACATGGGCACCTTCAGCGGTGCCCGGCGGTATGTGCTGCACACCTTCACCCACACCCAGAGCGCGCTGATGAAGAAGCGCGTGTCGCGCTTTATGCTCGGCAGCCCGTGCCCGTTGTGCGCGGGCAAGCGCCTCAAGCGCGAGGCGCTGTCGGTGACCTTTGCCGGGCTGGACATCGGCGAGCTGGCGCAGATGCCCCTGCTGCAATTGGCCGAGGTGCTCAAGCCGGTGGCGGCCCAGGCTTATCTGGAGCAGGTCGAGGAGGGCGGTGCGGTGTTGAGCCACCAACAGACCCGCGAGGCGCGCCAGCAACGGGTGGCCCAGGGCGCGCCCGGCCACGGCGGCGCACCGGATGTGCGGCACACGCCGAACCTGTCCCTGGAAAAACGCCTGGCCGCCCAGCGCATCGCCCAGGACTTGCTGGAGCGGGTCGGCACCTTGATCGATTTGGGCCTGGGTTACCTGGCCCTGGAGCGCAGCACCCCGACCCTGTCGTCCGGGGAGTTGCAGCGCCTGCGCCTGGCGACTCAGTTGGGCTCGCAGTTGTTTGGCGTCATCTATGTGCTGGACGAGCCTTCGGCGGGTTTGCATCCGGCAGATGCCGAGGCGCTGTTCGAAGCCTTGCAACGGCTCAAGGCGGCGGGCAATTCGTTGTTTGTGGTGGAGCACGATGTGCAGACCATGCGCCGCGCCGATTGGCTGATCGATGTTGGCCCGGCCGCCGGCGAACACGGTGGCCGTGTGCTTTACAGCGGTCCACCAGCGGGCCTGGCCCAGGTATCGGAGTCCCAGACACGTGCCTATCTGTTCGCTGAACAGGCCCCGGCCCGGCGTGCACCGCGTCAGGCCCAGGGCTGGTTGCGCCTGGAGGGTATCAGCCGCAACAACCTGAATAACCTCAGCGCCGAGTTCCCCCTGGGCTGCTTTACCGCAGTGACCGGGGTGTCCGGTTCGGGCAAGTCGAGCCTGGTCAGCCAGGCCCTGCTGGAACTGGTGGGGGCCCATTTGGGCAAGGGGCCGAGCCGCGACGAGCCGGAAGCATTGAACCTGGAAGACGACGCACCAGCCCTCAGCGACGGGCGGGTGACGGCGGGGCTGGAGCAAATCAAGCGCCTGGTCCAGGTCGATCAGAAACCCATTGGCCGCACGCCGCGATCCAACCTGGCGACCTACACCGGGCTGTTCGACCTGGTGCGCAAACTGTTCGCCGCCACCCCCGAGGCCCGGGCCCTGGGTTATGACGCCGGGCAGTTTTCCTTCAACGTCGCCAAGGGCCGCTGCCCAGCGTGCGAAGGCGAGGGCTTTGTCAGTGTCGAGTTGCTGTTTATGCCCAGCGTCTATGCGCCGTGCCCCACCTGCCACGGGGCGCGCTACAGCCCGCAGACCCTGGCGGTGACCTGGCAAGGGTTGAGCATTGCCCAGGTGTTGCACCTGACCGTGGACCAGGCCATCACGGTGTTTGCCGAACAACCGGGGATCCGCCGTTCCCTGGAGGTGCTGCGCGACATCGGCCTGGGCTACCTGCGCCTGGGTCAGCCGGCCACCGAGCTGTCTGGCGGCGAGGCGCAGCGCATCAAGCTGGCCACCGAACTGCAGCGCACGGCTCGGGGCGCGACCCTGTATGTGTTGGATGAACCCACCACTGGCCTGCACCCGCGGGATGTCGATCGCCTGCTGGAACAACTGGATTTGCTGGTCCAGGCCGGCCACAGCGTGGTGGTGGTCGAGCACGAAATGCGTGTGGTGGCCCAGGCAGACTGGGTCATGGACGTTGGCCCTGGCGCCGGTGATCAGGGCGGCACCCTGGTGGCGTGTGGCACCCCGCACCAGGTGGCGGCGCACCCCGGCAGCCGCACGGCAGCGTTTCTGGCCCAGGCCCTGGGCTTGGGCTGACCTCGGCCGACCTAAGGCGACCAGCGGTCGCCCCGAATGGCATTGGTCGTCGACAGACCCGCTTCGCCAAGGCCATGCTGACAACGGGCAGGCACGCTGCGGCGGGCTTGCCACCGATCAACCAACGGAGGTGTTCCATGCCGGTGACCCACGATCTGTATCAGGATCTGAGCTGCAGCAAAGAAGACATTCAACAGCGTCGGGCCAATGATCCACACCTGAATGCGCTGTTCGACAAATACTCCAGCATCGACGACGAGGTACTCAAAGCCGAGGCCGCCGCCGCTGCTGATGACGATCTGAAGAAGCTCAAGGAGAAACGTTTGCTGATCAAGGACGAGATCTTCCAGAAAATCACCGCCCACTCCTGACCCCGGTCGAACTCACGGCGGGGAGCTCGCGTCTGGCGCGGCTTCCCGCCCCGTCTTGCTGAAATCCCCTGCCTAAAATGCCTCCCTTGCAACGCACCCTCTACAACGCCCCGCCGTGCAAGGCCTGGCTCAATGGCAAGCGCGCCATATGGCGGGCCTTCAGTGACCCCAGGTATAGACCGTCGGCGTATTCGCGCACTGTGGTGATGGGCGAGTAGTTGCCGCTGCTGGCGTCCTGCAGGTTGGCGATCACCTGGCCCTGCAGATCCAGGCCGATGACAAAACCGCGTTTCTCCACGGGCTTGGGCAGCACCGTCATCGCTCGCACCAGCATTTTGCGCACCCAGGGGTACTCGGCCGTGCCGTCCAGTAGAGGGTTGCGCGGCGCATACAGGGCCACCCAGAAACGGTTGTGCCCATTGAAGCTGAGGTTGTCCGGGAGGCCTGGCAGGTTGTCGATAAACAGGTCGTGGCTGCCCGCCTTGGGCCCGCTGAGCCAGTAACGGCTGATGCGATAGGCGCCGGTTTCATTGACCAGTACATAGGCCTCATCCGGCCCCAGGGTGACGCCGTTGGCGAACTCCAGGCGGTCCAGCAACTGCTCGGTCTTGCCGCTCTGGAAGTCATAGCGCAACAGGCGTCCGTCGCCGCCGTGCTCGATCACCGCTTCGCCATCGTGGCCGTAGCCCCAGCGGCTGCTGGCGTCGCTGAAATAGGCATAGCGCCCGGCGGCGTCCACCGCCACGTCATCGGTGAAGCCGAACTTCAGGCCATTGGCCTCGGTGCTCAGGGTGTTCAATTGGCCCTTGCTGTCCAGGGCCAGCAGGCCCTTGATGGCATCGGCGATGATCAGCCGCCCATCCGGGTGTCGGGCCAGGCCCAGGGGGCGGCCGCCAGTGTTGGCCAGCACCTTGAGGGTGGTGCCGTCGAGGCTGGTCTGGATCACCCGGCCATCGTGCAGGCCGGTGATCAGTTGGTTGCCCTCCAGCAGCAGGGCTTCCGGGCCGTCGATAGCGTCCGCGCCGACCCGTTCCACGGCCTTGAGTGTTTGGTTTTCGGCATACGGGCCGCTGCTCAGGGACGGCGCTGGTTGCGGCGTCCAGGCCACCGGTTGGACCTGGGTCGGTGCCAATAACAAAAAGGCGCCGATGGCCACGATCAGCAGCAACACTAGGCGGTGAATCTTGAAGCGACGTGGAGCGACGCGAGTCATGGCGGGTCCTGTTGTGGGGGTGTTGTTTTTGTTGTGGGGCCGCCCCGGGCTTATGGGGTTTTCAACATCACATAGGCTTCACCGCCGCGGCGGTCGTGCATCAGGATAAAGGTCTGTTGATCAAGGGTGATTTTCACCGGGACCTGCGTGCCCAGCGGAGTGCTGGAGAACTTGCCGGCGCTGCTCAAGAATTGCAGGGTCAGCGAGCTGTCGTTCTGGCTGGGGGTGGTGATCGCGCATTCCTTGTTGGCCTGAATCTGCACGCCCAGGGTCTGGTCCTGGTTCATGCCCATCTTGGCGAAACCGGCGTCGGTGATTTGAGTGATGCCGTGGGCTCTCGCCGCGGTTTCGGCACCGGCAAAGGTTGGTGCCGACTTCAGGCAGATATCGCGAAAGGCCAGGATCCCGGCGGACGTGATGGTGGGTTCAGGGTTGATCTCCCGGGTCACACTGGAACAGGCGCTGATCAGGGCCAGGGCGCAGACAAGAGTGGCAACCGATGCGGAGCGGGGCAGCGTCATCATGATAAATCCTTGGCAACAGGCCGACTGTGTAGCAGCGTAGGCACGACCACGCCCCAGATCAATCTTTTGTATTGCCCGTCCCCCTGTCGGAACTGGCTTGCCTGCGATGGCGCCCTGAAGATGTGTACAAGGCTCAAGGGACCTATCGCCGGCAAGCCGACTCCTACACTGGTATTTATTTGCAGGGCAGGGCACTTTCTGATGACGGAAAAAACGCCAGTGAGCATTCTCGATACCCGCGAAGGCCAGCGCTTGCAGGGGGCTGACGCCGAGCACTGGCGCCAGTGGGGGCCGTACCTGAGTGAGCGGCAGTGGGGCACGGTGCGCGAGGACTACAGCGCCGACGGTGATGCCTGGAAATACCTCCCTCACGACCACGCCCGCAGCCGCGCCTATCGCTGGGGCGAGGACGGCCTGGCGGGGTTTTCCGACAAGGCCCAGCACTGGTGCCTGGGCCTTGGCTTGTGGAATGAGCGTGACCCCATTCTCAAGGAGCGCCTGTTCGGCCTGGACAACGCCGAAGGCAACCACGGCGAGGACGTCAAGGAACTGTATTTCTACCTCGACGGGGTGCCCAGCCATGCCTATATGCGCATGCTCTACAAGTACCCGCAGGCGGCCTTTCCCTACGCCGATCTGGTGGTGGAAAACGCCCGGCGCGGCCTCGACGACAGCGAGTACGAGATCCTCGATACCGGGGTCTTCGAAGACAATCGCTACTTCGATGTGACGGTGGAATACGCCAAGCACACGGCCGATGACCTCTTTATGCGGGTGACCGTGCACAACCGTTTCCACCAGCCGGCACGTTTGCGGGTGCTGCCTCAGGTCTGGGCGCGCAACCGTTGGCGTTGGGGTGGCGATGCGCAACGGCCAAGCCTGCGCCTGGAGGGCGATACGGTGCTGGCACGGCATGCGCAGCTGCCCGATCGGCAGATCACCGCCTGGGGCGCGGAGCCTTGCCAATGGTTGTTCTGCAATAACGAAACCAATGCCCCCAAGCTCGATGGGCTGTCCTCGCCGGGTCCGTTCAAGGACGGCATCAACGATTACCTGGTGGACGGGCAGGCCACGGCGGTGGCCTTCGATGGCGGCACCCGGGCCGCAGCGCATTTTGCCCTGGAGTTGGAGGGCGGCGAGAGCCAGAGTCTGTTCCTGCGCTTTGCCCCAGCGGGCAGTGAGCAGGTCAATGCTCGCCGCCTGTTCGAACAGCGCCGGCGCGAGGCCGATGAGTTTTATGCCGCCTTGCAACAGGGCATTCCGGATGCCGATGCGCGTAATGTGCAGCGCCAGGCCCTGGCCGGGCTGCTGTGGTCCAAGCAGCTGTACTACTTTGACGTCAACCAGTGGCTCGACGGTGATCCCGGGCAGCCGGCGCCACCCAGCGGGCGTGAGCACCTGCGCAATAGCCATTGGCGGCATTTGTCCAACAGCGACATCGTCTCCATGCCCGATACCTGGGAATACCCCTGGTACGCTTCCTGGGACCTGGGTTTCCAGGCGGTGGCCTTTGCCCTGATCGATCCGGGGTTCGCCAAACAGCAGTTGTTGCTGTTGGTGAAAGACCGCTTCATGCACCCCAACGGCCAGTTGCCGGCCTACGAGTGGCGTTTCGACGATGCCAACCCGCCGGTGCATGCTTGGGCCAGCTGGCGGGTCTATCAGCAAGACAAGGCCCTGACCGGCCAGGGCGACCTGGATTTTCTCGAGCGTATCTTTCACAAGTTGCTGCTGAATTTTTCCTGGTGGGTCAATCGCAAGGACGCCGAGGGCCGCAACCTGTTTCAGGGCGGCTTTCTCGGCCTGGACAATATCGCCCTGTTTGATCGTTCCGCGCCGCTGCCGGAAGGTTTCACCCTGGATCAGGCCGACGGTACGGCCTGGGTCGCGGCCTATGCCCTGGACCTGATGCGTATCGCCTTGGAGCTGGCCAAGCGCAATGGCGTGTACGTGGACATCGCGGTGAAGTTCTTTGAGCACTTCCTCTATATCGCCGGGGCGATCAATCGGGTGGATGAAAGCGCCGAGGGCTTGTGGGACGAGCAGGACCAGTTTTTCTACGACGTGTTGCACCGGCCCGACGGCCAGAACGAACCGTTGCGTCTGCGCTCCATCGTCGGCCTGATGCCGCTGTTCGCGGTGCAGGTGCTGGAGCAGCACGAGCATGAAAACCTGCCGGGGTTGGCCCAGCGTCTGCTGGGCTTTTTGCATCACCGTCCGGACTTGGCGAGCCTGGTGTCGCGCTGGTACGAGCCGGGCAAGGGCAATCGCATGCTCCTGGCGTTGCTACGGGGCGAGCGCACCAAGGACCTGCTCAAGCGCATGCTCGATGAAAGCGAGTTTCTCTCGGAATTCGGCATCCGCTCCCTGTCCAAGGCCTTTGAGCAGCCGTTTGCCATGCAGGTCGATGGCCGGCAGCTCTGTGCTCGTTATGTGCCAGCGGAATCCGATTCGCGGCTGTACGGCGGCAACTCCAACTGGCGTGGACCGCTGTGGATGCCGATCAACTACCTGCTGATCGAATCCCTGCGGGAGTTTCATCGCTATTACGACGTCAACTTCTCAGTGGAGTACCCGCGGGGCTCCGGGTATCTGGCGTCGTTGGAGGAGGTGGCCGACAGCTTGAGCCAGCGCCTGACGCGGCTGTTCTTGCTGGACGAGGACGGGCGCAGGCCGTCCATGAGTGGCTACCCGCAATTGCAGGTCGATGCCGAGGACCGCGAGCTGGTGTTGTTCCATGAGTACTTCCATGGCGAAACCGGGCGCGGTCTGGGGGCTAGCCACCAGACTGGCTGGACGGCGCTGGTGGCGTTGCTGTTGCAGGCTTAGCTGCAGCAATAGGGAAGGGCGCGCAGCGGGGTTCAGTTCCCTTGCTGCACCTTAAGTTTTTTCGAGACATCCGATATTGCCCAATTCAGCGTGGCGATAGGAACCGTGATCGCCTTGCCATCGGCGTAGAGCGCACAGAAGGATGTCGAGCACTGCATGATCCGGTAAGTGCCCTTATGCCCATCCGGGTCATTGACGGTCACCTGGGGTGAGTCTTTGAAGCCGTTTTTCAGATCCTCGGCCGCCGAGTCTTTGCCGATTAGTACAAAGGGGGTGATGGTGATCATCAAGATAAAGGAGATGAAAAACATCGCCACAAACAGGCCGTAGCTGGGGATGAAGATGTACAGCGCACATTTGCCGATCTCCTTGAAGAAGGATGGGGCGGGAACGGTGGCCTGCGGTTGCTTGGCGGACTGCTTCTTGTCAGTGAGTTTTTTGTTGAACAAGGCGATCAGATAGTTGAGGCCGCCGAACACCAGAATGCTCAGTGCGCAGACGATTACGGCCCATAGCCAGTGCTGCCCAATGAAGTCCATTCCTCCTTTCAAACCGTTGGTCATGGCGTGATACCAGGCCAGAACTGCGTTGACGAAAGTGGTGGAGGTGTCCATGGGAAACATCGAGGTTTCCAGCTGAAAGTAGCCGAGGTAACCATCGTGGTAGGCCTTGCCGTTCAAATAGAAGAACGGAGTGGTGATTGCCAGAATCACTGAGCCGATCATGCCCCAGGCAATCGGGCTTTTACCGGTTTTTTCCTGGGCTTCTTCTGTGTTCTTAACCTTGGCGTTCATAGTCTTTCCTTAGATTTTTCCAATGGTGTCTTCAACTCTGCGATCCACGCGAGGGGAAATCGTGGCAGCTGTTTTCTTTCTTGCTATCAAACAAGCGTGGGTGAAACTGGGGTGCACAGCACGGGCTGCGTCGCCTATCAGCAATACCAATGAGGCACATGCCTGGAAAATCCGGCGAAGTCTTCCCAGACTTTTTGCGTGCGTTGCAGGGTGGCCTGGACTTCCTGCTCGCCGAAGGACATGGCCCAGAGCACGCTGAAGAAGGTGTCGAACGCGACGTAGAACGCCATGCGGGTGAGGAAAGCCGGGTCGGGCTTGCCTGCGCAGTAGCCGTCGATCTGCCCGCGGGCGAAGTCGCTGCTGAGGTTGCAGGAAAACAGCGCCAGCCTGTTGAAGTCACGCGCGGGGTCTCCGAAACGGCAGCGGTTGAAGTCGATGATCGACAATTGGTCATCGGCGCCCACGATCATGTTGTTCAGGTGATAGTCACCGTGGAGAAACACCAGCGGCGTGTCTGCCAGCAGATGAAAGTGCTGTTCGAGAAACTGCAGGAAGTCTTGTGCATGGGCCACCTTGTAGTCACAGCCCTGATACTGTTCGAGCTTTTTACGGTAGAGGGTACGCATCTGCTGTTCGGCGTTTTCAGTTCCGCCAGGCGCGGCAACGCTGTGGATCTGCTTGAGTATTCGACCGGCTTGCAGGCCAAGCTCATAACAGGCTGCGGCGGGCTGCTCGGCCACCCATTGCGCGCCATCCTTGCCTTCGATCCACGACAACAGCGAATAAACCTGGCGTCCTGAATCAAAAAGGCCGAAGGCCAAGGGCTGGGACATGGCGATGCCCTTGGCCGCCAGATACTGGGTCCACTGGAACTCGTCGCGTTTGTTGACGTACTGAGAGGCGTCGTTGGTGCGCAAGAGCAAGTGTTGGTCTTGTTCGTCGACGATGTGAAAGATCCGATCGCTGGACCAGCCAAGGGTTTGTGCTTCGATGCTGCGCCACGTGGCATGGCCTGGAATGTCGTGCATGCTCGCCTCCTTGCAGACAGCTGCCGCCCCAGGGGGGGCGGCAACAAAAGGCGGCGATACTACGTGGCCTGGCGGTACTTTGAAAGCATGCCGCTCAGGCGGTGAATCAGCCCACCAGGGCGATGTCCTGGGTTTTGGCCCAGCCTTCGATCAGCCGTTCAGGGGTGCAGCAGGCCTTGCGCTTGTAGACGAAATGGCGGCACTTCTCGGCGAAGCCCTTGCGGTTCTGCACCATGTCCATGTGCATTTCTTCCAGCTCGGCGTTGCGGCAGTGCTGCATCAACTGCGGGTCGGCTTTCAGCTTGCGCTGGCGCAGGTCCTGGTAGCGCGGCTCGTTGAGCACACCGTTGGCCCGCTGCAGCAGCCACAGGCCGAACTCGTCCGGGCAGCGTGGGCCGATTTCCTGGACCATGCCCATCTGCAGGGCCTGGAGCGCACTGATGGGCAGGCAGGCTTCGGTCAGTTGCCGGGCCAGCGGCTGGCCAACGGCGCGGGGCAGGCTGTAGGTCCAGTATTCAGAGCCGTACAGGCCCATGCTCTTGTAGTGAGGGTTGTAGACGGTGTCGGCACGGGCCAGGACCACATCGGCGGCCAGGGCGAGCATCAGGCCGCCCGCCCCGGCATTGCCGGTCAATCCGCTGACGACCAACTGGCGCGCGGTGAGCAGTTCCAGGCAGACGTCGTCGATGGCCTGGATATTGGCCCAGGCCTCCAGTCCCGGCTCGGGAGCTGCCTGGATCACATTCAGGTGCACACCGTTGCTGAAAGCACCACGGCCGCCGCGCACCAGCAGGACCTGGGTGTCTCGGGCCTTGGCCCAGCGCAGGGCGTTGACCAGGCGCTGGCATTGCTCGGTGCTCATGGCGCCGTTGTAGAACTCGAAGGTCAGCTCGCCGACCTTGCCGGATTCGCGGTAACGGATCGGCTGGTAGGCTTCGGTGCTGAAGGGGGTGCTGGCCACCGACCAGTCCAGCACCGGCACCTGGGCCAGGCGCTCGCCGAGTACATGGCGGGCCGGGCGTTTGAAGGTGTCTTCGCCGGGCTGGGGTTTGAGGCGCAGGGCGCCGATCCATAGGCTGTGATCGCCGCAGGCCACCAGCACTGCATCATCGTGCACCGCCAGCAATTGCCCGGGCATGCCGCTGCGGGAATCCAGGTGGGCGTCGTACAGGTAGTACTGGCCGCCGGCAAGGCTGGCCAGGACGCCCGGCTGGCCGTCGGCGGCGTCGATGCTGCGTTTGATGAATGGCGCGCTGTCGTGCCAACTGAAGGTGCGGTCGCACTGTTTCATGTTCGGTTGCAGGCGGCCGAGCACCGAGGGGTTATCGTAGTCCAGGGGGACAGGGCTGAAGCCGTTGCGGAATTTTTCCACCACATCGCGGATGCAGTGGATGGCGGCGTCGCTGACCAGGCCGTTGTACAGCTCGGACTTGCGCAGCCCGTTGGGCAGGTTGAATTCATAGGTCGACCAGATCGGCCCCGCGTCCATTTCCTCGACGGCCTGCAGGGCGGTCACGCCCCAGCGTTTGAGTTCCTTGCTGATGGCCCAGTCCAGGGCGCTGGCGCCACGGTCCCCGACGATGCCCGGGTGGATGATCACCACCGGACGCTTGGGGTGGCTCCACAGTTGCTGGGGCACGCGGTCCTTGAGGAAGGGGCAGATCACCAGGTCTGCATCGGCTTCTTCGATCTGCCGGCAAACGTCTTCTTCCCCGGTGAACAGCACCACACTGGGACGGTGCCCGGCCTGGCGCAGGTCGAGCCAGGCCCGTTGGGTCAGACCGTTAAAGGCGGTGGACAGCAGGATGATCTTCAGTGATCGCATAAACAGACTCTTCCGTGAGTGAAACGGTGCGGCAAAGGGCCCCGGCTGAAGCCGTCCCTGGCCGCGATGGAGGCGCAAGAGTAGAGGGGGGCTGATGGGCGAAAGCTGACCGAGATCAATCAAGCGTGCCGCCTGAAGGCTGAGCCGCCGAGTGGTATTGATCCAGGGCAAAGTGGCGGGCTAGACGCGTTGGGTGGCCCAGAAACGACGAATCCCGCCTCAGGGGCGGGATTCGTGTACAGCCGGACCTTGCGGGGTCTTAGGCTGGGAACAGCTCGCTCAATTTCATGGCCAGCATCATGTCGCCTTCGGCGCGCAGCTTGCCGCCCATAAAGGCTTGCATGCCGTCGGTTTCGCCGCTGACGATGCCTTCCAGGGTTTCACCGTCCATCACCAGGGTCACCTGAGCGTCCGGGTTTTCGCCTTCCTGCAGCTCGCAGGTGCTGTCCTTGACTATCAGCGAGAAGTGCTTGGAGTCATCGATACGGAAACCGAAAACCAGATCCAGGCCGGCAGCGGCAGCTGGGTTGAACTTGGCTTTCATGGCTTGTACGGCATCAGCTACGGAGGTCATGGTTCGATCCTTTTATGGGGTGGTTACAGCCAGGGGCACAGTAAGCCGGACTCAGCGGAAAGTGATGAGTTCGGGGGCCTTCAACAGTTGCAGGTGGGCATGACTGTTGAAGGAAGCCAGGGACACCTCGCGTCCGCGGAATTTCAGCTGGTTGAGCGAGGTGTTGACGATTTGCCAGTTGAGCTCGAAGGCCTGGGCCGCCGGGATCCGAGTAATCAGATGGAGCAGGGCGGTGATGGTGCCGCCCGAGGTGAACACGGCGATTTTTTGCCGGTTGTCGGCTTCAGCCAGAATCCGTTGCAAGCCGCCCTGGACCCGCTCGACAAACCCCAGCCAGCTTTCCAGCCCGGGGGGATCGTAGGTGCCGGCCAGCCAGCGTTCGATAATCAGGGCGAAGATGCGCTGGAACTCGGCGCGGTTCTGCGCGGCGTTGCGCAGGGTCTCCAGCGCTTGGGGTTCTTCAGGCAGCAGGTCGGGCAGCAGGGCACGGATGATGGCGTCGGCGTCGAACTCGTTGAACGCCGAGTCGATTTCCAGGGCCGGGGTGTTCAAGCCTGCCGCGCTCATCTGTTCCAGCGCCGTATTGGCCGTGTGTTGCTGACGGCGCAGGTTACCGGACAGGCAACGATCGAAGCTCAGCCCAAGGGCGGCCAGGTGATCGCCGAGGACCGCTGCCTGGCGCACGCCGGTGGCTGACAGCACGTCGTAGTCGTCTGCACCGAAAGAGGCCTGGCCATGTCGAATCAAGTAGATGCTGCCCACGTCCGCGTCGTCCCGGTACGTTGAAAGTTTTGCGAGGTTATGAGGATGCCGGTGAGCTGTCAATGAAAAAACATACGCTTGTTTGAAAAGCTTATTGGAGCGTGGTTACAGGAGGTTTCGCGGCTGGTCGGCGATCGGTCTCGCCGGTATGCTGGGGCCCATTCCACCGCTCGTTGGCAGTGGTGCATGTCGTTAAGGAGTCCCTGTGGAGTTTCTCTCGGAGTACGCCAGTTTTCTGGCTAAAACCGTCACCCTGGTCATCGCTATTTTGGTGGTCCTGGTCACCGCCGCCTCGCTGCGTGGCAAAGGCCGGCGCAAAGGCGCCGGGCAGTTGCACGTGAGCAAGCTCAATGATTTCTACAAGGGCCTGCGCGAGCGCCTGGAGCAGAGCCTGTTGGACAAGGATCAGCTCAAGGCCCTGCGCAAATCCGAAAGCAAGGCCGAGAAGAAAAGCAAAAAACAGCCTGAGGACAAGCCTCGGGTGTTCGTGCTGGACTTCAACGGTGACATCAAGGCCTCGGCCACCGAAGGCCTGCGCCATGAAATCACCGCCTTGCTGACCCTGGCCACGCCCAAGGACGAAGTGGTGCTGCGCCTCGAAAGTGGCGGTGGCATGGTTCATAGCTATGGCCTGGCGTCCTCGCAACTGGCGCGTATCCGCCAGGCGGGTGTGCCGTTGACGGTGTGCATCGACAAGGTGGCGGCCAGCGGCGGCTACATGATGGCCTGCATCGGCGAGAAAATTATCAGCGCACCGTTCGCCATCCTCGGCTCCATTGGTGTGGTGGCGCAGTTGCCCAACGTCAATCGACTGTTGAAAAAGCACGACATCGACTTTGAAGTGCTGACCGCTGGCGAGTACAAGCGCACCCTGACGGTGTTTGGTGAAAACACCGAGAAGGGCCGGGAAAAATTCCAGGAAGACCTGGACATCACCCATCAGTTGTTCAAGAACTTCGTCTCCCGCTATCGCCCGCAACTGGCCATTGATGAAGTGGCCACCGGTGAAGTCTGGCTGGGTGTCGCGGCCCTGGATAAACAGCTGGTGGACGAGTTGCAGACCAGTGACGAATACCTGGCAGAGCGGGCCAAGAGTGCGGAGCTGTTCCACCTCAACTACGCCGAGCGCAAGAGCTTGCAGGAGCGAGTAGGGCTGGCCGCCAGTGGTTCGATCGATCGCGTGCTGCTGACCTGGTGGAGCCGCCTGACCCAGCAACGCTTCTGGTAACCCATTTGCAGACGCCGGCTTTTGTAGGAGCTGGCTTGCCAGCGATAGGGCCCTCAAGTCCTGCGCCAGTCTTGG
>NZ_JALQCX010000065.1:0-41655 GCF_023241665.1 Pseudomonas morbosilactucae | reverse complement strand
CCGCCACGCTGATCGTCCCCGCGCGCCCCCACATCCCTCGTAGGAGCCCGGCTTGCCGGCGATGGCGGTTTCGGATGGGGCGGCAGGCTTGCGGGCCTTATCGCTGGCAAGCCAGCTCCTACAAAAACCCCGTACGACTCACACTTGTAGGAGCCGGCTGGCCGGCGATGGCGGTTTCGGATGGGGCGGCAGGCTTGCGGGCCTTATCGCTGGCAAGCCAGCGCCTACAAAAAACCCGTACGCCCCACACCTGTAGGAGCCGGCTTGCCGGCGATGGCGGTTTCAGACGGAGCGGCGGGCTCACCCCGGGCTTGCGGCGGTGGTCGCTTGTAACCCGGCGAGCAGCAGGCGCTGGTACAGATCCTCTTTCAAGCCTTCCGGGTTGGCCAACTGCATCCGCTGCAAATGCTCGGGAAACGCCTGAGGCTCCGGGGCGTCGAGGGCGGCCTTGCCCAGCTCCAGAATCTCGCTGAGCTTGAACTTGCTCTTCAGCCAGTTCAGAGCCCGCAACAGGTCCCGCTCTTCAGCGCTGAAATCACTGCCCAGCGGATACTCCGGAAACAACTGAGGATGGCGCGCCTGGATGGCCAGCAGACGCTGCGGGCTGTTATCGGCAAAACGCGGATCCAGGCGGAAATCCTTCGCCAGCTTGCCGGCCTTCTGCGCCTGTTCGATCAAGCCGGGCTGGAAGCGTGAATCGCTGATATTGAGCAAGGCCTCGATCACCGCAGCGTCGGTTTTGCCACGCAGGTCGGCGATGCCGTACTCGGTGACCACAATGTCCCGCAGGTGCCGAGGGATGGTGCAGTGGCCGTATTCCCAGACGATGTTGGAGTTCACCTCGCCGCCCGCTTCGCGCCAGCTGCGCAGGATCAATATGGAGCGCCCGCCTTCCAGCGCATGGGCCTGGGCAACGAAGTTGTATTGCCCGCCCACGCCGCTGAGCACCCGGCCATCTTCCAACTGGTCGGCCACACCGGCGCCCATCAAAGTCATGGTGAATGCACTGTTGATAAAACGCGCATCACGGCGTTGCGCACGCTTGAGCGCTTCCTCGCCGTACAGCTCGTTGATGTAACTGATGGCGGTCATATTGAAATGCGCCAACTGCTCCTGGGACAGCTCGCGCAAACGCTGATAGAAACTGCGCGGGCCGAGGAAAAAACCGCCGTGCACCGAAACGCCGCCCTGGGCCTGGGACTCGTCCAGGGTCCCGGCGTTGGCCTGTTGTTGCAGCTCCAGCGTCGGGTAGACCTTGCGCCGCACAATACCCGCGTCGGCCAGTACCAGCAGGCCGTTGACGAACATTTCACTGCAGCCATACAAGCCTTGGGCAAAGGGTTCGACGCCGCCTTGCGCCTCGATCAGCGGCGTCCAATACGGGCTACCCAGGTCCGCCAGCAGCGCCTGATACCCCGGGTTGTCGGCCTGTCGCGCCAGCAATGCTGCGGTCAGCCCGTCGCCCATGGAGCCGATGCCAATCTGCAAGGTCCCGCCATCGCGGACCAGGGTGCTGGCATGCAGGCCGATGCAATGATCCTGCAGCCCCACCGGCATGTTGGGCGTGGAAAACAACGTGCGCTGCTCGTCCTCGTCCAGCAGCAGGTCGAACGCCTCGGCGTCGATTTCGGCATCGCCCGGCATGTAGGGCAGCCCTGGGTGGACCTGGCCCAGGAGCAGGATGGTTTCACCGGCGGCCCGGCGCTTGGCGATCATCGGCAGCAGGTCGAGGGTGATGTCCGGGTTGCAGCTCAGGCTTAGGCGCTGCGGATCCTGGGGGTCGCGGGCAAGTAACTGGGCCACCAGGTTCAGGCCCGCCGCATTGATGTCCCGGGCAGCGTGGCTGTAGTTGCTGCTGACGTAGTCCTCCTGCGCCGAGCGGCTGTGCAACAAGCTGCCGGGCTGCATGAAGAACTGCTGGACATGGATGTTCGCGGGGAGGCTGTCGCGGCGCAGGTCGGCGAGGAAATCCAGCTCGGGGTAGTCACCGAACACCCGCTCGATAAAGGGCTCAAGGAAGCGTCGCTGCAAGCCGTCGCCCAAGGGCGGGCGTCCCAGGCACAGCGCGGTGTAGATGGTCAGCTGGCGCTCGGGCAACTGGGCAATGCGTTGATACAAGGCATTGGCAAAACCATTGGGTTTGCCCAATCCCAGGGGCATGCCCAAGTGAATGTGCGCCGGCAGCCGCGCCAGCGCTTCATCAACCGCATGCTCGATAGAACAGGACTGCAGCATCTGACCCTCCTGGGACCTTCCATGAATTGAGGTTGGACCGAGCTTGCCGGGACTTTGCTGCATTGAACAGCCGGGAGGCCAAATCCCAGGCACAAAAAAGCCGCTCGCAAGCGGCTTTTTCACGAGAAATGGCGGCTTATTTCAGGCCGGACATTTTCTGGATGGCGCCTTTGAGCTCATCGTCTGAGCAATCGGCGCAGGTGCCTTTCGGCGGCATGGCGTTGATGCCGGTGATGGCCTTGGCCAGGATGCCGTCGAGGCCGCCCTGGTGATCGGCGCGCTCTTTCCAGGCTGCGGTGTCGCCGATTTTCGGCGCGCCCAACAGGCCGGTGCTGTGGCAGGCATTACAGTGCTTGGCAATGACCTCGTCCGGGGTCTTGGCACCACCGCCACCAACGCTGGCGGCCACTTCCATGCCCTTGCATTCCTGCCCCTGGACACAGACTTGGCCGACCGGTTCAAGGCGCTTGGCAATGTCGTCATTGGTCGCAGCTTGAGCGCTGACTGCCCATAGGGCCAATACGGTTGCTGGTGCGGCCAGCATTTTCATAATTAGGTTCACGCGTACACCCTCAATGGTGGCTAGTCACGCCCGCGGCCACGGTTTCGCAGGCGGGCGCAAGTATAACGGTTAGCCCGCCACACTGAAACAACCCTATAGTCGAAGGGGTCTTCAAGCGAGCGAGGTGGCGATCCGGGCGCTGCTGCAAACCGTGCAGAACGCCTCTTCTATTAGAAATTCGCCGGTGTAGCTGCGCTGATTAGTCGCGCCGGAGCATCGAAAGGATTACGAAAACGGTGCGGCTTCGTACTTTCAAAGTAGTAGCTATCGCCGGCTTCGAGGATAAATGTTTCCAGCCCGACCACCAGTTCCAGGCGGCCCTCGACGAGGATGCCGGTTTCCTCACCCTCATGGGTAAGCATCTCTTCGCCGGTGTCGGCGCCTGGCGGGTAGACCTCATTGAGGAACGCGATGGCCCGGCTCGGGTGGGCGCGGCCGACCAGTTTCATGGTCACGGCGCCGTCGGAGATGTCGATCAGCTCGTTGGCTTTGTAGACGATCTGGGTCGGCTTTTCCTGGAGGATTTCCTCGGAAAAGAACTCGACCATGGACATGGGAATGCCGCCAAGAACCTTTCTCAACGAACTGATCGAAGGGCTGACACTGTTTTTCTCGATCATTGAAATGGTGCTGTTGGTGACGCCCGCACGTTTAGCGAGCTCACGCTGGGAGAGACCTTTCAGTTTACGGATGGATTGCAGTCGTTCACCGACGTCCAATGCGGCAGTCTCCTAGGGGATCAGGCGTTGTTGTAATTGAGCGTCATCATGGCGACAGCGTTCAGTATTTACAACACTTGGGGCCCAATCCCACTGCGCAAGGCGACTTTCGGTAAAACCCCCGGCGCATCAGCTCCCGGAGTAGATCAGCGGCACCCGGCGCAGGTTGCAGAAGATTTGATAAGGGATGCTTTGCGCGGCCTGCGCCACGTCGCTGGCCAGGATGTTCTTGCCCCACAACTCCACGGTCGAACCGAGTCCCGCCTGGGGCACATCGGTGAGGTCGACACACAGCATGTCCATCGACACCCGTCCCAGCAACTGGCTGCGCTGCCCGGCCACCAGCACCGGTGTGCCGGTGGGTGCGTGCCGTGGATAGCCATCGGCATAACCCAGGGCAACCACGCCGATGCGGCTGGGCCGCTGGGTGACGAACCGGGCGCCGTAACCCACCGGCTCGCCAGCCGGCAGTTCACGCACGCAGATGACTTTGGATTCCAGGGTCATGACCGGCTGCAGGCGCGCGGCCTGGGCATTGGCTTCCTCGAACGGCGTGGCGCCGTAGAGCATGATCCCGGGGCGCACCCAGTCGCTCGGCACAGTGGGCCAACCCAGCACGGCCGGCGAGTTGCGCAGGCTGACCTCGGCACCCAGCCCCTGGCGCGCGGCTTCGAACACCGCCACCTGCTCGGCACTGCGCGGGCATTCCAGTTCGTCGGCCCGGGCGAAGTGACTCATGAGCACGATCTTCGCCACTTTGCCGCTGGCCTGCAGGCGCTGGTAAGCCGCCGCGTAATCCTTGGGGTGCAGACCAACACGGTGCATGCCCGAGTCGAGCTTGAGCCAGACCGTCAGCGGCTTGGCCACGCGGGCCTGCTCGATGGCTTCCAGCTGCCACAGCGAATGCACCACGAACCAGAAATCATGCTCGACGATCAGCGCCAGTTCATCGGCCTCGAAAAACCCTTCCAGCAACAGCACCGGCGCCTTGATCCCAGCCGCCCGCAGCTCCAGCGCTTCTTCGATGCAGGCCACGGCAAACCCGTCGGCCTCGGCTTCCAGGGCCTGGGCGCAGCGTACCGCGCCATGGCCATAGGCGTCGCCTTGATCACCGCAAGGGCGCGCGCGCCCGAGAGTTCACGGGCCAGTTGGTAGTTGTGACGCAGGGCTTGAAGGTCGATCAGGGCACGAGCAGGACGCATGGCGGCAGACTTCTAGGCGGTCGTGGGGAAGAAAAACCGGCACTGGACGATGGCATCAACCGTCGCCAGCACCGGGAGAGGGACAGTTAAGGCAGGGCAGCCACTATCGAGATTTCAACGAGGATTTCCGGCTCGCAGAGCTTGGCTTCGACGGCAGCCCGGGCCGGAGCCACGCCTTTTGGCAACCACTGGTCCCAGACACTGTTCATGCCTTCGAAGTGCGCATCGATGTCTTTCAGGTAGATCGTCGCCGACAGCAGCTTGCTCTTGTCGGTGCCGGCCAGGTCCAGCAAACGCTCGATATTGGCGAGGGTTTCCCGGGTCTGCTGCTCGACCCCGGCCTGCAGGTCGTCACCGACTTGTCCGGCCAGGTACACGGTACCGCTGTGAACAACAATCTGGCTCATGCGCTCATTGGTGAGCTGGCGCTGGATTGACATGTTTAGCTGACTCCTGAGGGTTACCGTAACGAGAAATATCCAGGCCTTCGGCACTGATCTGCGGCTTTTTCTTGGCCATCAAATCAGCCAGCAAGCGACCGGAGCCGCATGCCATGGTCCAGCCAAGGGTGCCGTGGCCTGTGTTCAAGAAGAGGTTGCGCAACGGCGTGGCTCCGACAATCGGGGTGCCGTCCGGCGTGGTCGGCCGCAGCCCGGTCCAGAAACTGGCCTGCGCAAGATCACCGCCGCGAGGATAGAGATCGTTGACGATCATCTCCAGGGTTTCCCGCCGGCGCGGGTTCAACGACAGGTCGAAACCGGCGATTTCGGCCATGCCGCCAACACGGATGCGGTTGTCGAAACGGGTGATGGCGACCTTGTAGGTCTCATCGAGAATGGTCGAGGTCGGGGCCATCGCCGGGTCGGTGATCGGCACAGTCAGGGAGTAACCCTTGAGCGGATACACCGGGGCGCGGATGCCCAGCGGCTTGAGCAGTTGCGGCGAGTAGCTGCCCAGGGCCAGTACGTAGCGGTCGGCGGTTTCCAGCTTGCCGTCGATCCACACGCCATTGATGCGGTCACCGGCGAAGTCGAGGCGCTGGATGTCCTGGCCGAAACGGAACTCAACCCCCAGCTTGCTGGCCATGTCCGCCAGGCGTGTGGTGAACATCTGGCAGTCGCCGGTCTGGTCGTTGGGCAGGCGCAGGGCACCGGCGAGGATGTCGGTGACGTTGGCCAGGGCCGGTTCCACCCGGGCGATACCGGCGCGGTCCAGTAACTCGAACGGCACACCCGACTCCTTGAGCACGGCGATGTCCTTCGCCGCGCCGTCGAGTTGCGCCTGGGTGCGGAACAGTTGGGTGGTGCCCAGGCTGCGGCCCTCATAGGCAATGCCGGTTTCGGCCCGCAGTTCGTCGAGGCAGTCGCGGCTGTACTCGGACAGACGCACCATGCGCTCCTTGTTCACCGCGTAGCGGCTGGCAGTGCAGTTGCGCAGCATCTGCGCCATCCACAGGTACTGGTCGATGTTGGCCGTGGCCTTGATCGCCAGGGGCGCGTGGCGCTGCAGCAGCCACTTGATGGCCTTGAGCGGCACGCCCGGTGCGGCCCAGGGCGAGGCATAGCCCGGCGAGACCTGGCCGGCATTGGCGAAGCTGGTTTCCATGGCGGCGGCCGGCTGGCGGTCCACCACCGTCACTTCAAAACCGGCACGGGCCAGATAGTAGGCACTGGTGGTACCGATAACGCCGCTGCCCAAGACCAGAACGCGCATTTTCATATCCCTCATCGCGGCGAGCCGCTGACGTTTGTAATTCAGAGCGAAGTTGGGCGCAGTGTAAAAAACATTAGCCAGTGAATTTCACTGTATAAGTGCCTATCTTTGGCGAGAATTCTCGGCAATAACGCTTTTCACGGAGGGGCATCCACTATGCGAACCAACCATCAGACCCGTCGTGCTCTGGACAAGATAGACCGCAATATCCTGCGAATACTGCAAGCCGACGGGCGTATCTCCTTCACCGAACTGGGGGAACGGGTGGGGCTGTCGACCACGCCATGCACCGAGCGCGTCCGGCGCCTGGAGCGCGAAGGCATCATCATGGGCTACAACGCCAGGCTCAACCCGCAGCACCTCAAGGGCAGCCTGCTGGTGTTCGTCGAAATCAGCCTGGACTACAAGTCCGGGGACACCTTCGAGGAATTTCGCCGGGCCGTGCTCAAGCTGCCCCATGTGCTGGAGTGCCACTTGGTGTCCGGAGATTTCGATTACCTGGTCAAGGCGCGGATTTCCGAGATGGCCTCGTACCGCAAGCTGCTGGGGGACATCCTGCTCAAGCTGCCCCATGTGCGCGAATCCAAGAGCTACATCGTGATGGAAGAAGTGAAGGAGAGCCTGAGCCTGCCGATTCCGGATTGATCCCGATCGCAGTGCCCCGCCAATGTCAGACCAGCACTTGCCGCGTGCTCGCCATGTACTGGTGAATCTGTTTTTCCACCCGCGGATGAATCATCTCCACCGGGCGCCGACCATTGGGGCACGGCAAGGTGGGGGTGGTGCCGAACAGCCGGCAGATCAGCGGCCGCTCGTCATACACGGTGCAGCCGTTGGGCCCCAGGTGCACACAGTTCAGCTCGTCCATGGCGGCGTCCTGCTCGGCGGCGGTCTTGCGCGGCAGGCGGGACATTTCCTCGGGAGAGGTGGTCACCGGCCCGCAGCAGTCGTGGCAACCGGGGACGCATTCGAAGGAGGGAATCTGCTGTCGCAGCAGACGGACTTTCTGGCTGTTGCAGCTCATGGCAGCGTATACCGGGATATTCAATGACCCGGGATTTTGCCCTAAAAGCCCCGGTGCAGACAGCGACAGCTGACCACCGTCGGTTGCCGAGGCGGAAAACCCCGGCTTATGCTCCGTGCATTTTTCCAAACACGACTCAGGATCCGCGCCCATGACCGCCCGTACCCAACCACCGCAGCCGCTCCAGGGGCACACTGCTTCGTACTACGCCGCCAGCAGCCTGGCCCAGCCCGATTACCCGGTGCTCAGCGGCGAACTACGGGCGGATGTGTGCGTGGTCGGCGGCGGTTTTTCGGGCTTGAACACGGCGATCGAGCTGGCCGAGCGCGGGCTCAGCGTGATCCTGCTGGAGGCCCGCAAGATCGGCTGGGGCGCCAGCGGGCGCAACGGCGGCCAGTTGATTCGTGGTGTCGGGCACGGCCTGGAACAGTTCACCTCGCTGCTGGGCAGCGACGGGGTGCGTGAGCTGAAGCTGATGGGCCTGGAAGCCGTGGAGATCGTCCGGCAACGGGTCGAACGCTTCCAGATCCCCTGCGACCTGACCTGGGGCTATTGCGACCTGGCCAACAAATCCAGGGAGCTGGAGGGTTTCGCCGAGGACGCTGAAGAGCTGCGCAGCCTCGGTTATCGGCATGAACTCAGGCTGCTGCAAGCGCAGGACATGCATCAGGTGGTGGGCTCCAAGCGCTACGTTGGCGGCCTGGTGGACATGGGCTCGGGCCATCTGCACCCGCTGAACCTGGCCCTGGGTGAAGCCCGCGCCGCGCAACAACTGGGGGTTGGCCTGTTCGAGCAATCGGCGGTCACGCGCATCGACTACGGCCCTGAAATCAAGGTCCACACCGCCCAGGGCACGGTTCGCGCCGAGCACCTGGTGCTGGGCTGCAACGCCTACCTCAATGACCTCAACCCGGAGTTGGGCGGCAAGGTACTGCCCGCCGGCAGCTACATCATCGCCACCGAGCCCTTGAGCGAGGCCCAGGCCCACGCGCTGTTGCCGCAGAACATGGCGGTCTGCGACCAACGGGTGGCCCTGGATTACTACCGGCTTTCGGCGGACCGGCGCTTGCTGTTCGGCGGCGCCTGCCATTATTCCGGGCGCGACCCCAAGGACATCGCCGCCTACATGCAACCGAAGATGCTCCAGGTGTTTCCGCAGTTGGCCGGGGTGAAGATCGACTATCAGTGGGGCGGGATGATCGGCATCGGCGCCAACCGTCTGCCGCAGATCGGCCGACTCAAGGGCCAGCCGAATGTGTATTACGCCCAGGCCTATTCGGGTCACGGGCTGAACGCCACGCACCTGGCCGGCAAGCTGTTGGCCGAGGCTATCAGCGGCCGGCAAAGTCGTGGTTTCGATCTGTTCGCCCAGGTGCCTCACATCACCTTCCCCGGGGGCAAGCACCTGCGCTCGCCGCTGCTGGCGCTGGGGATGCTCTGGCACCGACTCAAGGAACTGGCCTGAGCCGGCGCCCCTTTAGAGACGCCAGAACGGCTTGAGCCCTTCCCGACGCGCCTGCTCCCGGCTCAGGCCGATGTCCCGCAGTTGCTCGGGGGTCAGCTCCAGCAGGGCTTTGCGGCTGTGCAGTCGATGCCAGTACAGAGCCCAACGCCCCAGGCCGATCGGCGCACAGCCGGACAGGCGCGCGGCCATCGCCCGCTCCTGCCCCTCGACCAGATCCTGACTGTGTAACGACAGACGCACATCGCTCAAGCCGTTCATTTCTGTCTTGCTCCTGTTCACTTGGGTTGCAATGAGCAGACATCATGGGCGGGTGGGCAAAACCATTACAGACTCAAAGCGGTTGTATTATTCCCATACAGATTTTCCACAAACCCGGCTGAATCCTGTATTTTCCTCCCATCTGTACCGGTCCTCCCCGCCCCTCTTCCATCGAGTGCTCAGCATGACCCTTTACGTCAACCTCGCCGAACTCCTGGGTACCCGCATCGAGCAGGGCTTCTATCGCCCCGGCGATCGGCTGCCCTCGGTACGTGCCTTGAGCGTCGAGCACGGTGTCAGCCTGAGCACCGTGCAGCAGGCATACAGGCTGCTGGAAGATAACGGCCTGGCCACGCCCAAACCGAAATCCGGCTATTTCGTGCCCGCCAGTCGCGAGTTGCCGGCCCTGCCGGCGGTGGGTCGGCCGGCCCAGCGTCCGGTGGAAATTTCCCAATGGGACCAAGTCCTCGAACTGATTCGCGCGGTGCCACGCAAGGATGTGGTGCAGCTGGGGCGAGGCATGCCGGACGTCACCACGCCGACCATGCAACCGCTGCTGCGCGGGCTGGCACGGATCAGCCGGCGCCAGGACATGCCCGGGCTGTATTACGACAACATCTACGGCGTGCTCGAACTACGGGAACAACTGGCCCGCCTGCTGCTGGATTCCGGCTGCCAATTAGGGGCCAACGACCTGGTGATCACCACCGGCTGCCACGAAGCGCTGTCCACCAGCATCCGCGCCACCTGCAACCCGGGCGACATTGTCGCGGTGGACTCGCCGAGCTTTCACGGGGCCATGCAAACCCTCAAGGGCCTGGGCATGAAAGCCTTGGAGATTCCCACCGACCCCCTGACCGGCATCAGCCTGGAAGCCCTGGAACTGGCCCTGGAGCAATGGCCGATCAAGGCCATACAGTTGACCCCCAACTGCAACAACCCCCTGGGCTACATCATGCCGGAGTCGCGTAAACGCGCCCTGCTGACCCTGGCCCAGCGCTTCGACGTGGCGATCATCGAGGACGATGTGTATGGCGAACTGGCCTACACCTATCCGCGCCCACGCACCATCAAGTCCTTCGATGAAGACGGCCGGGTGCTGCTGTGCAGCTCGTTCTCGAAAACCCTGGCCCCCGGCCTGCGCATTGGCTGGGTGGCGCCGGGGCGCTATCTGGAACGGGTGCTGCACATGAAATACATCAGCACCGGGTCCACGGCGACGCAGCCACAGATCGCCATTGCCGAATTCCTTAAGGACGGCTACTTCGAACCGCACTTGCGCAAGATGCGCACTCAATACCAGCGCAATCGCGACCTGATGCTTGACTGGGTCAGCCGCTACTTCCCGGCCGGAACCCGTGCCAGCCGGCCCCAGGGCAGTTTCATGCTGTGGGTCGAACTACCGGAGGGCTTCGACACTCTGAAGCTCAACCGTGCCCTGCTGGACCAGGGGGTGCAGATCGCCGTAGGCAGCATCTTTTCGGCCTCCGGCAAGTACCGCAATTGCCTGCGGATGAACTACGCTGCCAAGCCAACCGCAGAGGTCGAAGAAGCGGTTCGCAAGGTCGGCGCCGCCGCCATCAAGCTCCTGGCCGAAACCCAGGCCAATAACGACTGACCCTCTCCCGGGAACCTGCGCCCCTATGCCAACCCTTGCCACGCTTCGAGACGACCTGAGTTGAAACTCATGCAGGCGTGCACCGTGGCGCTGCTGGCGGGCGCGCTGCTGAGCGGTTGCGCCAGCCGGGACGCGCCCCGGGAACCCAGCCAGGCCCTGCCGGCAACGGACTCGCGCTTTGCCCAATCGATCCGTGCCCAGGCCGCCCCGCACCAGGGGCGCTCGGGCTTTCGCCTGCTGTCCAACAGCACCGAAGCCTTCATGCCCGGGCCGAACTGATCCGCAACGCCCAGAGCAGCCTCGACCTGCAGTACTACATCGTCCACGACGGCGTCAGCACCCGCATGCTGGTGGATGAACTGCTCAAGGCCGCCGACCGCGGCGTGCGCATCCGCATCCTGCTGGATGACACCACCAGCGACGGCCTGGACCAGATCATCGCCACCCTGGCCGCCCACCCACAGGTGCAGATTCGCCTGTTCAACCCTCTGCACCTGGGCCGCAGCACCGGCGTGACCCGCTCACTGGGGCGCCTGCTCAACCTCTCGCAGCAACACCGGCGCATGCACAACAAACTGTGGCTGGCAGACAACAGCGTGGCCATCGTCGGCGGACGCAACCTGGGGGATGCCTACTTCGACGCCGAGCCCAACCTCAACTTCACCGATATCGACATGCTCAGCGTCGGGCCCGTGGCGGAGCAGCTGGGACAAAGCTTCGACCAGTACTGGAACAGCGCCCTGAGCAAACCCATCGGTGAGTTCATGTCGCGAGCGCCGTCAGCCAAGGACCTGCGCAATACCCGGCAACGCCTGGAAGACTCCCTGGAAGACAACCGCCGGCAGAACCATGCCCTGTACCAACGGCTGATGACCTACCAGACCCAGCCGCGCATGGACATCTGGCGCAAGGAGCTGATCTGGGCCTGGAACCAGGCCCTGTGGGACGCTCCGACCAAGGTACTGTCCAAGGGCGAACCCGACCCGCACCTGCTACTGACCACCCAGCTAGGCCCTGAACTGCAGGGGGTCAGCCAGGAGCTGATCATGATCTCGGCCTACTTCGTACCCGGCCAGCCGGGGTTGGTGTACCTGACCGGGCGTGCTGATGCCGGGGTTTCTGTCAGCCTGCTGACCAACTCCCTGGAGGCCACGGACGTGCCGGTGGTCCACGGCGGCTATGCACCTTATCGCAAGGCCCTGCTGGAGCACGGAGTAAAGCTCTTCGAACTGCGTCGCCAGCCGGGCGACAGCGGCGGTGGTGGCAGCGGCCCGCACTTGTTCCGCAGCGGCTCGGTGGGCGGCTCCGACTCCAGCCTGCACAGCAAGGCGATGATTTTCGATCGGCAAAAGTCCTTTGTCGGCTCCTTCAACTTCGACCCACGCTCGGTGCTGTGGAACACCGAAGTCGGGGTGCTGGTGGACAGCCCGGAACTGGCCGAACACCTGCGCGCGCTGGCCCTGCAAGGCATGGCGCCGGCCTTGAGCTACGAGGCCAAATTGCAGGATGGCCAAGTGGTCTGGGTCACCGAAGACAACCAGCAACTGCACACCCTGAGCCGCGAGCCCGGCAGTTGGTGGCGCCGCATCAACGCCTGGCTGAGCACCCGGGTCGGCCTGGAACGCATGCTCTGAAACACAATTGCGTCAGGGCTTGAGCAATTGGCTCCTGATGAACTGATCCAGGGCGGCCGAGTGGTAGAAGCCCATGCACCGCTCGAAGATCGAGTTGATCGGGTAACCCGCCTCGTTCTTCATCGGGGGCCCGCCGACATGGAAGGTTTCGGTGTGGCGCTTGACGAAATGGCTCAGCGCCCGGGTGCGCCGGTCCGTGCCATCGCGGTCCAGTTGCACCCGATCGACGAAGTAGGACGCATCGTGCAGGTCGAAGGCCTTGTAGAAGTTCATGCGCTCATAGTTGCCGTCCAGGCATTCCTTCAGCGCCAACTGCTTGACCCGCTCGACCGGGGGATCCTTGGGCGCGCCATGGCTGAGGGTTGCCACTAGGCACATAAGCGCAGCACCCACGCGGGCACCTTTCATCCTGGTTGATTTGAGCTTCATCTGACGTCCCTGAATACACACGAAATAGCCCGGCCCCTACGAGGATTGCGGCTGGGTAACACCGAACGCGCCTTGGCGCGACAGCAACACTATCAACCCCAAGGCACCCGCCGCCATCAAGAACAGCAAGGCGTGGCCGCTGACCCACTGGCTGCCCGCCCCGGCCACCAGCGGCCCGATCAGGCAGCCGATGCCCCAGAGCTGCGCCACATGGGCGTTGGCCCGCACCAAAGCGTCGTCACGGTAGCGCTCGCCGATGAGGATCAGCGACAGGGTGAACAAGCCGCCGGCACTGGCACCGAACAGCACCCACAGCGGCCAGATCAACGGGCTGTGGAGCAGCAGCGGAATGGCCAGACTGGACAACAGCAGCACCACCGCACAGCCACTGAACAGGGTGCGCCGCGACCAGCGATCGGCCAGGGCGCCAATCGGTAATTGCAGCACGGCATCGCCCACCACCACGGTGCTGACCATGGCCAGGGCGATGTCTTCTGTGAAGCCCTGGCGCAGGCAATACACCGGCAGCAGGGTAAGGATCATGGCTTCGAACGCAGCAAACAAGGCAACCGCCCAACCGATGGCCGGCAAGCCGCGGCAGAAGCGCCACAAGTCGATCATGGTCACGCTGCAGGCTTCGGTGGTGGGCGCGCCGCTGCGGCCCATCAGCAGCAGGGGCGAGACCACCAGCAACACCACGCCGACCCAGAACCCGTAGTCATGCCCGGTGCCCAGCGCCCCCAGCAGCAGCGGCCCGGCCAACTGGCTCAGGGCGTAGCAACTGCCGTACAGGGCCACCAGGCGACCACGCCAATGCTCCACCACCAATTGGTTGATCCAGCTTTCGCCGAGGATAAAGACGATGGTCAGCACCACGCCGATCATCAGGCGCAGCAGCAACCACAGCGGATAACTGGGCAACAGCGCCAGCAGGCCGATGGACAGGGCTCCGCCCCACAGGCACAAACGCATCAGCCCAGCCGTACCGAAACGCGCCGCCAGACGGCTGGAGATCTTCGCCCCGAGCAACACGCCAAAGGCCGGCATCGAGGCCATGACGCCAATGGCAAAAGGGCCGTAGCCCCAGCTTTCCAGGCGAAACGACACCAACGGCATGCTCACGCCCAGGGCCAGGCCGACGCTCAGGACCGCCGACAGAACGGCGAAATAAGTCGCCCAACGCATTTCCACGCTCCTGTGGATCATTGTTTTCATCAGACACAGACGACACAGCCGGACTTCCCTGAGGGGAGTCCGGCTGCGATAAGGGTCGAAAGCCGACGCCGCTAAGGGCGCCGACCCACCGAAGCCTCGCGGCTTACAGTTTGATCCAGGTCGCTTTCAACTCGGTGTATTTGTCGAAGGCGTGCAGGGATTTGTCCCGACCGTTGCCCGACTGCTTGAAGCCGCCGAACGGAGCCGTCATGTCGCCACCGTCATACTGGTTGACCCAGACGCTGCCGGCACGCAGGGCGCGGGCTGTCTGGTGGGCCTTGGAGATGTTCGACGTCCACACTGCCGCCGCCAGGCCGTAAGGCGTGTCGTTGGCGATCTGGATGGCCTCTTCGGCGGTGTCGAAGGTCAGTACCGACAGCACCGGCCCAAAGATCTCTTCTTGGGCGATTTTCATGGCGTTGGTCACGCCGTCGAAAATCGTCGGCTCGACGTACGTACCGCCGGTTTCCTCCAGGGTGCGCTTGCCACCGATCACCAGCTTGGCGCCATCGGCGTGGCCGGACTCGATGTAGGACAGCACGGTGTTCATCTGCTGGGTGTCCACCAGGGCACCGACATTGGTTGCCGGGTCCAGGGGGTTGCCCGGTTTCCAGCCCTTGAGGGCCTCGATCACCAGGGGCAGGAACTGATCCTTGATGGAACGCTCCACCAGCAGGCGCGAACCGGCGGTGCAGACTTCGCCCTGGTTGAAGGCGATGGCGCCGGCGGCGGATTCGGCAGCCGCTTGCAGGTCTGGGGCATCAGCGAACACGATGTTCGGACTCTTGCCACCGGCTTCGAGCCAGACGCGCTTCATGTTCGACTCACCGGAGTACACCAGCAACTGCTTGGCGATCTTGGTCGAACCGGTGAACACCAGGGTGTCCACATCCATGTGCAGGGCCAGGGCCTTGCCCACCGTGTGGCCGTAACCCGGCAGGACGTTGAACACCCCCGCCGGGATGCCCGCTTCGACTGCCAGGGCAGCGATGCGAATGGCCGTCAGCGGCGATTTTTCCGAAGGTTTGAGGATCACCGAGTTACCGGTGGACAGGGCCGGGCCGAGTTTCCAGCAAGCCATCATCAGCGGGAAGTTCCACGGCACGATGGCCGCGACGACGCCCACTGGCTCGCGGGTGACCAGGCCCAGTTGATCGTGGGGAGTGGCCGCCACTTCATCGTAGATCTTGTCGATGGCCTCGCCGCTCCAGCTCAGGGCTTGCGCAGCCCCGGGAACGTCGATGTGCAGCGAGTCGCTGATGGGCTTGCCCATGTCCAGGGTTTCAAGCAGGGCCAGCTCTTCGGCGTGCTTTTTCAGCAGGCCGGCGAAACGGATCATGGTGGATTTGCGCTTGGCCGGGGCCAGGCGAGACCAGGTACCGGCGTTGAACGTAGCGCGGGCGTTGTCCACGGCGCGCTGGGCATCGGCAGCGTCACAACTGGCGATGGTTGCCAGTAGACGGCCATCGACCGGGCTGATGCATTCAAAGGTTTCATTGGAAACGGCGGCGGTGTATTCGCCATTGATGTAGGCGCGGCCTTCGATCTTCAGGTCGCGGGCACGTTGTTCCCAATCGGCACGAGTCAGGGTGGTCATACGAGTGTCCTCCTCTTATTGATCAGGAGTGCCGCGCGAACGATGCCGGCACCCTCAAGAATTCTGCCCGGCCAGCTTGCTTAAGACCAAAGGCACCCGCCACCCTAAACCAGCCGCCCCTGTGGTTTCAATATATTTGACACGGACCGGCCAAACGCCATTGCTATGTTCATTTTAATAAACATAGACTTTGGACTTCATACCCACTCGCGTCGCAATCACGGGGGAATACAAGAATGAGCATCCATAAGGTCATCGACTTCGGCCAAGCCAATACCGAGGGCGAACGCTACCGCCCCGCGGCGGAAAAAGTCCTCAAGGGCGACCCGGAGCAAGCGGTCTTCAATCACTACGCCAGCCCCTGCGGGCAGATGAACGCCGGCGTCTGGGAAGGTGCGGTGGGCCAGTGGACGGTGAACTTCACCGAGCATGAATACTGCGAGATCGTGCAGGGTGTTTCAGTGCTGCGCGACAAGGACGGCAACGCCAAGACTTTGCGCGCCGGCGACCGTTTCGTGATTCCCGCTGGCTTCCAGGGCACCTGGGAAGTGCTGGAGCCGTGCCGCAAGATCTACGTGGCGTTCGAACAGAAAGCCTGAATCACAGGCACAAAAAAACCCGCTTGAAGGCGGGTTTTTTTGTCAGAAGAAAAATCAATTACTTGATTTTGCCTTCTTTGTAGATCACGTGCTTGCGAACAACCGGATCATATTTCTTGATCTCGATTTTGTCCGGGGTAGTGCGCTTGTTCTTGTCGGTAGTGTAGAAGTGACCAGTACCGGCGCTCGAAATCAAACGAATCAATTCACGCATGATTAGCTCCCTTAGATCTTGCCAGCTTTGCGAATTTCGGCCAGCACGACAGTGATGCCACGCTTGTCGATGATACGCATGCCTTTGGCAGATACGCGCAGACGCACGAAACGTTTCTCTTCTTCAACCCAGAAGCGGTGATGCTGCAGGTTCGGCAGGAAACGACGACGGGTTTTGTTGTTTGCGTGGGAAATGTTATTCCCAGTCACCGGACCCTTACCGGTAACTTGACATACTCTCGACATGCCTCAGCCCTCTAAAACCACATGCCCAACCCGGCATGGGTTGGCCGCTTAATCTCTCAGTCATTTGGCGCCAGGCGCCGCGTTTCTTTAGAGGTCTTACCGGCTACACCTACAGTGAAGGAACCGGGCCCCTAGAAAAGAGCGCTGCTTTATACCAGAAAGACCCAATAGCAACAACAGCAACTGTGATCTGGAATGCGAAAAACGCTGACTTTCTTGCTACGAACGCCTGCGGCAAAGGCTACAGCAGATTTCGACCGCTCGTCGCAGAATAAAAAACCTAAGGCCTTATTTAGCCAAAACACCTTCCTTGCATACGTCGCTCACCCACGCACAAGAGGCCGCCAACAGCTTTCTGCGGGTTATCCAGACACTGAAAAACGCCTTCGACCGCTCTCAATTGCGCCCCGCAGCAGCCACTGAACGTAAAAGGAGATAGTCATTTTCCAGCGAGATCTCTAGGGTAAGGCTTTTTCCAGACTGCACTCGCAGATGGGCTTTCGATCTGTTCAAGGAACCCGACCATGCGTCTTGCCGCCCTACCCCTATTGCTCGCCCCCCTTTTAAGCCCCCTGGCCCAGGCTGCCGCGCTGAGCGTCTGTACCGAAGCGAGCCCGGAAGGTTTCGATGTGGTGCAGTACAACTCGCTGACCACCACCAATGCCTCCGCCGACGTGCTGATGAACCGCCTGGTGGATTTCGATGCCAGCAGCGGCAAAGTGGTGCCGAGCCTGGCTGACAGCTGGGAAGTCTCCAGCGATGGCCTGACTTATGTGTTCAAGCTGCACCCCAAGGTCAAATTCCACCGCACCGACTACTTCACCCCCAGCCGCGAGCTGAGCGCCGAGGACGTCAAGTTCAGCTTTGAGCGCATGCTCGACCCGGCACACCCGTGGCACAAGATCGCCCAGAGCGGTTTCCCACACGCCCAGTCCCTGCAACTGCCGGCCCTGATCAAGAAAATCGATGCCCTCGACCCGCTGACGGTGCGTTTCACCCTGGATCATGCCGACTCGACGTTCCTCGCCACCCTGACGATGGGTTTCGCCTCCATCTATTCCGCCGAGTACGCCGACCAACTGCTCAAGGCCGGCACCCCGGAAAAGCTCAACAGCCAGCCGATCGGCAGCGGCCCTTTCATCTTCAACCGTTTCCAGAAGGACGCAGTGATTCGCTACAAGGCCAACAGCGAGTACTTCGCCGGCAAGCCGAAAGTCGACCCGTTGATCTTCGCCATCACCCCGGACGCCAACGTGCGCCTGCAGAAACTGCGACGCAACGAGTGCCAGATCGCCCTGTCGCCCAAACCACTGGATGTGCAGGCCGCCAGCCAGGACCCCACACTGGAAGTGGAAAAGACTGCGGCCTTCATGACCGCCTTCGTCGGCATCAACAGCCAGCACCCACCGCTGGACAAGCCTGAAGTCCGCCAGGCGATCAACTTGGCATTCGACAAGGCCAGCTACCTCAAGGCCGTGTTCGAAGGCACTGCCGAAGCAGCCAATGGCCCTTTCCCGCCTAACACCTGGAGTTACGCCAAGGAACTGCCCGGCTACAACCACGACCCGGAAAAGGCCCGCCAACTGCTGGCCAAGGCCGGCCTGAAGAACGGCTTCCAGACCACCATCTGGACCCGCCCTACCGGCAGCCTGTTGAACCCCAACCCAAGCCTGGGCGCGCAGCTGTTGCAGGCCGACCTGGCCAAGGTCGGGATCCAGGCGGAAATCCGCGTGATCGAATGGGGCGAGCTGATTCGCCGGGCCAAGGCTGGCGAACATGACCTGCTGTTCATGGGCTGGGCCGGTGATAACGGCGACCCGGATAACTTCCTGACACCGCAATTCACCTGCGCCGCCGTGAAGTCCGGAACCAACTTCGCCCGCTATTGCGACCCAGGCCTGGACAAGCTGATCAGCGCCGGCAAGACCACCAGCGAGCAAGGCGTGCGCAGCAAGCTGTACCAACAGGCCCAAGCTCAAATCCAGCAACAGGCGCTGTGGCTCCCCCTGGCCCACCCTACGGCCTCCGTCCTGACCCGCAAGGAAGTCCAGGACTACCAGGTCAGCCCATTCGGCCGCCAGGACTTCTCTAAAGTCAGCGTCAAACCCTGACCTCTCCTGCAGGAGCTGGCTTGCCAGCGATGGCGCCCCAAGATCAACGCAAGATCCACAGGCCCCATCGCCGGCAAGCCGGCGCCTACAAAAGGGTTTTCACAACCAGCCATACTCGGCCATCGATAACGGCTCGCCCTCGCCGACGATGAAATGGTCGAGCACGCGCACATCGATCAATTCCAGCGCCTCCTTCAGGTGATGGGTGAGGATGCGGTCGGCCTGGCTTGGCTCGGCCACCCCCGAAGGGTGGTTGTGGCAGAAGATCACCGCCGCAGCGTTATGGGCCAGGGCACGCCTGACCACTTGGCGCGGGTAGACGCTGGTGCTGTCGATCGAGCCCTGGAACAACGCCTCAAAGGCCAGCACCCGGTGCTTGGTGTCCAGGAACAGGCAGCCGAACACCTCGTGCAGCTCATGGCGCAGCATTGCCTTGAGGTAGTCGCGCACGGCCAGCGGGCTCTCCAATACCGACTCGCGACGTAACGTCTCCGCCAAATGGCGGCGGGCCATTTCCAGCACTGCCTGCAACTGGGCGAACTTGGCCGGCCCCAGCCCCAACTGCCGACAGAAGACTTGCTGGTCGGCCTCCAGCAAGCCGCGCAGGCCGTCAAAACGGTGCAGCAGGTGCCGGGCCAGGTCCACTGCGCTCTTGCCGGCGACCCCGGTCCGTAGAAAGATCGCCAGCAATTCGGCGTCGGAAAGGCTCGCCACACCCAACTCCAGAAGCTTCTCTCGCGGCCGCTCCGCCGCGGGCCAATCACGGATGCTCATAGCACCTCCCTGTCTGTCGGCACCGCTGTTCCATAGCGGGCGCTGTGCTAATCTAGCCCATCTTTTTTGCGTGGGATTTCACCTGGGGAGGGGGCATCTCACGCGGCAATCACTGAACTGAAAGGCAGGCCTATGCAGCGGCTGTATCGGAAACGCATCGTTCTCGGCGTCGGCGGCGGCATCGCCGCCTACAAGAGCGCCGAGTTGGTCCGCCGACTCCTCGACCAGGGCGCGGAAGTACGCGTGGTCATGACCCGGGGCGGCAGTGAATTCATCACCCCACTGACCATGCAGGCACTGTCCGGGCACCCGGTCCACCTGGACCTGCTCGACCCTGCGGCCGAAGCCGCCATGGGCCATATCGAACTGGCCAAATGGGCCGACCTGGTGCTGATCGCTCCCGCCACGGCTGACCTGATCGCCCGTCTGGCCCAAGGTATCGCCGATGATTTGCTGACCACCCTGGTCCTGGCCACCGACGCCACCGTCGCTATCGCCCCGGCGATGAACCAGGCCATGTGGCGCGACCCGGCCACCCAAGCCAATACCCAACTCCTGCAAAGCCGTGGCCTCCAGGTATTTGGGCCAGCCTCTGGCAGCCAGGCCTGCGGCGACGTCGGCATGGGCCGCATGCTCGAAGCCAACGACCTGGCCCAGTGCGCAGCCGACTGCTTCAAGCATCAGGCCCTGACCGGCAAGCACGTTTTGATCACCGCCGGGCCGACCCAGGAAAACATCGACCCGGTGCGCTACATCACCAACCATAGCTCAGGGAAAATGGGCTTCGCCCTGGCCGAGGCTGCGGTGGAAGCCGGCGCCCGGGTGACCCTGATCACCGGCCCGGTGCACCTGCCAACCCCCGACAGAGTCACTAGAATCGACGTGGTCAGCGCTCGCGACATGCTCGCAGCCTGTGAAGCAGCCATCCCTTGCGACCTGTTTATCGCCTCGGCAGCGGTTGCGGACTACCGCCCCGAAGTCGTCGCCCCACAAAAATTAAAGAAAGACCCTACGAAAGGTGACGGCCTGCTCCTACAGATGGTGCGCAATCCAGACATCCTGGCCACCATTGCCACCCGTCCCGATCGCCCGTTCAGTGTCGGCTTTGCCGCCGAGACCGAACACCTGCTCGACTACGCTGCGCGCAAACTTCAAGACAAGAACCTCGACCTGATCGTCGCCAACGACGTAGCCAACCCGAGCATTGGCTTCAACAGCGAGGAAAACGCCTGCAGCGTGATTGACCGTGAGTTGCACGCAACTCTCTTCGCCCAGACCAGCAAGGGCAAGATTGCCCGCCAACTGATCTCTTTTATCGCCGAACGGCTGAACCAGGTTTAACTCGCATGCACGCTTTACAAGCCAAGATCCTCGACCCACGCATCGGCACCGATTTCCCCATGCCGCAGTACGCCACCCCCGGCTCCGCCGGCCTCGACCTGCGGGCGATGCTCAAGGAAGACACCGTCCTGGAGCCTGGGCAAACGCTGCTGATCCCGACCGGGTTGTCGGTCTACATCGGCGACCCGGGCCTGGCCGCCCTGATCCTGCCGCGCTCCGGCCTGGGCCATAAGCATGGGATTGTGCTGGGCAACCTGGTCGGCCTGATCGACTCCGACTACCAGGGCGAGTTGATGGTGTCCTGCTGGAACCGCGGCCAAACCGCCTTCAACATCGCCGTCGGCGAGCGCATCGCCCAACTGGTGCTGGTGCCTGTGGTCCAGGCGCATTTCGAAGTGGTTGAAGCCTTTGATCAGAGCCAACGCGGCAGCGGCGGTTTCGGTCACTCCGGCAGCCACTGATCAAGGAGCATCCGGCTGGGCCACGCCCGGCCGGATCCCCCCGCCACCCCCTTCAGGCTGCGCTTTAGCCGATCTTTCTCTGGTTTTTTAATTTATAAAAATCAATAAGTTGCGCAGTTTTTTACGGGACGCTCCGCATCAGATGGCACTTTCGCAGTACGAACTCTAAGCTGAAAACGCCGTCATACCCTTCAGTTTGAGCCTGCCGGCTCGTCATTTTCCGGCCGTACCGCACCTTTTCAGATGGAGCACCCTCAGTGATGAGCAACGCAGCCAAAGTCGCACCTTCTTTTCCTGACAGCATCTTCCGCGCCTACGATATTCGCGGCGTGGTTCCGGAAACCCTGACCGCTGAAACCGCTTACTGGATCGGCCGCGCCATCGGCTCCCAGAGCCTGGCCCAGGGCGAACCCAATGTGTCGGTAGGCCGCGACGGTCGCCTCTCTGGCCCGGAACTGGTGGAACAACTGATCCAGGGGCTGTACGACAGCGGCTGCCACGTCAGCGATGTCGGCCTGGTGCCCACACCGGCGCTGTACTACGCCGCCAACGTGCTGGCCGGCAAATCCGGGGTCATGCTCACCGGTAGCCACAACCCGTCGAACTACAACGGTTTCAAGATCGTCATCGCTGGCGACACCCTGGCCAACGAACAGATCCAGGCCCTGCACGAACGCCTCAAGAGCAACAACCTGAGCAGCGGCCCGGGCAGCATCACCAAAGTCCAGATCCTCGAGCGCTACTCCGACGAGATCACCCGCGACGTGAAACTGGCCAAGCGCCTGAAAGTGGTCGTGGATTGCGGCAACGGCGCCGCCGGGGTCATCGCCCCGCAGCTGATCGAAGCCCTGAACTGCGAGGTCATCCCGCTGTTCTGCGAGGTGGACGGCAACTTCCCCAACCACCATCCGGACCCGGGCAAGCCGGAAAACCTCGAAGACCTGATCGCCAAGGTCAAGGAAACCGGGGCCGACCTGGGCCTGGCTTTCGACGGTGACGGCGACCGCGTCGGCGTGGTGACCAACACCGGCAGCATCGTGTTCCCGGACCGCCTGCTGATGCTGTTCGCTAAAGACGTAGTGGCGCGCAACCCGGACGCGGAAATCATCTTCGACGTCAAATGCACCCGGCGCCTGATCCCCCTGATCAAGGAATACGGCGGTCGCCCGCTAATGTGGAAGACCGGTCACTCGTTGATCAAAAAGAAAATGAAACAAACCGGTGCGTTACTGGCCGGGGAAATGAGCGGGCATGTGTTCTTCAAGGAACGCTGGTTCGGTTTCGATGACGGTATCTACAGCGCCGCACGGCTGCTGGAGATCCTCAGCCAGGAAAAATCCACCGCGGAAGAGCTGTTCGCGACCTTCCCGAATGATATTTCTACGCCGGAAATCAATATCCATGTGACCGAAGAGAGCAAATTCAGCATCATTGACGCCCTGCACGACGCGCAATGGGGTGAAGGCGCCAACCTGACCACCATTGATGGCGTGCGAGTCGACTACGCCCAAGGCTGGGGCCTGGTGCGCGCTTCCAACACCACACCAGTGCTGGTGCTGCGCTTCGAGGCCGATAACGAGGCCGAGTTGCAGCGCATCAAGGATGTGTTCCACGCCCAGCTGAAACGAGTTGCACCTGATCTCCAACTACCGTTTTGATTGTTTGAAGCACCGGAGCCCTGAATGACCATCGAACGCGATGCTGCCGCCAATACCGCCAAGGTCCTATCCGAAGCGTTGCCTTACATTCGCCGCTATGTCGGCAAGACCCTGGTGATCAAATACGGCGGCAACGCTATGGAGAGCGAGGAGCTGAAGACCGGCTTCGCCCGTGACATCGTGCTGATGAAGGCCGTCGGGATCAACCCGGTGGTGGTGCACGGCGGCGGTCCGCAAATCGGTGACCTGCTCAAGCGTCTCTCCATCGAGAGCCACTTTGTCGACGGCATGCGCGTGACCGATGCGCAAACCATGGACGTGGTAGAGATGGTCCTCGGTGGCCAGGTCAACAAGGACATCGTCAACCTGATCAACCGTCATGGCGGCAGCGCCATCGGCCTGACCGGTAAAGATGCCGAACTGATCCGGGCGAAAAAACTCACCGTGACCCGCAAGACACCCGAGATGACCACTCCGGAAATCATCGACATCGGCCACGTGGGCGAAGTGGTCGGGATCAACACCGACCTGCTCAACCTGCTGGTCAAAGGTGACTTCATCCCGGTGATCGCACCGATCGGTGTGGGCGCCAACGGTGAGTCCTACAACATCAACGCCGACCTGGTCGCGGGCAAAGTGGCCGAAGCACTGAAAGCCGAAAAGCTGATGCTGCTGACCAACATTGCCGGCCTGATGGACAAATCGGGCAAGGTGCTGACCGGCCTGAGCACCCAGCAAGTCGACGACCTGATCGCCGACGGCACCATCTACGGCGGCATGCTGCCGAAGATCCGCTGCGCGCTGGAAGCCGTGCAAGGCGGCGTCGGCAGCTCGCTGATCATCGACGGTCGCGTGCCTAACGCGATCCTGCTGGAAATCTTCACCGATACCGGCGTCGGCACCCTGATCAGCAACCGCAAGCGCCCTTAAGCACTGAAAACAAAAAGGCCCCGTTCAATTGAATTGAACGGGGCCTTTTTTATGCACGCGGTGCACATGTAGGTGCTGGCTTGCCTGCGATGACAGCGGCATCTGCAACAACTATGTCGCCTTGCACAGCCTATCGCCGGCAAGCCGGCTCCTACAGTCAGACGCCGAATTGCTCGCGGTACGCACGCACCGCCGGCAGATGCTGCTTGAGTTGAGGATCGTCTTCCAGGAACTGCAGGACCTGATTCAGGGAGACGATGCTGACCACCGGGATGCCGAAGTCGCGCTCGACTTCCTGGATCGCCGACAACTCACCGTTGCCGCGTTCCTGACGGTTCAGGGCAATCAGCACACCGGCAGCCTTGGCGCCGTCCTGGGACTCGATGATCTGCATCACTTCACGGATCGCGGTACCCGCAGTGATCACGTCGTCGATGATCAGTACGTCACCGGTCAACGGCGCGCCCACCAGGCTACCGCCTTCGCCGTGCGCCTTGGCTTCCTTGCGGTTGAAGCACCAAGGCAGATCACGCTGATGATGCTCGGCCAGCGCCACTGCTGTGGCTGCCGCCAGCGGAATGCCCTTATAAGCCGGGCCAAACAGCACGTCGAAGGCAATGCCGCTTTCGACGATGGCCGCGGCATAGAAACGCCCCAACTGAGCCAGGGCCGAACCGCTGTTGAACAAGCCGGCATTGAAGAAGTATGGGCTGGTACGCCCGGACTTCAGGGTGAACTCACCGAAGCGCAAAACCCCGCGATCGATGGCAAAACGGATGAAGTCGCGCTGATACGCCTGCATGAAAAAGCCCCAGATACCACGGATTTAGCTAATTAGGTAGACCTCGGGTATCATACACGCACGTGATTTTTGGGGCCATTTATGCGGATCATCAGTGTGAACGTCAATGGTATTCAGGCTGCAGTCGAGCGAGGTTTGCTCAGTTGGCTGCAGGCACAGAATGCCGACGTCATCTGCCTGCAGGACACCCGCGCCTCCGCCTTTGAACTGGACGACCCAGCCTTCCAACTGGATGGCTACTTCCTTTATGCCTGCGATGCTGAAGTCCCTACCCAAGGCGGTGTGGCTTTGTATTCGCGGTTGCAACCGAAGGCGGTCATCAACGGCCTCGGCTTCGAGACAGCCGATCGCTACGGGCGCTACCTGCAAGCCGATTTCGACAAGGTCAGCATCGCGACCTTGCTGCTTCCATCAGGGCAGAACGGCGATGAAGACTTGAACCAGAAGTTCAAGCTAATGGACGATTTCGCCCGTTATCTGGATAAACAGCGGCGCAAACGTCGCGAGTACATTTACTGTGGCTCGCTCTACGTTGCGCAACAGAAGCTGGATATCAAGAACTGGCGCGACAGCCAGCAATCCCCAGGCTTCCTGGCGCCAGAGCGCGCCTGGATGGACGAGATTGTCGGCACCATGGGTTATGTGGACGCACTGCGTGAAGTCAGCCGTGAAGGCGATCAATACAGCTGGTGGCCGGACAACGAACAGGCCGAGATGCTCAACCTGGGTTGGCGTTTCGACTATCAGTTGCTGACGCCAGGACTGCGTCGCTTTGTGCGCAGCGCACGCCTGCCGCGCCAGCCGCGTTTCTCGCAGCACGCGCCGCTGATCGTGGACTACGACTGGACACTGACCATCTAAAGGTCTTTTCGCAGTCATAAAAAAGCCGACATCACTGTCGGCTTTTTTGTGCGCGCCCGATTTACTTGATCAAGCGCCAAGTGAATGGGTACCGATAAGCCACCCCCTCACCCGCCTTGACGCCGGCAATGATCGTCAGCACCAGCGCACCGATCGCCAGCAAGCCAAACATGAAGAAGCCGATGATCACAAACATCAGCAGGAAGCAGACCGCCGAGGCAATGGCGACGGTGAGCTGGAAGTTCAGCGCCTCCTTGCCCTGCGCATCGATGAAGGGATCCTTCTCGCGCTTCATCTGCCAGAGCACCAGCGGGCCGATCAGGGTACCGAACGGCACCCAGATCCCCAGCAAGGCGGACAGGTGACAAAACATCGCCCACTGACGCACCTCGTGAGAGGGGGTCGGTAGCGGCAGTTGATCATCACTCATAGCGCTCTCCTTGCTGGACGCCGGGGCAATCAGTCAGCCAGGGCTGCTTGCTGCAGTTGGAAAATCTCGGTCATGCCTTTCTGGGCCAGGGCCAGCATGGCGTTCAGCTCGGCCGGCTGGAATGGTGCGCCTTCGGCAGTGCCCTGCACTTCGATGAAACCACCGGTGCTGGTCATGACCACGTTGAGGTCAGTCTCGGCGGCCGAGTCTTCCAGGTAATCCAGGTCGAGCACCGGCTCGCCCTGATACATGCCCACGGACACCGCCGCGATCATCTGCTTGAGCGGATCGCCGCCTTTCAGGCCGCCACGCTTCTTGATGACTTTCAGCGCATCGACCAGGGCCACCATGGCACCGGTGATCGAGGCCGTGCGAGTGCCGCCATCCGCCTGGATAACATCGCAATCGACATACAAGGTCACGTCGCCCAGCTTGGACATGTCCAGCGCAGCGCGCAGGGAGCGACCGATCAAGCGCTGGATTTCCAGGGTCCGGCCACCCTGCTTGCCACGGCTGGCTTCACGCTGGTTACGCTCACCGGTGGCGCGCGGCAGCATGCCGTATTCGGCCGTCAACCAACCCTGGCCCTGGCCTTTGAGGAAGCGCGGCACGCCATTTTCAACGCTGACCGTGCAGATCACTTTGGTATCACCGAACTCGACCAGTACAGATCCCTCGGCGTGTTTGGTGTAGTTGCGGGTGATGCGGATCGAGCGGAGCTGATCGGCAACGCGACCACTTGGACGTTTCATAGGGGAACACCTGTACAGGGACGGAAAACTGCCGAGCATTATAAAGCCCGCAGCCACACCTGGGCACATCTAAAAAAGCCGGAACGCCGAGCGGGCCCGGAATCGGTGCACGGCGACGACCTGCAGCGCTTTGTCACACCGGCAGTTTGGGGGCGCCCATCGCACTGCGCTACAATCCTGCGCCTTCATAGCCTGTGGGCTTTAATTCATCACAATCAGGTCCGCCCACCCCCTTCTCGGCGGGCACCGGGCCTGAATCGGAGGTACCTCATGGTGCACAGCATGACCGCCTTCGCCCGGGTCGAACGGGCCGGCACTCAGGGCACCCTGAGCTGGGAACTGCGCTCGGTCAACAGCCGCTACCTGGAGCCGCACCTGCGCCTGCCGGAATCCTTTCGCGACCTCGAAGGCGCGGTACGTGAAGCCCTGCGCCAGGGTTTGTCCCGGGGCAAGCTGGAATGCACCCTGCGCTTTACCGAAGAAAGCACTGGCAAACCGCTGCAAGTGGACCGCGAGCGCGCCGCGCAACTGGTCGCGGCCGCCGAAACGATTGCCGGCCTGATCAAGAACCCGGCGGCGTTGAACCCACTGGAAGTCCTGGCCTGGCCCGGCGTGCTGGTGGGCGATGCCACAGACCCGCAAGCCCTGAATGCCGACGCATTGGCGCTGTTCAACCAGGGCCTGAAAGAACTCAAGGCCGGCCGCGAGCGCGAAGGCGCGGAGCTGGCCCGGCTGATCAATGAGCGCCTGACGTCTATTGAAGAAGATGTCGTGACCCTGCGTGAACTGGTCCCGCAGATGCTCGCCACCCAGCGCCAGAAAGTCCTCGACCGCTTTGCCGACATGAAAGCCGAGATGGACCCGCAGCGCCTGGAACAGGAAATGGTCATGCTCGCGCAAAAGAGCGACGTCGCCGAAGAACTGGACCGCCTGAGCACCCATATCATCGAAGTACGCCGCGTGCTCAAGTCCGGCGGCGCTGCCGGTCGGCGCCTGGACTTCCTGATGCAGGAACTGAACCGCGAAGCCAACACACTGGGCTCCAAGGCCTTCGATCCACGCAGCACCCAGGCGGCGGTCAACCTCAAGGTGTTGATCGAGCAGATGCGCGAACAAGTGCAGAACATTGAGTAAGGCAACCGACATGAACCACAGCACCGGCACCCTGTACATTATTTCCGCCCCCTCGGGCGCGGGCAAGAGCAGCCTGGTCAAGGCCCTGACTGACGCCAACCAGGAGATCCGCGTCTCGGTCTCCCACACCACCCGCGCCATGCGCCCCGGTGAGGTGAACGGCGTGAACTATCACTTCGTCGAACGCAGCGAGTTCGTGAAGATGATCGAACACGGGGATTTCCTCGAGCGCGCCGAAGTCTTCGGCAACCTCTACGGCACCTCGCAAAGCCATCTGCAGCAGACACTGGACGAAGGCCACGACCTGATTCTGGAAATCGACTGGCAGGGCGCCGAGCAGGTACGCAAGCTGATGCCCCAAGCCCGCTCGATTTTCATCCTGCCGCCGTCCCTGCAGGCTTTGCACCAGCGCCTGACCAACCGCGGCCAGGACAGTGACGAGATCATTGACGGCAGGATGCGTGAAGCGGTCAGCGAAATGAGCCACTACGTCGACTATGACTACCTGATCATCAACGACGATTTCGCCCATGCGCTGGACGACCTGAAAGCGATTTTCCGTGCCAATCAGCTCCAGCAAAAGCGCCAACAACAGCGTTTTGGCAAATTGCTAGCTGAATTGCTGGACTAAAACAGCGCTTCCCAAAACGGCTGCAAGCGCTTTACATTGGCGCTTGTAGCGTGTCGAAGGGCCTGGTTAAAAAATCAGCGCTTCCCTAATCGCTGGTGATTTTTTAAACTGTTGAGTCCGCTCGCCCATCCGGGCAGCGCGCATATTGCATTTGCTACGAGGAAGACCATGGCCCGCGTAACCGTTGAAGACTGCCTAGAACACGTGGATAACCGCTTTGAGCTGGTCATGCTCTCTACCAAGCGTGCCCGTCAACTGGCCACTGGCGGCAAAGAGCCGAAAGTTGCATGGGAAAACGACAAGCCTACCGTTGTCGCCTTGCGTGAAATTGCTGAAGGCCTGATCGACTACGCCGCTATCGCCGAAGCCGAAATCGTTGAAGACGAGCCGCTCTTTGCAGCGTTCGAGGACGAGTCCAACGAGACTGTATAAGCCCATGCCTGGTCGACGTAGCACGGCGCGGGATCACCGCTTGCGGCAGGAGTCAGCATGCCGAGCATAGACGCCCTCGCCGATCGCTTATCGACCTATCTCGGCACGGACCAGGTCAACCTGGTCCGCCGAGCGTATTTCTACGCCGAACAAGCCCACGACGGCCAACGCCGCCGCAGCGGCGAGGCGTACGTCACGCACCCATTAGCGGTCGCAAATATTCTTGCCGATATGCACATGGACCATCAGAGCCTGATGGCGGCCATGCTGCATGACGTGATTGAAGACACTGGTATTGCCAAAGAGGCGCTTTGCGCGCAGTTCGGCGAAACCGTCGCCGAACTGGTCGACGGGGTCAGCAAACTGACCCAGATGAACTTCGAGACCAAGGCCGAAGCCCAGGCTGAGAACTTCCAGAAAATGGCCATGGCCATGGCTCGCGACATTCGCGTGATCCTGGTCAAGCTGGCTGACCGCCTGCACAACATGCGGACCCTGGAAGTGCTGTCCGGCGAAAAACGCCGACGCATCGCCAAGGAAACCCTGGAAATCTACGCGCCCATCGCCAATCGCCTGGGCATGCACGCCATTCGCATCGAGTTCGAGGACCTAGGCTTCAAGGCCATGCACCCGATGCGTTCCGCGCGGATCTACCAGGCGGTCAAACGCGCCCGGGGCAACCGCAAGGAAATCGTCAACAAAATCGAAGAGTCCCTGAGCCACTGCCTGGCGATTGATGAAATCCAGGGCGAGGTCAGCGGGCGCCAGAAACACCTGTACGGCATCTACAAGAAGATGCGCGGCAAGCGTCGCGCCTTCAACGAGATCATGGATGTCTACGCATTCCGCATCATCGTCGACAAAGTAGACACCTGCTACCGCGTGCTCGGCGCTGTACATAATTTGTACAAACCGCTGCCCGGACGCTTCAAGGACTACATCGCCATTCCCAAGGCCAACGGCTACCAATCCCTGCATACCACGCTGTTTGGCATGCACGGCGTGCCGATCGAGATTCAGATCCGCACCCGGGAAATGGAAGAGATGGCCAACAACGGCATCGCCGCCCATTGGCTGTACAAATCCAGCGGCGATGAGCAGCCCAAAGGCACCCACGCCCGGGCTCGCCAATGGGTCAAAGGCGTGCTGGAAATGCAGCAGCGGGCCGGCAACTCCCTGGAATTCATCGAGAGCGTGAAGATCGACCTGTTCCCGGACGAGGTCTACGTGTTCACGCCCAAAGGCCGGATCATGGAGCTGCCCAAAGGCTCCACGGCGGTCGACTTCGCCTACGCGGTGCACACCGACGTCGGCAACAGCTGCATCGCCTGCCGCATCAACCGGCGCCTGGCGCCACTGTCCGAACCGCTGCAAAGCGGCTCCACGGTGGAAATCGTCAGCGCCCCGGGCGCCCGCCCGAACCCGGCCTGGCTCAACTTCGTGGTCACCGGCAAGGCCCGCACCCACATTCGTCACGCCCTGAAACTACAGCGTCGCTCCGAGTCCATCAGCCTCGGCGAACGCCTGCTGAACAAGGTACTCAACGGCTTCGACAGCGCCCTGGAAAAGATTCCGGCCGAGCGCATCCAAGCCATGCTCCACGAGTACCGCCTGGAACTGATCGAAGACCTGCTGGAAGACATCGGCCTGGGCAACCGCATGGCCTATGTGGTCGCCCGCCGCCTGCTGGGCGAAGGCGAACAACTGCCAAGCCCGGAAGGCCCGCTGGCTATTCGCGGTACCGAAGGCCTGGTGCTCAGCTACGCCAAGTGTTGCACGCCTATCCCCGGCGACCCGATTGTCGGCCACCTGTCCGCAGGCAAAGGGATGGTCGTGCACTTGGACAACTGCCGCAATATCAGTGAAATCCGCCACAACCCGGAAAAATGCATCCAGCTGTCCTGGGCCAAGGATGTCACCGGCGAATTCAACGTCGAACTGCGCGTCGAACTGGAACACCAGCGCGGCCTGATCGCCTTGCTGGCCAGTAGCGTCAATGCCGCCGACGGCAACATCGAGAAAATCAGCATGGACGAACGCGATGGTCGTATCAGCGTGGTCCAACTGGTGGTCAGCGTGCACGACCGCGTGCACCTGGCCCGCGTGATCAAGAAACTGCGCGCCCTGATCGGGGTTATCCGCATCACCCGCATGCGCGCGTAGCCCGCTCATTACAAGGAGTCATTCATGACCAAGACCGTTATCACCAGCGACAAGGCACCTGCCGCCATCGGCACCTATTCCCAGGCGATCAAGGCCGGCAACACCGTCTACATGTCGGGCCAGATCCCCCTCGATCCAAAAACCATGGAACTGGTAGAGGGCTTCGAAGCCCAGACCGTCCAGGTATTCGAGAACCTGAAATCCGTAGCTGAAGCCGCCGGCGGTTCGTTCAAGGACATCGTCAAGCTGAACATCTTCCTCACCGACCTGAGCCACTTCGCCAAGGTCAACGAGATCATGGGCAAGTACTTCGAACAGCCCTACCCTGCCCGCGCCGCCATCGGCGTGGCTGCCCTGCCAAAGGGCGCACAGGTTGAGATGGACGCCATCCTGGTCATCGAGTAACACATCCGGCGCAACCTCCCAGGTTGCGCGACTTCGTTCTGAAAGGATTTCCCCATGCGCAAAGCGCTAGCTCTTTCATTGCTCGCCCTGCTTCTCGGCGGCTGTGCCAGCGACCCTGCCAAGACGGACGTCAGCGGCACCTGGATCAACCAGGTGGCGATCGATGCAGCCTCCAAAGGCGGCCCTTTGCGTGAAGCCCTTCAGGCCTACGGCCCGAACCTGGAATGGGAAGTCAACACCAAGGCCGGCCAAGCGCGCTATACCAACGGTTTCGAGATCGCCGAAGGCAAGCTGCTGGGCGATGCATCCGGCACCTGGAAAGTCGATTTCTACGGCAGTGCCGGCACCGACTTGAAGCGTGACGGCAAGCAATTGCTGCAAGTGGCCAACGACAACGAACCGGAACAGGTCTTCGACCGCCCCAAGGACCCGGCTCCGGAAGGCGCTCCACTGGGCGCCAACTTCGAACGGGCCCTGTACTCGGCCTACCTGGGCGGTAGCTGGAAAATCCTCAGCGGCCCCGGCGAAGGCGGCACCGTGCAGTTCCAGGCCGATGGTGCGGTCCAAGGGCTGCCAGGTGCAGATCGCTTTGCCCTGTGCCTGGCAGGTGATTGCGCGTCCATGAGCGGCGGCAATGACAATGTCTGGCTGCAGCAGAACGGCCAGGGCAACCCGTGGATCTTTGTCCGCAAGGATCAACAGCTGGAGATCTACCAGGCCATCAACACGGCCCAGGCGGATGAAGTGCCCTCGCTGACCCCCGGCCCACGGCAATGGCTACTGCAAAAACAGTGACGCAAAAAAAGGAGCCCCAGGCTCCTTTTTCTTTAGCGGCTTAACGGCAGGCTCAGCACTTGCCTTCGAGAATTGCCGCATAACCCTCGCGATAACTCAGGTACCGAGGCACCCAGCCCAGCGCCCTGGCGCGCGCGTTGGTGCAGCGCTTGCTGCCGGCGCGACGCACACTGGCGTCCTCCGACCACTCGGTCACACCGAGGTATTCCCGCAGCCAGCCCACCACGTCCGCCAAGGGCGCCGGCGCGTCATCGACACCGATATAACAGTCATCCAACGCCTCGCCCCGCAGGTCCGCCTGTAGCAGAAAGGCCAGCAACCCCGCCGCATCGTCGGCATGAATGCGGTTGCCATACAGCGGCGGCTCCACGGCCACCCGATAACCCCGGCGCACTTGAGTCAGCAGCCATTCACGACCAGGCCCGTAAATTCCGGTCAAGCGCACCCGGCTGGCCGGAATGCCGCTATCGAGGGCCACCTGCTCCGCCTCCAGCATCAGCCGCCCCGAATACCCACTCGCTTCGGTGGGCGACGTTTCGTCCACCCACTCACCGTTCTTTTGCCCATACACGCTGCTGCTGGACACAAACAATAAGCGTCGCGGCCGCTGCCCGTGCTGCTTGAGCCAACCCAGCACATGCTGCAAACCCTCGATATATGCCGCTCGATAACCCGCCTCATCGTGATCGGTGGCGGCCGCGCAATACACCAGGTAATCCAGCTCATTGGCCGGCCAAGTCGGCGGGCATTGCTCGCTGAACAGATCGCCAGCCACCCCGATCACACCTTCCGGCAGGCGTGCGATGTTCCGGCGCAGGCCATGCACACGCCAGTTCAGGCCGAGCAATTGAGTCGCCAGCCGGCTGCCGACATCACCACAGCCCGCGATCAAAACAGAAGGGACGGCCATCAAAAAACTCCGTTCATAAAAGGTGGCACCCGCCGCGACAATGGACGAACGGCTGGAAGTGAAAGAAAAAAAGATACTCTATTACTTTTGTTAACAAGAATTAATTGCAATAATACGCACCCATTTGTTCTCGGCCCCACGAGGCCTAGAAGGACATCTACCTCTTTCCCTCTTAGGTCCGGCCAGCATGACAAGCAATCAACTCTCCGCCTCGCCAAGCAAACGCCCAAGCCCGATGCGCGCCATGAGCGCAGTTGCCGCGCTGTTGTGCAGCCTGTTGCTGGCACCCACGGCAGCCCTTGCCGACGCCCAGGCACCTGCCACTCCGCCAGCCGCCGCTGCTGCCGCGCCGGCACCCGCCGATCATACAGCGCCGGCTGCCGCTGCACAGGCCACCGACCCTGTGCTGGCCGAAGGCGACGTCGCTGACGACACCAATGAAGTCCTCGAAGCCGACAACACCCTGGGCATGGCCCACGACCTGTCGCCGTGGGGCATGTACCAAAACGCCGATATCATCGTGAAACTGGTGATGATTGGCCTGGCCATCGCTTCGATCATCACCTGGACCATCTGGATCGCCAAAGGCCTGGAGTTGATGGGCGCCAAACGCCGCCTGCGTAAAGAAATCCTGGCCCTGAAACAAGCCACCACCCTCAAGGAAGCCAGCGCCAGCGCCACCAAAGAAGGCACCCTGGCCAACCTGCTGGTCCACGATGCCCTGGAAGAAATGCGCCTCTCGGTCAACAGCCGCGAGAAAGAAGGCATCAAGGAACGCGTCAGCTTCCGTCTTGAGCGCCTGGTAGCCGCCTGCGGCCGCAACATGAGCAGCGGCACCGGCGTACTCGCCACCATCGGTTCCACCGCGCCGTTCGTCGGCCTGTTCGGTACCGTGTGGGGCATCATGAACAGCTTTATCGGCATCGCCAAAACCCAGACCACCAACCTTGCTGTCGTGGCCCCCGGCATCGCCGAAGCCCTGCTGGCTACCGCTTTGGGTCTGGTCGCTGCGATCCCTGCGGTGGTGATCTACAACGTCTTCGCCCGCTCCATCACCGGTTACAAGGCCCAGGTGTCCGACGCCTCGGCTGAAGTCCTGCTGCTGGTCAGCCGTGATCTGGATCACGCGCCAGGCGAGCGTTCCGCACAACCGCACATGGTGAAAGTGGGGTAATTAGCCATGGGCCTGCATTTAAAAGAAGGCGCGGCCGACGACCTCGCCGAGAACCACGAAATCAACGTCACGCCGTTTATCGACGTGATGTTGGTACTGCTGATCATCTTCATGGTCGCGGCGCCCCTGGCGACCGTGGACATCAAGGTTGACTTGCCTGCTTCCACCGCCAAACCGGCACCACGCCCGGAAAAACCGGTGTTTCTCAGCGTCAAGGCCGACCAGCGCCTGTTCCTAGGCGAAGACGAAGTGAAGGCCGAAGCCCTCGGTGCCACCCTCGACGCCCGGACTCAAGGCAAGAAGGACACGACGATCTTCTTCCAGGCTGATAAAGGCGTGGATTACGGCGACCTGATGAGTGTGATGGATGCCCTGCGGGCCGCCGGATACCTGAAAGTCGGCCTGGTCGGACTCGAGACGGCAGCCAAGAAATGATCACGACGCGCCAAAAGCTGACGCGTTACAGCGGTAGCCTGGCGGTGGTGCTGGGCGTCCATGGAGTGGCGATTCTGCTTGCCCTCAATTGGTCGCGCCCGCAGCCGGTGGAGCTGCCTCCGCAAGCGATGATGGTCGAGTTGGCGCCGATTCCGGCCCCGCCTCCGCCCGCGCCGCCCAAGGTCGTAACGCCACCGCAGCCTCCTGCTCCGGTTGAAGAACTGCCGCTGCCGAAACTCGCTGAAGCACCGAAACCCACGATTTCCGTGCCCAAGCCGGTCAAGCCCAAACCCAAGCCGCAACCCCCCAAGCCGCTGGAGAAAAAACTCGAGCCGCCGAAGGAAAAGCCGACTGAGGATCCGCCCAGCGACGCCCCCACCGTAGCGCCGGCCACCAAGTCTGCCGCTCCGGCACCGGGCCCTTCGCCGTCGCAGATTGCCGCCAAGGAAAGCTGGCAAGGCACCCTGCTGGCCCACCTGGCCAAGTACAAGAAATACCCGCCAGGCGCCCAGTCCCGTGGCAAGGAGGGCTTGAACCGTCTGCGCTTCGTGGTCGATGCCGAAGGCAAGGTGCTGTCCTACGAGTTGGTGGGCCGCTCCGGCAACGCCGACCTGGACCGGGCCACCCTGGAAATGATCCGCCGCGCCCAGCCGCTGCCCAAGCCGCCGGCCGACATGCTCAACAACGGCTCGATCGAGATCGTCGCGCCCTTCGTTTACTCCCTGGAGAAACGTCGCCGCTGAGTCAGGCCTGCGCACGCGTGTACAAAGAAGCAAACACCAAGGCACCCCACAGGTGCCTTTTGTGTATCTGGGCCCGACAACCACGGATTGCCCAGTGTCACAGTGCGCACTCACTCTGATAACGTGCGTCTATCGGTTGCAGCCGGTATGCTTGGCCCGCAATCCCATGGACGCCCGCTATGACTCTTACAGAATTGCGCTACATCGTTACCCTCGCCCAAGAGCAGCACTTCGGTCATGCGGCCGAGCGTTGCCACGTCAGCCAGCCGACCCTGTCGGTAGGCGTGAAAAAGCTTGAAGACGAACTCGGTGTGCTGATTTTCGAACGCAGCAAGAGCGCGGTGCGTCTGACGCCGGTGGGCGAAGGCATCGTCGCCCAGGCGCAAAAGGTCCTGGAACAGGCCCAAGGCATTCGCGAACTGGCCCAAGCCGGCAAGAACCAGCTGACCGCACCGCTGAAAGTCGGCGCGATCTACACCGTCGGCCCTTACCTGTTTCCGCACCTGATCCCACAACTGCACCGGGTCGCCCCGCAGATGCCGTTGTACATCGAAGAAAACTTCACCCACATCCTGCGAGACAAGCTGCGCAACGGCGAGCTGGACGCGATCATCATCGCCCTGCCCTTCAATGAAGCCGACGTGCTGACCCTGCAGCTGTACGACGAGCCCTTCTACGTCCTGATGCCCAGCGGCCACGCCTGGACCAAGAAGGAAACCATCGACGCCAGCCTGCTCAACGACAAGAGCCTGCTGCTGTTGGGCGAAGGCCACTGCTTCCGTGACCAGGTCCTGGAAGCCTGCCCGACCCTGACCAAAGGCAACGACGGCGCCAAGCACACCACGGTGGAATCCAGTTCCCTGGAAACCATCCGCCACATGGTCGCCTCCGGCCTGGGCATCTCGATCCTGCCGCTGTCGGCGGTGGACAGCCATCACTACGCCCCGGGCGTGATTGAAGTGCGCCCCCTGACGCCGCCGGTGCCGTTCCGCACCGTGGCGATCGCCTGGCGCGCCAGCTTCCCACGGCCCAAAGCCATCGAAATCCTCGCCGACTCGATCCGCCTGTGCTCGGTGGCCAAGCCGCCCGCCGCCAGTTAAGCCGACGCAATGACTGAGCTGTCGAACGTGCCGGTCACGGCACTCAAGGGCGTCGGCGAAGCCATGGCCGAGAAGCTGGCCAAGGTCGGCCTGGAAAACCTGCAAGACGTGCTGTTCCATCTGCCCCTGCGCTACCAGGACCGCACCCGGGTGGTGCCCATCGGCGCCTTGCGCCCGGGCCAGGATGCGGTGATCGAAGGCACCGTCAGCGGCGCAGACGTGGTCATGGGCAAGCGCCGCAGCCTGCTGGTGCGCCTGCAGGACGGCACCGGTGGCTTGAGCCTGCGCTTCTACCATTTCAGCAACGCCCAGAAAGACGGCCTGAAGCGCGGCACCCGCGTGCGCTGCTACGGCGAAGCCCGGCCGGGCGCCTCGGGGCTGGAGATCTACCACCCGGAATACCGCGCCATCAGTGGCGATGAACCGCCGCCGGTGGACCAGACCCTGACCCCCATCTACCCACTGACCGAAGGCCTGACCCAACAGCGCCTGCGCCAGTTGTGCCAGCAGAGCCTGGCCCTGCTCGGCCCCAGCAGCCTGCCCGACTGGCTGCCGGAAGAACTGGCCCGGGACTATCAACTGGCGCCCCTGGACGATGCGATCCGCTACCTGCATCACCCGCCCGCCGACGCCGATGTCGACGAACTGGCCCTGGGTCACCACTGGGCCCAGCATCGCCTGGCCTTCGAAGAATTGCTGACCCACCAACTGTCCCAGCAACGCCTGCGCGAGAGCCTGCGCTCCCTGCGTGCCCCAGCGCTGCCGGTGGCGAAAAAACTTCCGGGCCACTACCTGAGCAACCTGGGCTTTCCGCCCACTGGCGCCCAGCAGCGGGTCGGCAACGAAATCGCCTACGACCTCAGCCAACCCGAGCCCATGCTGCGCCTGATCCAGGGCGACGTCGGCGCGGGCAAGACCGTGGTCGCCGCCCTGGCCGCCCTGCAAGCCCTGGAAGCCGGTTACCAGGTGGCGCTGATGGCGCCCACCGAGATCCTCGCCGAGCAGCACTTCATCACCTTCAAGCGCTGGCTCGAACCCCTGGGCCTGGAGGTCGCCTGGCTGGCGGGCAAGCTCAAGGGCAAGAACCGCACCGCCGCCCTGGAACAGATCGCCGGCGGCACGCCGATGGTGGTGGGCACCCATGCCTTGTTCCAGGACGAGGTGCGCTTCAAGAACCTGGCCCTGGTGATCATCGACGAACAGCACCGCTTCGGCGTGCAGCAGCGCCTGGCCCTGCGCCAGAAAGGCGTGGGCGGACGCATGTGCCCGCACCAGTTGATCATGACCGCCACGCCGATTCCTCGGACCCTGGCCATGAGCGCCTACGCCGACCTGGACACCTCGGTGCTCGACGAACTGCCCCCCGGCCGTACCCCGGTGAACACCGTACTGGTGACCGACAGCCGCCGCGTCGAAGTGATCGAGCGGGTGCGGGCCGCCTGCGCCGAAGGCCGACAAGCCTATTGGGTCTGTACCCTGATCGAAGAATCCGAAGAACTTACCTGCCAGGCGGCGGAGACCACCTTCGAAGACCTCACCAGCGCCCTCGGCGAGCTGCGGGTCGGGCTGATTCACGGGCGCATGAAGCCGGTGGAAAAAGCCGCGGTGATGGCCGAATTCAAGGCCGGCAACCTGCAACTGCTGGTGGCCACCACGGTGATCGAGGTCGGCGTCGACGTGCCCAACGCCAGCCTGATGATCATCGAGAACCCCGAGCGCCTGGGCCTGGCCCAATTGCACCAGTTGCGTGGCCGGGTCGGTCGCGGCAGCGCCGCCAGCCACTGCGTGCTGCTGTACCACCCGCCGCTGTCGCAGATCGGCCGGCAACGCCTGGGCATCATGCGCGAAACCAACGACGGCTTCGTCATCGCCGAAAAGGACCTGGAACTGCGCGGCCCCGGGGAAATGCTCGGCACCCGCCAGACCGGCCTGCTGCAATTCAAGGTCGCCGACCTGATGCGCGACGCCGACCTGCTGCCCGCAGTGCGTGACGCCGCCCAGGCCTTGATCGAACGCTGGCCCCATCACGTCAGCCCATTGCTGGAGCGCTGGTTGCGCCACGGCCAGCAGTACGGCCAAGTGTGAACCGCGTCTCAGTTAATGGACCATCGACCTAACCAAGCTGGTTATACTCTTCACCTTGTAGAAAAACGGATACAGGCCATGACAGAAGTTGCCCTCGCCACTGCAACCCCGCACGCTCCGTCTGTTATCCGGTTGCTGCTCGGCCAGCTGGCCATCAGTTACAGCGAAGTCGCTGATCGCCCCGGACTGCCTGCCGAGCGCAAGGTCCAGGCCGTGCTGCTGGACGATGCCGTGGGTGCCCTCATGGTGCTGTTCCCGCAAAGCCAGTTGCTGGACCTCAACCGCCTGGCCGAACTCACGGGCCGGCGCCTCACTGCGGTGTCCACCGAACGCCTGGAGCGCATGCTCGGCAAGCACAGCCTGAGCCTGCTGCCGGGTTTGCCTGCACTGACCAGCTCGCCGTGCCTGTATGAAGAAAGCCTGCTGCGTGAACCCAGCCTGCTGATCAATTCCGGCGAGCCTGGCCTGCTCCTGGAAATCACCCGCGACGACTTCAAGAGCATGCTGAGCAAGGCCAGCGCGGCGAATTTCGGCGAGCCCCTGGCGACCATCCGCCCCAACCTCGACCGCCCGGACGATGACCGCGAGGAAATCTCCCAGGCCATGCAGGCCTTCACCGCGCGGCGCATCCAGCAGCGCCTGGAAGCCACCATCGAGATTCCACCCCTGGCCGAAACGGCGCAGAAGATCATCAAGCTGCGGGTCGACCCTAACGCCACCATCGACGACATCACCGGCGTGGTGGAAACCGACCCGGCCCTGGCTGCCCAGGTGGTGAGCTGGGCAGCATCGCCCTACTACGCGTCACCCGGCAAGATCCGCTCGGTGGAAGACGCCATCGTCCGTGTGCTGGGCTTTGACCTGGTGATCAACCTGGCCCTGGGCCTGGCGCTGGGCAAGACCCTGAGCCTGCCCAAAGACCAGCCACAGCAAGCCACGCCGTACTGGCAGCAATCGATCTACACCGCCGCGGTGATCGAGGGCCTGACCCGTGCCATGCCCCGGGCCCAGCGCCCAGAGTCGGGCCTGACCTACCTGGCCGGCCTGCTGCACAACTTCGGCTACCTGCTGCTGGCCCACGTGTTCCCGCCGCACTTCTCGCTGATCTGCCGCCACCTGGAGGTCAACCCGCACCTGTGCCACAGCTACGTGGAACAGCACCTGCTGGGCATCAGCCGGGAACAGATCGGTGCCTGGCTGATGCGCTACTGGGACATGCCGGACGAGCTGTCCACGGCCCTGCGTTTCCAGCATGACCCCAGCTACGACGGCGCCTACGCCGAGTACCCGAACCTGGTGTGCCTGGCCGTGCGCCTGCTGCGCAGCCGTGGCATCGGCTCGGGCCCGGACGAACAGATCCCCGACGCCATGCTTGAGCGCCTGGGCCTGACCCGGGACAAGGCCGAAGACGTAGTCAGCAAAGTGCTGGAAGCTGAAGTCCTGCTGCGCGAACTGGCCTCCCAGTTCAGCCAAGCCTAACCCCCCAATGTAGGAGCTGGCTCGCCAGCGATAGCGTCCGCAAGATCGCCATCGCCGGCAAGCTGTTGTGGCTCAATATTCCTGGACCACTCTGTAGGAGTTTCAACCTAAGGAAGCATCATGGGATTTCGGGTTGTTAGCGCCGAAGAAAAGGCTGAAGCCATTCGCTTGGTCGTTGAGATGAATTACTCGGTGCCTAAGGCATGTGAGCAAACTGGGGTTGGTCCTACAGCCCTGCGACGCTGGGTCGCCAGATGGCGCAAGGAGCATGAAGGAGCCTTGCTGCCCACACGCCCTCAGGACCAGGAACTGATTGATTCACTGCAGGCCAGGCTCGCCCTATTGGAAGCCGAGAATAGCGTCCTAAAAAAGCAATTGCCCTCTCATCTGAAGGTGCTGTTCGGCCGAATCAAATGATTGAGGGTTTGAAAGGACAGCTCTCCATTCGGCGCTGCTGCCGACTTATGGGCGTGCCTCGCAGTAGCTATTACGTCAAGCCCGTGGCCCGGTCTGAACCTAGGCTCGAGCGGCAACTGGAAAAGACCATTCGGCAGTTGCACCGGGAGCATCGAGGTGCTCTGGGCGCCCGGGGATTTGCCAGGGAGCTCAAAAAGCAGGGCGTAGTGGTTGGACGCCATCGTATGGGCCGTCTGATGAAAAACCTTGGACTGGTCAGACGACGAGCCCGTTACGCTCACTATCGTCGAACCGGAAAGCCCAGCAATACCGCAGCCAATGTCCTTGATCGTCGCTTTAATCCGGCATCCCCCAATACGTTTTGGGCCGGTGACATCACTTACATTCGCGTTGGTGGAAGCTGGCTATACCTGGCAATTGTGATGGATCTGTTTTCACGTCGGATCGTCGGCTGGGCCTTTTCCAGGACCGCCGATGCCGAGCTGTCACTCAAGGCGTTGCGGCTGGCTGTTGGCATACGTCGACCCGGTTCAGCGCTGGTATTCCACTCGGACCAGGGATGCCAATACACCGCGGATCGCTTTGTCGAATACCTGGCTGAGAAGCAGATCGTGCATAGCATGAGTCGACGCGCAAACTGCTGGGACAACGCGGTGGTGGAGCGTTATTTCCGGACACTGAAACACGATTGGTCGCCTGAAAATGGCTACCAGAATCACTTCGAGGCGCAGAAGGATGTGATGGATTTCATTGCCCATTACAACCATCGGCGTTGCCACAGCGCCTCGAACGATCTGCCGCCCGCTGCTTTTGAAAGGCTCGCGGCCTAATGCTCCTACAGAGTGGTCCAAAAAAGCTGGACCACTACAAGCCGGCTCCTACAACAGCGGCAATCACCCGCAC
>NZ_JALQCX010000064.1:0-44650 GCF_023241665.1 Pseudomonas morbosilactucae | reverse complement strand
TTTTTGGGGGAAGGGGCGTCTTTATTGACCCGCTTGCAATTTCAAGACTTCTTGCGCCGTCACGGGCTTGCCCGCGATTCCCCAATCCCCGCTCTTGACCTCTTCGAAGATGACCCAGGTGAGGGGGCGCATGTTTTCACCTTCCACAGACACCATGGCGTCCGTCACTTTCTGAATGACTTCGGCTTTCTGCTGATCGGTAAAAAGGCCTTCAATGCTCTTGATGGTAATGAGCGGCATGGTGTGCTCCTTGATGTCTGAAGTGGCCAGTGATGAAGCAGTCAGTCCTCAGGCTTGGTCTGCAAGGTAGTGCGGGTAGTCGGTGTAACCCTTGGCGATGCGATCGCTGACACCGTAGTAAGTCGTGCGATCGCCTTCTGCCAGTGGCCAGCCGTTCTGCATGCGCTCTACCAGGTCAGGGTTGGCGATGTAGGCGGTTCCGAAGGCGATCAAGTCAAGTTCACCTTTGGCCAGCTCCGACTCAGCGAGGGCCTGGGTGAATCCGCCAGCAGCCATCAAGGTCCCTTTGTAGGCTTCACGGAACGCCGCGCTGAAACCAGGCGGCGTTTGCGCGGTGACGAGGGTCGGTTGGTAGTTAAGGTGGATATAGGCCAGCTCACGCTCGTTGAGCGCTGCTGCCATGCTCATCCAGGTTTCTGCCTCACCTTCGTAAACACCAAAGTCGTACAGGCGACCAAATGGCGAGAACCGTACGCCAATCTTTGACCCGCCGATTTCGGCAGCAATCGCGTCGATGGTTTCCAGCAGGAAACGCTGGCGATTGGCGATCGAGCCACCGTACTGGTCGGTACGGGTGTTCAAGGCGCTACTGAGGAACTGGTCAAACAGAAAGCCGTTGGCGGCCATGATTTCGACACCGTCAAAACCGGCTTCCATCGCCATGCGCGCGGACTTCACAAAGTCAGCGATGACCCGCTTTACCTCATCGGTATCCAGCGCACGGGGCACGCTGGGTTGCACAGGGCCGGACTCGCCGGGCTCGACCCAGGCGTAGACGGTGGTATCGACCGCCGGCTGAGTGCCCGAAGAAACCGGCACCAGGCCATGCACCGAAACATGGGACATGCGGCCAACGTGCCACAACTGAGCAAAGATTTTTCCGCCTTTGGCATGCACCGCGTCGGTGACCTTACGCCAGCCTGGCAAGTGTTCATCGGCGTAAATACCGGGGGTGTACAGGTAGCCGCGGGCTTCGTCGGAAACCGGTAAGCCTTCGGTGATCAACAGCCCGGCAGAGGCGCGCTGTGCGTAGTACAGCGCGGTGAACTCGTTAGGGATGTTATCCAGGGTCCGAGTGCGGGTCATTGGAGCCATGACGACCCGGTTCTGAAGTGCAGTACCGGACAGGTCGTAAGGGGTGAACAGCTTATTCATGATTAATCTCGAAGAGGTTGAGGGTTAAAAACCAAGCTGTCGGAGTTACGACTTGTCGAATGCGTCCAGCACGTGCGTGCTGTAAACCAGCGCCGCGCCAGCGTTCATGTTGATTGCCACACCCAGTGCTTCGGCAACTTCTTCACTGGTGACGCCGAGTTTCTTGGCTTCCGCGGCGTGGAAGGCGATACAGCCATCGCAACGGGTGGTGACAGCCACGGCGAGGGAGATCAGCTCGCGGGTCTTTGCGTCCAGGTGATGGGTCTTGCTGCCGGCAGCGCCCAGCGCAGCCATGCCTTTCATGGTTTCTGGAGACAGGCCGTTGAGTTCCACCAGGCGAGTGTTGATGTCTTTGCGGGTTTGCTTCCAATCTTGCATAGGATTCTCACAGAGCGATTTATTCAGGGTTTAGTTCGGTTTTTGAAATTGTTATTACGCTACCATTCAGTTGGTAGGCGTTCAATGTGGTTGTGGTGATTTCCACTATCAACGCTGTCGTATGGATTGAGGCTTATTTTCCTGATGGCCGGCACCCGTGGGGCGAGGGCGCGTCCCAAGTGGAGCAGGCAGCACGCCGATGGCTACGCGCCAGACAGTCCATCGACGAGTTGATATCGAGCGTCAAGTTGAGGGTGAAGTGGCCAGCACCATCAATGGCGGGGCGCGAGGAAGGTGGGGGGGGCAGGCAGGCGTGGACAAGTCGACCACGGCTAGTCCCCCGTTTTATGCGTATCACTTGCCCGTCATCGGGGGGCAAACCTTTCACATCACCCCTTTGAGGTGAAGACAAGGTCGTCGGGCGTCTATTGCTACGTGCGCCACCCCAGCGTCCATAGCCACCGCAAGATTCGGTAAAAACACAGGTCATTTCCGACCAGTCGACTGTTCCGTGCGTCCTTATGATGGGCTCGCAGGCCGCTGTGCCTGTTCGCGTGTAGACCCATTACAAGAATAAAAAAGGTAGTCGCAGATGAACAAGTTAAAAGCCGTTGCCATGTCGACGTTAGTGCTGTCTGTTGCCTCGAAAAGTTATGCGTTCGATGGTCATCCAGGGGATTACTTATGGCTCCCGGATCACTCTGCCGTCGCACTGATTTATGGACAGTATCAATCGGCCGACTCGTTCAAGGTCGATGGTGGCAATACCGTGCCGAAGTCGAAACTTGAAGCGGCTACATCGATTGTGCGGGGCGTGTACTTCAGGGACCTGGGGGGCGTTAAAACCTCCTTTCAGTTTTTTGTGCCGGCCGGGGAGTTTCGTACGGCGCGTGTCGGCGGGGTTGATCAGACCACGTCCAACGGCATTGGCGACCTGACGGTGGGGGCCACGATCTATCCGCTGGCTTCCATGGAACCCACCGGAACCACCCTGGGGATCACGGCATTCCTCACCGCACCTACGGGGCAGTACGACGTGCGTGATGTCTCCATCGGTGGGGGCGCCTGGGTGTTTACCCCGCAGTTGGGGATGACCCAGGGGCTGGGGCACGGCTTTTACCTGGACGCTTACCTGGATGTGGCTTTTCGTCGCGACAGCACTGACCGAGGAATAAAAGACTCGGTTGATCCGGCCACCCAGTTGCAAACCTATCTGCGTTACCAGTTCAACCCGACGGACTCGCTGACCTTTGGTTATTCGGGACGCTACGGCGGTAAACGTTACCTGGATGATGATTACACCGGGACCAAGACCCGTAATGATCAACTGCGACTGTTTGCGGGCAAGTGGATATCGGCCACCTCGCAAATCGAAGGGATGCTCGGTCGAGATATCAACGTCAAGGGTGGCTTCAAGAATGATTACGTCGTGCAGCTGCGCCTGGCGAAGTTGTTCTGAACAGTGCGTCGATATAAGCGGACAACCGAGCAAAAGACTGGATAGAACCGCCCTCCAAGTGCACTGCAGGAATAGACAAAAACGGCGGTAATTCTGTGTATAGACCCTGCCGCTGCTTCGCTCTACCTTGTTGCATAGCCCAATAATAAAAGCCCGTCGAGGGCCCCGATGGAGTCAGAGAATATGCCTGTTCTCACGTCCGACCTTGCGAACGCTGATCTTGATCAGCGCCCCGATTTGAAAAGCCCCGACCTCTATGTCAATCGGGTGCCCCACGAAGTGTTTGCCCGACTGCGCCAGGAACAGCCTGTGTATTGGAACCCCGAAGCCGATGGCGCCGGGTTCTGGGCGATCCTGCGTCATGCCGACATCGTCGAAGTCTCGCGCCAGCCGCTGTTGTTCTCTTCGGCCCATGAAAACGGTGGCCATCGGATTTTCAACGAAAACGAAGTCGGCCTCACCAATGCCGGTGACTCGGCCATTGGCGTGCCGTTCATTTCCACCGATCCACCCGTGCACACCCAGTACCGCAAGGTGGTGATGCCGGCGCTGTCTCCGGCCCGCCTGGGGGATATCGAACAACGCATTGAGGCCCGTGCCGAGGCCTTGATCGACAAGATCCCCCTGGGCGAACCGGTGGACCTGGTGCCGTTGCTGTCGGCTCCTTTGCCGCTGCTGACCCTGGCTGAACTCTTGGGTTTGGGGGAAGAAACCTGGCACGACCTGTACCACTGGACCAATGCCTTTGTGGGTGAGGATGACCCTGAATTTCGCCAGTCGCCCGAGGCGCTGGGCAAGGTCCTGGGGGAGTTCATGGCGTTCTCGCAGACGCTGTTCGAAGACCGCCTGGCCAACCCAGGCCCGGACATCGCGTCGCTGCTGGCCCATGCCCAGGTCGATGGCCGCAGCGCTTCGTTGCGGGACTTTATCGCCAACCTGATTTTGACCCTGGTCGGTGGCAACGAGACGACCCGCAACTCCATCAGCCACACCATCGTCACCTTTGCCCAGCAGCCCGAGCAATGGCAGCGCCTGGTGGACAACCCCGACCTGCTGAAAACGGCCGCCGCCGAGATGGTGCGTCATGCCAGCCCAGTGATGCACATGCGTCGGACCGCGATGCAAGACACGGTCATCGGCGGCCAGGCCATCGCCAAGGGCGACAAGGTGGTGCTCTGGTACATCTCGGGCAACCGTGATGAAGCGGTGTTTGCCAATGCCGACCAGTTCGACGTGACCCGCACCGGGCCGCAGCATCTGGGGTTCGGCTCGGGGCAGCACGTGTGCGTGGGCTCGCGGTTGGCCGAGATGCAGTTGCGGGTGGTGTTTCGCATCCTCGCTCGACGGGTCCAGCGTTTTGAATTGTGTTCGGCGTCCCGCCGCTTTCGTTCCAACTTTCTCAATGGTCTGAAAAACCTCAACGTCGTTCTGGTCCCGAGGTAGTCGATTATGCAAAGGCCACGAGAAACCTGGACCAGCGAGGCGATTATCAGCGACGCCCTGTGTTGCCCGCCCGATGTGTCGTACCGCTCGACCGAGCAGGGCTGGCAACTTACCCGCTGGCGTCAATTTGTCGGTCATTACCAACTGCCGGCTTTACCCAGCTCTTTGTACGTGGCGCACATTGGCGGCAAGCAACAAGTACGCATGTGGGAGCGCGGCAGTTGGAGCGACGTGTGCTCAAAACCCAGCGACGCCACCGTCGTGCCCCAGGGCATGGGGTCGCGCTGGTTGGTCGATGGCGAGCTGGATGTGGTGACCCTCAGCGTGGGCGTCGGCCCCCATTCATTGGCGCAGCATGAGATTCCCTTGCGCTTTGCCTACACCGATCCGTTCGGCATCGCGCTGGTCCGGCAGATTCTCACCCAGCTCTACGAGGAGGAGACGCTTGAACGCAACACCTACATCGAGGCCCTGTTCGCCGCGTTCAAGGCGCACTTGAGCCGTGGTGTGGGCATCGCGCCGACGCAGATACCCTGCACCCTGTCGTCGCCCCATCGCTTGCACGCGGTGTTGACGAAGATCCGCGAGTGCCCCGAAGCGGACTTCAGCCTGGAGTCCTTGGCAATGCTCGCCGGCATGAAGCCCTCGCACTTCTGCCGCATGTTCCGCAACGCCATGGGCACCACGCCGCACCAGTACGTGGTTCGCAGCAAGTTGCGGGTGGCCGAGGACATGTTGCGCAACTCGCGGTTGTCGATCATGGCGATCGCCGACGCACTGGGCTTCAAGACCCAAGGGCACTTCACGCGATTGTTCCGCCAGCAGGTGGGCGAAACCCCCACCGACTTTCGGCGCCGTGGTTGCACAGGAGAATGATCATGTTGCCTTTCCCGAAACTCGAACTGCCGGAGCGGGCGCTGTATGCCGGTTCCGAACGCCTGATCACCCAGGCCGTACTGGTGGATGAAGACCCGTGTAGCGGCCAGACCATCACTGAAATTGCCGACGCCACGGTCGAGGATGTCGATGCGATTGTCGGTGCCGCCAACGCGGCGTTCGAAAGCGCTGCCTGGCGGGGCATCACGCCCCTGGCCCGTGAGCGTTTGCTGCACCGCTTTGCCGATGCCATTGAGGCCGACTCAACTCGTCTGGCCGAGTTGGAAGCCCTGGACACGGGCAAGCCCATCAGCATCGCCAGCGGCGTCGATCTGCCGGCCGTGGTCAGCTGGTTGCGGGTTTTTGCCGGCTGGCCGACGAAACTGGCCGGGCGTGCCGGAAACCTGAGCGTCACGCCGGGCGATTTTCACGTGTACACCCGGCGCGAACCCGTGGGCGTGGTGGCGGCGATTACCCCGTGGAATTTTCCCCTGGTACTGGCCATGTGGAAAATCGCCCCGGCCCTGGCCGCCGGCTGCACCGTGGTGCTCAAGCCTGCCCCGGAAACCTCCCTGAGCGCCTTGCGCCTGGCACAGATCGCCCTGGAAGCCGGGCTGCCACCGGGGGTCTTGTCCGTGGTCACCGGCGGCGGGGCGGCGGGCGCGGCACTGGCGGCCCATCCGGGTATCGCCAAAGTCGCCTTCACCGGTTCCACCGCCACCGGACAATCGGTGCTGCAGGCGTCGGTGGCGGACATCAAGCGCGTGACCCTGGAGCTGGGGGGCAAGTCGCCGACCATTATCTGCAAGGACGCCGACCTTGCCCGGGCCATTCCCCAGGCCGCCATGGCGTGCTTCTTCAACAGCGGCCAGGTGTGCTACGCCGGCACTCGCCTGTACGTCCAGCGCGCGGTCTATGAGCAGGTGCTGGAGGGAATCGCCGGCGTGGCAGGGTCGCTGAACATCGGCGCCAGCCACGATCCGGCCAGCCAGCTCGGGCCGCTGATCAGCGCCCGTCAGCACGAGAAAGTCTCGGGGTTTGTCGAGCGAGCGCTGGCCCAGGGCATTGAGCGTTACCCGGCGCACTCGGGGCGCCTGCCCGAACGTGGGCACTACTTCGCCCCGACCTTGCTGCGCGACGTTCCGGCCGACGCCGAGGTGGCCCGCGAGGAGGTCTTTGGCCCAGTGCTGATCGCGGCACCGTTCGACGAGTTGGACGAGGCCGTCGCCCTGGCCAACGACAGCGTGTATGGCTTGGCCGCCCATGTCTGGAGCCGTGATCTGGCAACCAGCCATCGGACCGCCGCCAGGCTCGATGCCGGCACCGTTTTTGTGAACTGCGCGTTACTGGCCGACCCCGGTTTTCCGTTTGGCGGCATGAAGCGCTCCGGGCTGGGCCGGGAAAACGGCATGGAAGTGCTGGAGGCCTACCTGGAGCCCAAATCGATCGTCATGTCCCTGGCCTGAACACCGCCATCGCGCACCCCATAACAATTATTAGCAGGTACTCACTATGCAGATAAAAGCTGCTGTAGCTCGTAAGGCGCACGCGCCATTTACCGTTGAGCAGGCTCAGCTCGATGGGCCCCGGGACGACGAAGTGCTGGTCCGCATTGTGGGCGTCGGGTTGTGTCACACCGATTTGGTCGCCCGTGACCAGTTCATCCCGATCGCCTTGCCGGCGGTACTGGGCCATGAAGGGGCGGGCATCGTTGAGCAAGTGGGGCGGCACGTTACTCGGGTGGCTCCCGGGGATCGGGTGGTGATCAGCTTTGCCCACTGTGGTCACTGCCCGCGTTGCCACGAACAGTTGCCGTCGTACTGCCAGACCTTTCCTCAACTGAACTACAGCGGGGCCCGTGAAGACGGTTCAGCGGCGATTCACATCGGTGATGAGCGAGTTTCGTCGAACTTCTTCGGCCAATCGTCCTTTGCCAGTCACGCCCTGGCCACGGAGCGCAATGTCGTCAAGATCGACGATGAGCAACTGCCGCTGGAGATCCTCGGGCCGCTGGGCTGTGGCTTGCAGACCGGGGCCGGCGCCGTCATGCGCTCCATGGCGTGCCCGGCAGGCTCGACCCTGGCGATTTTCGGCGGTGGCCCGGTGGGCTTGGCGGCGGTGATGGCAGCGAAGATTCAAGGCTGTGCCACGGTGATCCTGGTCGAGCCGCAGCATGGGCGTCGCGAACTGGCCTTGACCTTGGGCGCGCATCACGTGATTGACCCCACGGCCTGTGACGTGGCCGCGCGCATCCGTGAAATCCTGCCCTTGGGCGTGGATTTTGCCTTTGAGTCCAGCGGCCGAGAGTCGGCGGTCGAAGCGGCCCTGGCCGCGCTGGCCAGCCATGGCTTGCTCGGCCTTGCCGGGGTGCCGCCGACACCGCAAAGCGCAGTGTCGATCAACCTGGCGTCGCTGATCACCTTTGGTCATCGCCTCCAGGGAATTATCGAAGGCGACAGCGACTTGCACGGGTTCATCCCCGAGTTGCTGGCCCATTACAAGGCCGGGCGCTTCCCGTTCGACAAGCTGATCAAGACCTATCGGCTGGAACAGATCAATCAGGCGATCGCCGACCAGGCCAGCGGTGAGTGCATCAAGGCCGTGCTTCTGCCTTAGCGCCCAGCGCCGTGTTTTACCGGCCGTGCGACCCGCGACGGCCCAACATTTCAAGGAAACGATCATGCCCACGATCAACGTGATCTGCCGCGATGGCGGCCAGATGCAAGTCCGTGCACCCGTTGGTATCTCGCTGATGGAGGCCCTGCGCGACGCCGGCGTCGACGATGTCCGGGCGTTGTGCGGCGGGTGCTGCTCCTGCGCCACCTGCCATGTGTTTGTCCTGCAAGGTGCCGAGCATCTGGCGCCGATGGGCAGCGACGAGGCCGACATGCTCGATTGCAGCCTCTATCGGCGCGACACCTCGCGCCTGGCGTGCCAGCTCAACCTGGACGCCAGTAGCGAAGGCCTGTGTGTCGAGGTGGCCCCCGATGAATGAAGCCCCGCCTGTGCAGCACTTTGACGTGTTGATCGTCGGTGCCGGGCATGGCGGCGCGCAAGCCGCCATCGCCCTGCGCCAACAGGGCTTTGCGGGCAGCCTGGCGCTGCTGGGCAAAGAGCCCCATCTGCCTTACGAGCGCCCGCCCTTGTCCAAGGAATACCTCGCCTTGGAGAAACCGTTCGAGCGCATTGTGCTGCGGGCGCAGGGCTTCTGGCAGGAGCGCGGGATTGCCTTGCAGCTGGATTGCGAAGTGGTCCGGGTCGATGCGACGCAGCATTGGGTCGAGACCGCGCAGGGCGAGCGCATCGGCTACTCCCGACTGATTTGGGCCAGCGGTGCCCGACCGCGCCCGCTGGCCGTGGCCGGCGCGCAGTTGCAGGGAGTGCACTGCATTCGCAGCCGTGCCGATGTCGACGCCATCATGGCCGAGCTGCACGCGGTGCAGCACGTGGTGGTGATCGGCGGTGGCTTTATCGGCCTGGAAGCCGCCGCGGTGCTGCGCAAGCTGGGGCGTGAAGTCAGCGTGGTCGAAGCCCAGGATCGGGTGCTGGCCCGAGTGGCCGGGGTGGCGGTGTCGCGCTTTTACGAGGCCGAGCACCGTGCCCAGGGCGTGGTGGTGCACCTGGGCCTGGGTGTTGACTGCCTCCTGGGCAAACAGGGCAGGGTGGCCCACGTGCGCCTGTCTGACGGGCGTCAACTGGCGGCCGACATGGTGATTGTCGGCATTGGCGTGCTGCCGGACATCGAACCGCTGATCGCCGCCGGGGCGGCCATCAGCAACGGCGTATCGGTGGACGGGCGCTGTCGCAGCTCGTTGCCGGACGTCTTCGCCATTGGCGATTGCGCCAGCCATTTCAACCGCTTTGCCGACGGCTTGGCGATTCGCCTGGAATCGGTCCAGAACGCCAACGACCAGGCCACGCTGGTGGCCCGGGAAATCCTCGGCAAGGGCGAAGACTACGCCGCCTTGCCTTGGTTTTGGTCCAACCAGTACGACCTGCGCCTGCAAACCGTCGGCCTGTCGACCGGGCATGACCAGGCGGTGTTGCGCGGCGACCCGTTGAGCCGAGCGTTCTCGGTCATCTACCTGAAGCGCGGGCGCGTCATCGCCCTGGATTGCATCAATGCCTCGGCGGATTACGTCCAGGGCCGCGGGCTGGTGCTCGCTCAAGCCTGTATCGCCCCCGAGGTGCTCGCGGATACCTCGGTGCCGCTCAAATCGTTGCTGTGATCGCAGCTCGCAACAGCCATAAAAAAAGCAAGGGGATCCATGCATATGCAGACCAAGGCAATAGCAGCAGTAGTGACCGGCGGTGCGTCGGGCCTGGGGGGCGCCGTCGCGGCGCGATTGGCGGCCGCCGGGGCCCGAGTGGCGATTATCGACCTCAACCCGGTGCTCGGCCGGCAGCACGCCGAGGCCATCGGCGGGGTGTTTATCGAGGCGGATGTGACCGACGAGGTCGCCATCGAAGACGCCCTGGCCACTGCCGAAGGGCTGCATGGCAAGGCCCGTATCCTGGTCAATTGCGCCGGTATCGGGCCACCGGCCAAGGCTCTCAACCGGGACGGCACGGCGCTGCCGCTCAAGGACTTCATGCGCATCATCAACATCAACCTCAATGGCAGCTTCAACGTGCTGTCGAAGTTCGCCGCTCGCCTGCACAGCGCCGAACTGCTGGGTGAGGAGCGTGGGGTGATTATCAACACCGCCAGTGTCGCCGCCTTCGACGGCCAGGTCGGCCAGCCGGCCTACGCCGCGTCGAAAGCCGGGATCGTTGGCATGACCTTGCCCCTGGCCCGGGAGTTCGCCCGCTACGGCATCCGCGTCATGACCATTGCCCCGGGGATTTTCCTCACGCCGTTGCTGGCCTCGCTGCCCCAGGAGGCACAGGCCTCGCTGGGGCAACAGGTGCCGTTCCCGAGTCGCCTGGGGCAGCCGGACGAGTTTGCTCAACTGGTCCAGGCCATTGTCGAAAACCCCATGCTCAACGGCGAAGTCATTCGCCTGGACGGCGCAATACGGATGGCTGCCCGATGAGTACGGACGACATGCAACTGGCGACCGCCATCGCCGAACGGGTGGAGCGTTTTGTGCGCGACGTGGTGGTGCCGTACGAGCAGGACCGGCGCCGCGATCATCACGATTGCCCCACTGATGAGCTGGCGGCCGAACTGCGTCAGAAAGCGCGCGAGGAAGGGGTGCTGACCCCGCACATCCTGGCGGACGGCCGTCATTTGAGTCAGCGCGGCACCGCCGTGGTGTTGGCGCGCACCGGCCTCTCGCCCCTGGGCCCGTTGGCCTGTAATACCTGCGCGCCGGACGAGGGCAACATGTATTTGCTCGGCAAGGTGGGGAGCCCGGCGATCAAGCAACAATTCCTCGAGCCGCTGATCGCCGGGCGCGCCCGCTCGGCCTTTTTCATGACCGAACCGGCAGCCGAAGGCGGCGCCGGCTCAGACCCTTCGATGATGCAAACCACCTGCTGGCGTGAAGGTGACAACTGGGTCATCCATGGCCGCAAAGCCTTTATCACCGGCGCCGAGGGTGCGCAGATCGGCATTGTCATGGCCAAGGCCGAGGAGGGCGCCTGCATGTTCCTGGTGGCGCTGCCCGACCCCTCCATCCGCATCGAGCGAGTGCCCCGCACGCTCGACAGTTCCATGCCGGGCGGCCACGCGATTGTGACCCTGGATCACTTGCGGGTGCCTGCCGAGCAGATGCTCGGCCACGCGGGCGAGGGCTTTCACTATGCCCAGGTCCGGCTGGCGCCGGCACGACTGTCCCACTGCATGCGCTGGTACGGCGCCTGCCTGCGGGCCAATGAAATCGCCACCGACTACGCCAACCGGCGCATGGCCTTCGGCAAGCTGCTGATCGACCACGAAGGCACGGGGTTCATGCTGGCGGAAAACCTGATCGAGCTGAAACAGGTGGAGCTGATGATCGACTGGTGTGCCGGGGTCCTGGACGGCGGCGCCCAGGGCGGTGCGGAGAGTTCGATGACCAAGGTGGCGGTCAGCGAAGCCTTGATGCGGGTCGCGGACCGTTGCGTGCAGGTCATGGGCGGCAGCGGGCTGACCGAAGACAGCATCGTCGAGCAGTTGTACCGGGAAATTCGCGCGTTTCGGATCTACGACGGGCCGACCGAGGTTCACAAATGGTCGCTGGCCAAGAAAATCAAGCGGGACTGGGCGAGGGCGCAAGCATGAAGGCCATGGCACAACAGACCAGTGCCGGTGCGGTACGCCCGGAAATGGCGTTCAACGAGGGGGCTCTGCACGACTGGATGCAGGCCCATGTCGAGGGCTTTCGCGGGCCGATGACGGTGTTGCAGTTCAAGGGCGGCCAGTCGATCCCCACCTACCAGCTCGACACGCCATCGGGCAGCTACGTGCTGCGACGCAAGCCCACCGGGCCGTTGCTGCAAGGCGCCCATTCGGTGGAGCGCGAGGCGCGGGTGCAGCAGGCCTTGTCCAAGGTCGGCTTTGCGGTGCCGCGCATCCATGGGCTGTGTACGGACGAGTCGATCATTGGCAGCTGCTTTTACGTGATGGAGCGGGTCCAGGGCAGGATCTTCTGGGATGCGACCTTTCCCGAGGTCGAGCGCGAGGAACGACCACGCTACTTCGATGCGATGAACGCCACACTCGCCGCGTTGCATCGTCTGGACCCGGTCGAACTGGGGCTGGGCGATTACGGCAAGTCGGGCAATTACTTCGCTCGGCAAATCAGTCGCTGGTCCCGTCAGTACCTGGAAGACACTGCCGCCGGGCGAGATTCCAACATGGACGCCCTGATCGAATGGCTGCCGGCGCACATTCCCGCGGGCGACGAGACGAGCCTCGTGCACGGTGATTTTCGCTGCGACAACATGATTTTCCACCCCAGCGAACCCCGGGTCATCGCGGTGCTGGATTGGGAGCTGTCGACCCTCGGGCACCCGCTGGCCGACTTCGCCTACCACGCGATGATGTATCAGATGCCGCCAACCATCGTGGCCGGTCTGTCGGGCGCCGATCTGGCCGCGCTGAACATTCCCTCCCAGGCCGACTACCTGGCGGCGTATTGCGCGCGTACAGGGCGCGGGCCCATTGCCTCCTGGGAGTTTTACATGGCCTTCAACTTCTTCCGCATGGCGGCGATTTTTCATGGCATCAAGGGCCGGGTCATTCGCGGCACGGCGTCGTCGGCCCATGCCCGCGAACGGGCCGAAAGCTTCCCGGTGCTGGCTGAACTGGCACGTCGCTGCATGGAGGCCTGCCCATGAACGATGGCGTACTGCTGGACCTTGACGGCCCGGTGGCCAACCTCACGTTGAATCGGCCGCAACGGGGCAACGCCATCGACTTGTCAATGGCACAGACGCTCCTGCGTGCCGCCATCCGCTGTGACCAGGACCCGGCGATTCGTTGCGTGGTCATCACCGGGGCCGGCCGGTTGTTCTGTGCGGGCGGTGACCTGGGGGCGTTTACCGCCTCAGGCGATGAGGTGCCGGGCTTTCTCAGCGAGTTGGCCGGGGTGCTGCACCTGGCCATCTCACGTTTGATGCGCATGGCCAAGCCCCTGGTGGTGCTGGTCAATGGCCCGGCTGCGGGGGCCGGCATGAGCCTGTCGCTGCTCGGTGACATCGTCCTGGCCAGCGGCTCGGCCCATTTCACCCCGGCTTATAGCGGCATCGGCTTGAGCCCCGACGGCGGCCTGAGCTGGCACTTGCCACGCCTGGTCGGCTTGCGCCGGGCCCAGGAAATCCTGCTGCTCAACCGCCGACTCGACGCCGCGCAGGCCCAGGACCTGGGCCTGATCACCCGTCTGGTCGACGACGGTCAATTGCTGCCAGAGGGGCGCCAGATTGCCCAGGCCTTGGCCGCCGCGGCCACGCCGGCCCTGGGCCGGGTGCGCCAACTGTTGTTGCACAGCTATGGCGCGCAGCTTGAAGCCCACCTGGAGCAGGAGGCGCGCAGCATCAGCGCGGTCAGCCACGGCCCGCAAGCCCGTGAAGGCTTGGCGGCATTCATTGAAAAACGTCCACCCCATTTCCATTCAGGAGTCTGAACATGGCCGATGCCTATATCGTTGAAGCTGTCCGTACCGCCGGGGGACGTCGCAATGGCCAATTGGCCGGTTGGCACCCCGCCGACATGGGGGCTGAAATCCTGGATGCGCTAATCGAGCGTTCGGGTATCGATCCCGCCCTGGTCGAGGATGTGATTTTTGGTTGTGTGACCCAGGCTGGGGAGCAGTCATTCGCTTTCGCCCGCAATGTGGTCCTGGCCTCGACACTCCCGCAAAGCGTGCCGGCGGTGACCATCGACCGCCAGTGCGGCAGCTCGCAGCAGGCGGTGCAGTTTGCCGCCCAGGCGGTGATGTCGGGCATGCAGGACGTGGTCATTGCCGGCGGGGCGGAAAGCATGAGCCGGGTGCCGATGTTCTCCAACATGTCGCTCCACGAGCAGGCCGGGATTGGCGTCGGGCCCTTCAGCGAGCGGATCCAGCGCCGTTTTGGAGTGCAGACGTTCAGCCAATTCGAAGGCGCGCAAATGCTCGCGAAAAAGTTCGGCTACGACCGTGAAACCCTGGACCGCTTCGCCCTGCAGAGCCACCAGCGCGCCTCCCGGGCCACCGCCAGCGGCGCCTTTGCCCAAGAAATCATCGGCCTGGCCACCGCCAACGGCCTGCACCTGCGCGATGAGGGCATCCGTGACGACGCCAGCCTGGCGTCGATCAGTGCGGTCAAACCGTTGCTGGAGGGCAGCGTGTTGTCGGCGGCCAATGCCAGTCAGGTCTGCGACGGCGCCTCGGGCGTGCTGGTGGTCAGTGAGCGCGCCCTCAAGCAGTACGGGCTGACCCCCATTGCCCGGCTGGTCAACATGACGGTGACCGCCGGCGACCCGGTGATCATGCTGGAAGAGCCGATCCATGCGACTCGCAAAGCCCTGAAGAAAGCCGGCTTGAGCATCGCCGACATCGACCTGTACGAAGTCAACGAGGCCTTCGCGCCGGTCCCGCTGGCCTGGCTCGATGCGCTGGAGGCTGACCCGGAGCGGCTCAATGTGAACGGCGGGGCCATTGCCCTGGGCCACCCGCTGGGCGCCTCGGGCAGCAAATTGTTGACCACCCTGATCCATGCCCTGAAAGCCCGTGGCCAGCGCTATGGCTTGCAGACCATGTGCGAAGGCGGCGGCATGGCCAACGTCACTATTGTGGAGGTGCTCTGAGATGGCTTTTCGTAATCGCGTGACCGAGATGCTTGGCATTCGCCACCCCATCGTTCAAGGCGGGATGATGTGGGTCGGACGGGCGGAGCTGGCCAGTGCTGTGTCCAACGCCGGCGGACTGGGTACCCTGACGGCACTGACCCAACCGACACCTGACGACCTGCGCCGGGAAATCGAACGGTGCCGCAGCCTGACGGACAAGCCGTTCGCGGTGAACCTGACCCTTCTGCCATCGGTCAATCCGCCGCCCTATGCCGAGTACCGCCAAGCCATCATCGACAGCGGTGTGCGCATCGTCGAAACCGCCGGCAACAAACCCCAGGAACATGTGGAGGCCTTCAAGGCCAGTGGCCTGACGGTGATTCACAAGTGCACGGCGGTGCGCCATGCCTTGTCGGCCCAGCGCATGGGCGTGGACATCATTTCCATCGACGGTTTTGAGTGCGCCGGGCACCCCGGCGAAGACGACATTCCAGGGCTGGTGCTGATTCCCGCGGCAGCCGACCAGATCCACATTCCCATGATCGCCAGCGGCGGCTTCGGCGATGGCCGGGGGCTGGCGGCGGCCCTGGCGTTGGGCGCTGAGGGCATCAACATGGGGACGCGTTTCTGTGCCACCCGTGAGGCGCCGATTCATGAGGCCATCAAGCAGTTTTTGGTGAACAACGATGAGCGCGCCACGCACCTGATTTTCCGCAACTTTCACAACACCGGCCGGGTGGCCCGCAACAGTGTTTCGGACAAGGTGGTGGAGCTGTCACAGGCCATCGGCGCCAGCTTCGACGACATTCGCGCTTATGTCTCCGGCGCCAAGGGGCGAGAAGCGCTCGAAACCGGCAACCTGGATGCGGGCCTGGTCTGGGCCGGGCAGGTCCAGGGCCTGATTCGCGACATCCCCAGTTGCGCCGAGCTGCTTGAACGCATCGTCAGCGATGCCCAGGCCATCATTCAGCAGCGGCTGGCCGGCATGCTCGATCACACACCGGGGGCCGGCCAATGACTTACCAATACATCAGCGTCGAACGGGAAGGGCACCTGACGCTGGTGACCCTCCAGCGGCCCGACAGCCATAACGCATTGAACGCCGCCGCCCATGAAGAACTGCAGCAGGCGTTCGACGCCTTTGCCGACGATGAGCAGCAATGGGTGGCCATCATCACCGGTGCCGGCAGCAAGGCGTTTTGCGCTGGCCATGACCTCAAGCAGCAAGCCAATGGCGGCGGGCTGGTGACCCCGACCAAGGGCTTTGCAGGCCTGAGTGCCCGGTTTGACCTGAACAAGCCGGTGATCGCAGCGGTCAACGGCGTCGCCATGGGCGGAGGTTTCGAGTTGGCGCTGGCTTGCGACCTGATCATTGCCTCGCCCCACGCCGTGTTCGCCCTGCCGGAGCCGAAAGTCGGGCTCGCGGCGCTGGCCGGTGGCCTGCAGCGCCTGCCGCGTTTGATCGGCCTGAAGCACAGCATGGGCATGCTGCTCACCGGCCGGCGTGTCAGCGCGCAGGAAGGGCGCGAGCTGGGGTTTGTCAATGAAGTGGCCGAAGACGACGTCCTGACGGCGGCGCGGCGTTGGGCCGAGGCCATCATGGCCTGCAGCCCGTTGTCGGTGCGGGCCACCAAAGAGGCGGTGCTACGCGGGCTGGACACGCCCATCGAGCGGGCTCTGGTGGATGAATGGGACTACCCGCAGATGCAAGCAATGCTGGCCTCCAGCGATGCCATCGAAGGCCCGCAGGCGTTTGCTGAAAAGCGTCAGCCGGTCTGGACCGGGCGCTGATTGACCGTGAAGCACGCGACCCCATAACGATAAAAACGAGGAACAGCCATGCACCCCATTACCCACGCGCGCACCCGGCCGGATAAACCGGCGTGCGTCTTGGCCGCCAGCAACCAGGTGCTCACCTACCGTGAGCTGGACCAGTTGGCCAACCAGGGGGCGCACCTGCTGCGCGACCTTGGCCTGGTCCGTGGCGACTGCGTTGCCGTGCTGCTGGAAAACGGCTTCGACATCTTCACCGTTGCCTGGGCCACCCAGCGCGTTGGCCTGTACCTGACGGCGATCTCCTGCAAATCCTCGGCGGCGGACCTGGCCTATGTGGTCGCCAACTCCGGGGCCAAGGTACTGATTGCCAGCGACGCCCTGGCGGCGGTTGCCGAGCAGGCGGCCGGGCTGGCCGGTGTCGAGGGCGTGCAGTTGTTCAGCTCGGCGCCGGGGCGCGTACCCTTTGCCCAGGCCCGCTCAAGCTACCCGACCACCGAGGTCGCGGACGCCACGGCGGGTGGCGACATGCTCTATTCGTCGGGCATGACCGGCCGCCCCAAAGGCGTCAAGCCACAGCTACCCGACGGGCCGATCGATGCAGTCACGCCGCTGATGAACATGGGCCAAAGCCTGTATGGCATGGACGCCGACAGCCGCTACCTGTCGACCTCGCCGCTGTACCACGCGGCGCCGCTGCGCTGGGCCATGGTGATTCAGCGCTTGGGCGGCACCGTGGTGATCATGGAACGCTACGACGCCGAGCAGGCCCTGCAGTTGATCGAGCAGTACCGCATTACCCATTCGACCTTCGTGCCGACCCACTTCGTGCGCCTGCTCAAACTCCCCGAAACCGTACGGCAGGCCTACAGCCACCGTTCACTGCGTGCCGTGGTACACGCTGCCGGCCCCTGCCCGGTGCCGGTCAAGCAGGCCATGATCGACTGGTGGGGGCCGATCATTCACGAGTATTACTCCGGCACCGAAATGTGCGGCATCACCGCGCTCGACTCGCAGCAGTGGCTGAGTAAACCCGGTTCCGTAGGGCGTGCGGTCCTCGGCACGGTGAAAATCGTCGGGCCGGACGGTGAAGAACTGCCGCGGGGCACCCAGGGCGATATCTACTTTGCCGACGGCCCGCGGTTCGAGTACCACAACGACCCCGAGAAAACCCGCCAGGCCTACAACCACCAAGGCTGGGCGACGCTCAACGACATCGGCTGGCTGGATGAAGACGGCTACCTGTTCCTGACCGATCGCAAGAGTTTCATGATCATTTCCGGAGGGGTGAACATCTACCCGCAGGAAATTGAAAACCTGTTGATCACCCACCCCGATGTCGAGGACGTGGCGGTCATCGGCGCGCCGGACGAAGAAATGGGCGAGCGGGTGGTCGCCGTGGTCCAGCCCCGGGTCGGCGTCGAAAGCGGGCCCGGGCTGGCTGAAGCGCTGCGGCGTTTTGTGCGCGAAGGCCTGGGCGGGGTCAAATGCCCCCAGCAGTTCGACTTTCGCGCGACATTGCCGCGTGAACCCACCGGCAAGCTGATGAAGCGGCTGTTAAAGGCGGAGTATGAGGCTCGATAGGTGGGTAGTGGGCGGGCATCCCGGCGAGAGGCATCACCGGTAAGGCCGGCGAAGCTCTGTGTCGGGGCCAGCACACCCTGAATGCCCTCACTCGATGGCGGTATCGGCGGTCTGAGCGGCCAACGATGGGCCGTCAGTGCCAGCCAGGCTGGCAGGCGAGGACCTTGGGTTTTCCGATTCGGGCCCGGCTTGATTAACGTCAAGGCCATGGAACCGTGCGCTCGATATTCTGCGGCGCAGCCCGCTGCTGGTGGGTGTCACGGCTAAAACCGTGAGCCTCCGGCAATCGGTGTTGAGCCTTGAAGGTGATTCCACCTCGACCCATTGCGCCGACCCCTTGAGAGCGAGAATCCATGCTCTATCCGCTGTTTTTAACCGTGCATTTGTTTGCCGCGCTGATCTTTATCGGCACTGTGTTCTTTGAAGTGCTGTTCCTGGGCAGCCTCCGCAAACAGTTGCCCGTCAAGGTCATGGTGCTGGTCGAGCAGGGGGTTGGCCGACGGGCTCGCCGCCTGATGCCGTGGGTCCTGTTGCTGTTGTTCGGCGCCGGCCTGGGGATGGTCTGGTTGCGCTATCTGCCAGCCCTTACCGCGCCCTGGTCCTCCTCTTTCGGCACTTTGCTGATGATAAAAATAGCGGTTGCGGCCAGCGTACTGGGGCATTTCCTGGTGGCCATGTTGTTGTTCAAGCGTGGTCGAATGCAGGCTCGATACGTGCAATTCATCCATGGCAGCCTGTTTTGCCACATGGTGATCATCGTGCTGCTGGCCAAGGGGCTGTTTTACCTGACGTGGTGAGTGCAGGTTGCCTGGGTTTGACACACATCAAGAGGCCTGTACTTCCAGCCCCAGACACTGTCGCTCCGCAGCCCGTTTCGGAGACCCCTCATGCTCAATCTGTTTCAGCAACCCGGCGAGCCGAACCTTCGGTGTGACCAGGGCGTACTCGACCCCGATATGCATGTCGGTACTGAGCAGTTTCATGAGGGCATCGGTTCTCTGGATTTGCTTCGGGCCCTGCGCAGCAGTCGCCAGAAGCGCCGCCCCTTGTCCCTGAACGTACAGGTGCCGGGCAACCTGAGGGCTTCCTTCCCTGTTCCCGACTCCTCCGATCACCGCCCAGGCGAACGGGGGACTGTCGAGCGTTACCTGCAGTGCCTGGAACATGAAATTGATATCGTCGCCTGTCACTTGGGGGCCGGGCAACGGGTCGAGCAGTTTCATTTGGGCGGTGCGACGCTGGCCATCGCTCACCTGCGGCGACTGATGAGCCACCTGCGTGGTCGCTTCAACTTCCCGGGGCATGAGTGCGTTGATTGCAGCATCGATGTCGACCTCAACACCACCGATTGGTCGACCATGGGCGTGCTGCGCGACCTGGGCTTCAAGCATGTCAGCATCGGCATTCCGGACCGGGAGGGCGACAGTGCCGGGTCGTTGGCCCGTTGTCAGGACCCGGCACCCATTGAGTCGCTGATCGATGCCGCACGAACCTTTGGTTATCGCTCCGTCAACGTCGACCTGGGGTTTGGCCGGGCCTGGCAGACGCCAGAGAGCTTTGCGCTGAAACTGGCGACCCTGATCGAGTTGGAGCCGGACAGGCTGCTGGTGTTCGACTATGCCCGGCCGCCCCAACGCTATCGTTCATTGAACCGCGACAACGCGGTGGCCCTGTGCGCCGAGGACGACAAGGCCGCGATGCGCCAAAGCTGCTTTGACCAGTTGATCGGTGCGGGCTACCACTACATTGGCCTGGGCCAGTTTGTGCGGGCCGATGACGACCTGGCGATTGCCCAGGAGCGAGGCCGGTTACGCCGCACCTGTGAAGGCTTCACCCGTCATGGCTATTGCGATCAGATCGGCTTCGGCGTGGCGGCGATCAGCCAGATCGACGAATTGTACACGCAGAATAGCGCTGAGCTTGAACGCTACAGCCGGCAACTGCAGCGCGATCAGTTGCCGACCCACCGTGGCTGGCGTTGCGAGGCGGGTCACCAGGTTCGGCAACGGGTCATGGAGCGACTGGCGTGTGATTTGGAGCTGGATATCCAGGCCATCGAAACCCGCTACGGGATGAATTTTCGACAGTATTTTTCTTCCGCCTGGCCAGTGCTGGAGCAGTTGAACCGTGATGGCCTGATTGAGCTGTCCGAGCGTTTCATCTGCATTCTTCCGGTCGGTCGGCCGCAGGTGGATGCCATCTGCAACCTGTTTAAACAGGCCAATGGCGAGGCGCTGCATTCGGTGCATGGCGGGTGATGGGTCAGCCACAGTTCATCCGGGTTCTCCTTGCCAGCGTCCGCTTGCAAGTGTCAGGAAAAGTACAGGAGTGAGGTTATGCAAGTGCTTGAACGCCGTAAAGCGATGGCGATCCCACCGTTGTTACGGTTGGCGTTTCGGCCGTTTTTTCTCGCGGGTTGCCTGTTGGCAGTGCTGGCCATCCCCCTTTGGCTGGCGGCGTTCAGTGGCTTGATGGGCAACTGGCAGCCGGCCGGCGGTTGGTTGGGCTGGCACCGGCATGAGTTGCTGTTTGGCTTTGGGCTGGCGATCATCGCGGGCTTTCTGCTGACGGCCGTGCAGACCTGGAGCGGTCGCCCCGGCCTGAGCGGCACACCCTTGGCTGCCCTGGCGCTGCTGTGGCTGAGCGCACGCCTGGCCTGGCTGGTCAATGCGCCCTGGCCGTTGCTGGCTGTGCTGGAGTTGGCGTTTCCACTGGCGGTGGCTTTGCTGATGGGGTTCACCCTGTGGAAGGTGCGGCAAACGCGCAACTACCCGATTGTGTTGGTGTTGCTGCTGTTGGCGGTGGCCGACGGCCAATCCCTGTATGGGCGGGTGGAGGGCCATGAAGGTTGGCAGCGCCAGGGCGTGCTGACCGGCCTGTGGCTGGTGGCCGCGATGATGGGGTTGATTGGCGGGCGGGTCATTCCTTTTTTCACCCAGCGCGGCCTGAGGCGGGCCGAAGGTGTCGTCGCCTGGCCTTGGCTGGACCGGTTGCTGCTGGTCGGTTCCCTGCTGGTGGCGGTGCTGTATGCGGTGGGGCCAGCGCTCAACCCCAGTGCCTGGGTCGGGGTGCTGTTCGCGGCACTGGCGGCGGGACATCTGCTGCGGCTGTTGCGTTGGCATGACCGAGCGCTTTGGCGCGTGCCGCTGCTGTGGTCCCTGCACCTGGCCTATGGCTGGCTGGCGCTGGCGTGCCTGGGCATGGCGCTGTGGCATCTGGGCGTGCCGATCAACCCGAGCCTGGCCGTGCATTGCCTGACGATTGGCGCCATGGGCGGCCTGGTTTTGGCGATGATTGCCCGGGTGACCCTCGGGCACACCGGTCGCGCCCTGGAACCGCCGTCCGGCATGACCCTGGCGTTTATTCTGCTCAACTTGGCGTGCCTGTGCCGGGTGCTGCTGATCGTGTTTTTCCCGTTGCTGGCGTTGTGGCTGGCCGGTGTGTGCTGGGCGCTGGCGTTTGCCCTCTACGTCTGGCGCTACGGGCCGATGCTGCTGCGGGCCCGGGTTGACGGGCATCCGGGGTGAGTCGGCAAATCGTTGGAGGTTGTCGCTGATGTACCCGTTTCTGCTGATCGTTCATTTGCTGGCCGCCATTGGGTTTATCGGCACCCTGTTCTTCGAGGTGGTGATCTGGCACTGGGCCCGCCAACGGTTGCCGGACGCTGCCCAAGTCACGGCGGATCAGTCGATTGCATTACGCTCGCGCAAGGTCCTGCACGCCGTGGTGTTGCTGTTGTACGGCGCCGGCATCGGCTTGGCGTGGCAATACCGAGACGCCTTGAGCCAACCGCTGGCCAGCAGTTTCGGCACCTTGCTTAGCCTGAAAATCCTCCTGGCCCTGAGCATCATTGGCCATTACCTGCTGCTGGCGTATTGGCTGACCCACGCCCGCTTGACCACCGCCCGCGCAAGGGGACTGCGCCGCAGCATCCTCGTGCACATGCTGCTGATCGTGGTCCTGGCCAAAGCCATGTTCCACTGGTCGCTGCCTTGAGCCCCTGTCGGTTCGGTCGAGGTACCTCCTTGGAGGAATAGGCCGGGCCACGATTCCGGTTCAGGCTGGGCCATACCCTCATTTACGGGAACCCCTGGATATGGCCCACCTGACGCAACGCACCTTTGAACCTCTGAACATTGCCGTATTAACCATCAGCGACACACGCACCATCGACACCGACACGTCGGGACAGACCCTGGCGGATCTGCTGCAAACCGCCGGGCATGTGCTGATCGACCGAGGCTTGGTCAAGGACGACATCTATCAGGTCCGTGCCAGGGTGTCCCAATGGATCGCCGACCCCCAGGTACAGGTGGTGTTGATGACCGGCGGCACCGGGTTTACGGCGCGTGACAACACGCCGCAAGCGGTGCTGCCGCTGCTGGATAAACACGTTGATGGCTTTGGCGAGCTGTTCCGGCAGGTGTCCCTGGAGGAAATCGGCATGTCCAGCCTGCAGTCGCGGGCCTTGGCCGGAATCAGCAATGGCGTGCTGCTGTGCTGTCTGCCGGGCTCGCCGGGCGCCTGCCGCACAGCCTGGAACAAAATCCTCCTGGGGCAACTGGACAGCCGTACCGGCCCCTGCAATTTCGCCCCGCATTTGAAGGTGCAGGCGCAGCGCTCGATCGATGCCTGCGAGACACGCTCGTGAGCACCCCAGTGTGTGACCTGGGCAACCTGATGCCGGTGGACGAGGCCATTGGCCGCTTGTTGAGTCAGGCACCGCCACCGCCGTTGTCGCAATGGGTTTCCCTGGACCAGGCCTTGGGGCGGGTGCTGGCAACAGACCTTCACTCGCCGCTGAACCTGCCGGCCTGGGACAACAGCGCCATGGACGGTTATGCCCTCAGGGCGGCAGACCTGCCCCTCGAGGGTGGGTATTTGCCGATTGGCGGGCGAATTGCCGCGGGGGACCGGGCTGACTCGCCTTTGCTTCCACAGCACGCCGTGCAGATTTTTACTGGCGCGCCGCTGCCGCCCGGAGCCGATACGGTGGTTGCCCAAGAGCGCTGCCGGGTCGAGGGCAAGCGCGTTCACGTGCCCCCCGTCACCCTGGGTGACCATGTGCGCTGGGAGGGCGAAGAGCTGCGCCGCAGCGACCTGTTGCTCAAGGCCGGCAAGCGCCTGCGCGCCCAGGAACTGGGCCTGTTGGCCGGCGCAGGCATATCGCGGGTCGAGGTTTATCGACCGTTGCAGGTGGGGCTGCTCAGCAGTGGCAATGAACTGCGTGAACCGGGTGAGGCCTTGGCGCCGGGGCAGATCTATAACAGCAATCGTTATTGCCTCGCGGCGTTGTTACGCGGCTGGGGCGTTGAAGTGCACGACTATGGGGTCATGGCCGATGAACCGCAGGCCAGCCGCCAGGCCTTGAGCCTGGCGTCGTCGGCGTGCGATCTGTTGCTGACCTCCGGAGGGGTATCGGTGGGTGAAGAGGACCACCTCAAGCCGGCCATCGAAGCACTGGGCCATGTGGCTCTGTGGCGGCTGGCCATTCAGCCGGGCAAGCCGCTGGCGTTTGGCGATGTGCTGGGCAAGCCCTGGATCGGGCTGCCGGGTAACCCATCGGCGGCGCTGATTACGGCGTTGCTGGTGGTGCGCCCCTTCCTGCTCAGGGCCCTGGGCGTGACAGACGTGCTGCCGCGACCACTGGCGGTGCCGGCCGGGTTTGACTGGCTGCGCCGCAACAAGCGCCGGCAGTACTTGCGCGCGCGGTTAGCGCCCAGTGCCGAAGGTCGTTTGAGCGTCGAATTGCACCCTCAGCAAAGCTCGGCGATGTTGACCGCTGCCTGTTGGGCCGACGGGCTGGCGCTGATCGAGTGCGAGCAGCAGGTGCTCAGGCACGACGAGGTGATGTTCCTGTCCTTCGCCGACCTGATGCAGTGAGGGCAATTGATTGCCGTCAAGGCCGGGCCTGTTGTGCTGGCTAGACTGGCCGCGGGCTTTTTTTGAGCGGTGCACCCGAGGCACCGGGCAAAGGCCCGACCGGTTTTTTCACGAGGATTAGCCATGCAACTGGTCTGCCCGGCAGGCAATCTGCCTGCGCTTAAAGCAGCGGTGCGCCAAGGCGCCGATGCGGTTTACGTCGGCTTTCGCGATGACACCAATGCCCGGCATTTCGCCGGCCTGAACATGGACGATAAACAGTTCGATGCCGCCGTTGCCCATATCCGCCAGCATCAACGCAAACTTTATGTCGCGGTTAACACCTACCCCCAACCCAAGGGCTGGGAGCGCTGGCAGCGCGCGGTGGACCGTGCCGCCGATGTCGGCGTGGATGCACTGATAGCCGCCGACCCCGGGGTTCTCGACTACGCCTGCCGGCGGCATCCGCAACTGGCCTTGCACCTGTCGGTCCAGGGCTCGGCGACCCATGCTGCCGCGCTGGAGTTTTATGCCCAGCGCTACGCTATTCGTCGCGCCGTGCTGCCCCGGGTGCTGTCGTTGGCCCAGGTGCGCCAGGTCGCCGCCAGCAGTCCGGTGCCCATTGAAGTGTTTGGCTTCGGCAGCCTGTGCATCATGGCCGAAGGGCGCTGCCATCTGTCTTCCTACATCACCGGCGAGTCACCGAACCTGTGCGGTGTCTGTTCGCCGGCCAAGGCCGTGCGCTGGAGCGAGGAGGCCGACGGCTTGAGTGCGCGCCTCAGCGAAGTGCTGATCGACCGTTACGGCCCCGATGAGCCTGCCGGTTACCCGACCTTGTGCAAAGGTCGCTTTCTGGTGGCGGGCCAACGCTTCCATGCCCTTGAAGAACCGACCAGCCTCGACACCCTGGACCTGCTGCCGGAGCTGGCGGCCATCGGTGTCGAGGCGGTGAAGATCGAAGGTCGTCAACGCAGCCCGGCGTACGTCGAGCAAGTGACGCGTGTCTGGCGGGCGGCACTGGACGCCCACCGCAGTGCGCCCGGCAGCTTTCGAGTCAAGGAGGAATGGCGCCGGGTGCTGGCCGGCTTGTCCGAAGGCAACCAGACCACCCTGGGTGCTTACCATCGATCATGGCAATGAGGGACGACACATGAAGCTCAGTCTGGGGCCGGTTCTGTTTTATTGGGACAAAGAGCAACTCAGCCACTTTTACGCCGAGATGGCGGCGATGCCCTTGGATGTGATCTATCTGGGGGAAACTGTCTGTTCGAAACGCCGGGCGTTTTCCCTGGATCAATGGCTGGGGTTGGGCCGGGAATTGCAAGCGTGCAGTCAGGCACAGTTGGTGCTTTCCAGCCTGACGCTGCTCGAAGCCGCGTCCGAACTCTCCAGCCTGCGCCGGCTCTGCGACAACGGCCAACTGCTGGTAGAGGCCAACGACATAGGCGCGGTGCAGCTCCTGGCCGAGCGCAAGGTGCCGTTCGTGGGTGGCCCGGCGCTGAATGTGTACAACGGCCACACCCTGGCGCAACTGCTGGACTGCGGAATGATCCGCTGGGTGCCGCCGGTGGAGTGTTCCGCCACGCTGATTGGCGAGGTGCTCGAGCAGGTGCGCGATCTGGGTCGCAGCGTGCCGCAAGTCGAAGTCTTCGCCTATGGGCATTTGCCGCTGGCTTACTCCGCCCGCTGCTTTACCGCCCGCGCGCAGAACCGGCCGAAGGACGATTGCCAGTTTTGTTGCATCGACTACCCCGATGGCCTGGCGCTGACCAGCCAGGAAGGGCAGGCGTTGTTCACCCTCAACGGCATTCAAACAATGTCGGCCGAGGTCACCAACCTGTTGGCGGACTATGCCGGCTTGCTGGCGTGCGGGGCCGACTTGCTGCGCTTGAGCCCTCGTGCCCAGGGCATGGCCGAGGTGATTGACGCCTATCATCGAGTGCGCCTGGGCGAGACCCCACCGTTGTTCGTCGACGGCTGTAACGGCTACTGGCATGGCCAGGCCGGGATGCTGCGGGTGGAGGAGGTCGGGCTGTGTTGAAACAGCAAACCCTGTGGTTGAAAGGCGCCGACCGTTTACTGCCGTTGGTGCACCGCGTGCCCTTTGTGGTGCAGCGCCTGGCGTTGCAGCAAGCGCTGAATCGCTGCCTCGCCGAGCCGCTGCGAGAAGGCGGCTTCGAGGTGTTGCGCGGGCGTTGGCTGTGCCTGCGCATTACGGATTTGCGCCTGTCCTGGTACGTGACCCTCGGCCATCAGGGGTTGCAGATTGCCCAGCACGCCGCGGCGCACGTGACCATCAGCGGCCACTGGCGAGAGTTCTTGCTCCTGGCCAGCCGCCAGGAAGACCCGGACACGTTGTTTTTTCGCCGGCGACTGGTCATCGAAGGCGATACCGAACTGGGGCTGGCGGTGAAAAACCTGATCGACAGCCTGGACCCCGACGTATTGCCGACCTGGCTGTGGCGCAACCTGGAGCGGGCAGGGAAGGGCCTGGTGGCGGAAAGGGGGGTGAGAGACGGCCTAGTGGAAAGCGGCTAGCTGGTCGGCGGCGAGGATGCTGATTGTGCGTCGCTCGACGGCGATCAGGCCGCTCTCCACCAGACGGTGCAAAATGCGCGAAAAGGTTTCCGGTTGAATCCCCAGCTTCGAGGCCACCAGGCGCTTGGGGATTTGCAACACCACCACATCGCTGCCCGGGTCGCGCTCCTGAAGTAGAAAGCTGACCACCCGGCGGCTGGCACTGGCCAGGGTCAGGGTATCGATGTCTCTCAGGCGCTGATGCAGGTGCACGCTCATGCTGGCCAGGACGGCCAGGCAGACCTTGGGCTGGTCCTCCAGGGCGCTGCGATAGTGGTTGCCTTCGATGCTCACCAGCACGCTGTCCTTCAGCGCCGTGGCGCTCACCGGGTAATACCGGGTGTGGCTGAACAGCAAGGCTTCGGCGAAGGTCTGCCCGGGCTGGATAATCTCCAGCAGGTTCTCTTGGCCTTCGCCTGTGAGTCGGTACAACTTGACCTGGCCACTCACCAGCAGGAAAAACCGCTTGGCCGGCTCCCCCTGGTGTATCAGCGTGCTCTGGACGCTCAGGCGCTTGAGCTGGGCCAGGTTGCAGACATCCTGGAAGACGTTGTCCGGCAGTTGGTTGAACAAGTGATGCCGGCGCAAGGTTGAAACGATGGCAGGGTGGGTGAGCATGGGGTACCTCCGCGGGCGCTCATAGTAGAGCGCGCGGGCCCGCCAACCTATGCCTCGGCAGGCCTACCTCCAAGGAGGGATGGCGATCAGTTGGAGCCGCGCAGATGCTCCATGGCCCACACGGCGGCTTCAACCCGCGAACGCAAGCCGAGTTTGTGCAGCAGGTTCTTGACGTGAACCTTGACCGTTCCTTCGGTGATCCCCAGTTTGTGCCCGATGACCTTGTTGCTGAAGCCGCTGGCGATGGTTTTCAGCACCTGGCGCTCACGTTCGGTCAGCTCCACCACGGGCTGGCGCGCCGGTGCGCGTAGCGCCTGGGCCATGACCCGGGTCAGCCCCGGGCTGATGACCAGCGCGCCATCCAGGGCATCACGGATGTACTGCACCAGCAGTTCGGGCTCCATGTCCTTGAGCAGATAACCGTCGGCATCCAGGCGCAGGGCATCACGAATATCGTCTTCGTCATCCGACACGGTGAACAGCAAGACTTTGCCGGTGTAATGCAGGGCCCTCAAGCGGCGCAGGGTCTCGATGCCGTTCATTTGCGGCATGTTGTTGTCCAGCAGGACCAGGTCCGGTTGCAGCGGTTCGATGAGGCTGAGGGTTTCTTCGCCGTTGCCGGCTTCACCGACGATGTTGAAATCGTCTTCGAGTTCGAGCATCTGGCGGATGCCACGCCGCATCATCGGATGGTCATCGACCAGCAGGATGCTGTGTTGCAGAGCAGGTTTCATGTGACGCTACCTTCTGTGTGCTGTCCGAGGAATTCCGGCTGGAAGGCCAATTGGACGCGGGTGCCTTGGGGCTCCCTGGAGACGATCTGCAACCGGCCGTGCAGGCTGCGAGCGCGCTCATCCATGATGTTCAAGCCATGGTGCTCGCGCTGGTCGACCGTGCCGCTGAAACCACGGCCATCGTCTTCGACCGAGAGCCTGACGGTCTCGCCGTCCTGGCGCAGTTGCAGCCAGGCGTTTTCTGCATGGGCGTGGCGCAGGCAGTTGGACAGTGCCTCGCGGGTGATCTGCAAGAGGTGGATTTGCTCGCTGGCCGAGAGCTGGAAGGCCAAGGCATCGACGTGCAGGTGCACCTGGAACTCCCCGCGGCGGGAGAACTCCTCGGCGGTGTCCTTGAGTTCCTGAACCAGCCCTTCATCGTGAATCTGCAGGCGAAAGGTGGTCAGCAGTTCGCGCAATTGGCGGTAAGCCGTGTTCAGCCCTTCGCGCAATTCGCCGGTGACGGTCTCCAGGGTGGCGACCGGTTCGCCCCGGCGCATCAGGGTCTGCATGCGGCTGACTTGCAACTTCATGTAGGACAGGGCCTGGGCCAGTGAGTCGTGGAGCTCGCGGGCAATAATGGTGCGCTCCTCCAGCAGTAACAGGCGATGATCCTGCTCGCGCTGACGCTTGAGCGAAAGTGACGTGCCGATAAGGTTGGCCAGGGCCTGGATCAACTGGGTTTCCCAGGCTTGGGCGCCGTGCCCGTCGATAAAGTGCGCCTTGAGTTCGCCCAGTTCATTGCCCTGGTTGCTGATGCTGAAGGTTTGCAGGCTCTGCTGATGGTGCTTCTGGCACGTGGCGCAGTCGCTGCTGGCGCATACATCCCGGCTGTTGGCGCCGTGCAGGGCGATCAATTGCTGGGCCGGTGCCTGCAAGTGACCTTGCAGGCACAGGGACAGGCGCAGGCCGGGCAGGCGTTGTTGGAAGCGCCGGATCAACTCATCCAGCCCCTCGGCATTCGCCAGGCGCGTGGCCAGGCTTTGGCTGCTTTGATAGAGCAGTTCGAGGGCGGCGTTAGCTTGTTGCAGGTTCAGGGTCTTTTGCTGGACCTGATGCTCCAGGGTGCGGTGGGAGTCGGCGATTGTCTCGGCCATGGCGTTGAAGCTTGTGGCCAACTGGCCCAGTTCGTCGTGGGACTGGTGGTTGACCCTGACCTTGAAGTCGCCCCGCCGAAAGCGTTGGGTCGCGGCGACCAATTCTTGCAGCGGCATGACCACGCCGTATTGCAGTTCGTAGAGCCCCAGCAGCAAGACCAGCAGGGTGGTGAACAGGGCCAGGCCCTGGATCATCTGCTGCCAGCCCTGTTTCTGTTCGCTCTGGCGCTGCAACAAGTGGACGAACTGGTTCAGTTGTTCGACGAATGCCGGCGCCTTGGACTGGTACGCGGCAGCATCGCCGCGCTGCAGTGCCGGCAGCAGGTCCGCGTTCCAGTACTGCTGGATTTGCCCATAGCTGCTGTGCAGCGCGGTGCTCGGACCATCTTCCAGCACCGCCTTGAGTGACTGGCTATTGAGGCGGGTTTGCAGGCTCTGGGTGATGCTCGCGATGTCGGCGGCGGGGGCGTTGGCGGCGAGTTTCCAGCTCAGGTGGTAAGTCTCCATGCGCACCGAGCCTGCGGTGTTGATCGCAGCCCCATCACCCTGGCTGAACCAGGCGATCAATCCGGCACTCAAGGAGCTGGCGAGGGCGAGCACGGCGATCAGGATCACCGCCAGCCCGGCACGCGCGGGCAGGGAGCTGCGTAACCAGTGCAGCATCAGTGCAGGTCCGCATTCAGAAAGGGATAACAGGGCATGGAGAGCGTCCGGTGTGGTTTGGCTGCCGATCCTGGGCGCGCTACCTCTAAAGAGTTGCCGACTGTTCCTGGACGGCAAAATGGCTGCTTGAGAGTATTAAGTTGCTGATACACAAGGGGTTTAACGGAATGTAGAGGCTACCTCCTAAGAGGTAGAACGGCGCAGCATAGGCTTGTAGCCCCCTGGGCTTCGTTGATATGGGTCAAGTTTTTGCGGGGTTCGCCTCTCTAGTCTGCCGCCATGGCTAACTGACTGGAGAGCACTGTGACCCAACCCCGCGTACGACAAGGCTTGGTGCTGGGCATGAGCACGCTGGCCTTCACGGTCTGCTTCATGGTCTGGATGATGTTTGCGGTGCTGGGGGTGCCGATCAAGGAGTTGCTCCACCTCAACGACACTCAATTTGGCCTGCTGGCCGCGACCCCGGTGCTCACCGGTTCGCTGGTGCGTTTACCCCTGGGCCTGCTGACCGATCGCTTTGGTGGGCGCAGCGTGTTCCTGCTGTTGATGCTGGCCTGCGTGGCACCGCTGTACCTCATCAGCCACGCCACCGCCTACTGGCAGTTCCTGGTCCTGGGCTTGTTCGTCGGCCTCGCGGGCGGCTCGTTTTCCGTGGGCGTTGCCTACGTCGCCAAATGGTTCGACAAGGATAACCAGGGCTTTGCCATGGGGCTCTTCGGCGCGGGCAACGCCGGGGCCGCGGTGACCAAGTTTCTGGCACCGGCGTTGATCGCTGCCGGCAGTTGGCAACTGGTGCCGAAAGTCTTCAGCGCGATCCTGTTCATCACCGCACTGCTGTTCTGGTTTCTCAGTGCCGAAAACAAAGACCACCGCAGTGCCGCCGGCGCCAGCCTGGCCGAACAGTTGAGCGCGCTGAAGGACCCGGCCGTGTGGCGCTACTGCCAGTACTACTCGATCGTCTTCGGCGGTTACGTCGCGCTGGCGTTGTGGATGACCCAGTACTACGTGCAGGAATACGGCTTCAGCCTGCAAAGCGCCGCGCTGCTGGCGGCCTGCTTTTCCCTGCCCGGCGGTGTGTTGCGTGCCGTTGGCGGCTGGCTGGCGGATCGCTGGGGCGCGCAAAGCGTGACCTGGTGGGTGTTGTGGGTCAGCTGGATCTGCCTGTTCCTGCTGTCCTACCCCCAGACCCAATTGCAGGTGCAGACCGTCAACGGCCCGGTGGACTTCCACATCGGCCTCACCCCGGCGCTGTTCACCGTGCTGCTGTTCGTCATGGGCATCGCCTTCGCGTTCGGCAAGGCTTCGGTCTTCAAGTACATCGCCAACGACTACCCGCAGAGCATGGGCGCCGTGTCCGGCATCGTCGGCCTCGCGGGCGGCCTGGGCGGTTTTGTGCTGCCGATCCTGTTCGGTGCCCTGGTGGACCTCACCGGCGTGCGCTCTTCCTGCTTCATGTTGATGTACGGCGTGGTCTGGGTCTCTCTGATTTGGATGTACCTCAGTGAAGTCCGCCAGCGCCCGCTGCTGGGCAAACAGCCGCCCGCGACATCGTCCCCGTTTTCCAGCATTGCCCAAGGAGAAGAACATGTCCGTTCTGCAAACGCCTGAAAAAGGTCCGGTCATTCATGACTGGCGCCCCGAGGACCCTGCATTCTGGGGAAGCAGCGGCAAACAGACCGCCACCCGCAACCTGTGGATTTCCATTCCTGCGCTGCTGTTGGCCTTTGCTGTATGGATGGTCTGGAGCACGGTGATCGTGCGCTTGAATGCCATCGGCTTCAGCTTTACCACCGACCAGTTGTTCTGGCTCGCGGCTTTGCCCGGGTTGTCCGGTGCGACCCTGCGGGTCTTCTATTCGTTCATGGTGCCGATCTTCGGCGGCCGGCGCTGGACCGCCCTGAGCACGGCCTCGCTGTTGCTGCCGTCAGTCTGGATGGGCTTCGCCGTGCAGGACCCGAGCACCTCCTACAGCGTGTTCGTGATCATCGCCTTGCTCTGTGGCTTGGGCGGCGGCAACTTCGCCTCGAGCATGTCCAACATCAGCTTCTTCTACCCCAAGTCCCAGCAGGGCACCGCACTGGGCCTCAACGCCGGCCTGGGCAACCTGGGTGTCTCGGTGATGCAGTTTTGCGTGCCGCTGGTGATCACCTTCGGCGTATTCGGCGTCATGGGCGGCCAACCGCAAGGCCTCGCGGACGGTGGTCAACTGTGGTTGCAGAACGCCGGTTTCATCTGGGTACCGTTCATTGTGTTGGTGACGCTGCTGGCCTGGTTCGGCATGAACGACCTGTCCAGCGCCCGCGCCTCGTTCAGCGAGCAGGCGGTCATCTTCAAGCGCAAGCACAACTGGCTGATGTGCTGGTTGTACCTGGCGACCTTTGGCTCGTTCATTGGCTTTTCCGCGGCCTTTCCACTGCTGATCAAAACGGCGTTTCCGGAAGTCATCGCCTTGAAGTTCGCCTTCCTCGGGCCATTGGTCGGTGCCCTGGTGCGCCCTCTGGGCGGCTGGCTGGCGGACAAGCTCGGCGGTGCCAAGGTGACCTTGTGGAATTTCGTGCTGATGATCGTGATGGTCTTTGGGGTCTTGCACTTTCTTCCGGCCAGCAGCCCCGATGCCCTGGCGCAAGGCGCCTCGGGCGGCAACTTCTACGGCTTTCTCGGGATGTTCATGCTGCTGTTCATCACCACCGGCGTGGGCAACGGCTCCACCTTTCGCATGATCCCGGTGATTTTCCGTACCCAGCATGAGCAAGCCTCGGCCGGCAAACCGGCGGCCGTACGTGAACAGGCGCTCAAGGATGCCGGCAAAGAGTCGGCCGCGGTGCTGGGCTTCAGCTCGGCCATGGGGGCCTTCGGGGCGTTCTTCATTCCCAAGTCCTTCGGCACCTCGATGGCCCAGACCGGTGGCCCGGAGGCGGCCTTCTACATGTTCGTGGGCTTTTACCTGAGCTGCATCCTGGTGACCTGGTGGTGGTACGCGCGCAAAGGCGCCGCGACGCCCTGCTGAGTCGAGCCGAACCCAACCATTGCGTGGGCGGGGCACAGAACCCCGCAGCAAGCCTGAGAGGTGTACACCGTGAGTCACTTACTGGACCAATTGCGGTTTTTCAATCGCAAGCAAAACGAATTTTCCGACGGCCATGGAGAGACCCGCAAAGAGTCCCGCGACTGGGAGAACGTTTACCGTTCGCGCTGGCAGTACGACAAGATCGTGCGCTCCACCCACGGGGTGAACTGCACCGGGTCGTGCTCCTGGAAAATCTACGTGAAGAACGGCCTGATCACCTGGGAGACCCAGCAGACCGACTACCCGCGCACCCGCAACGACCTGCCCAACCATGAGCCACGCGGCTGCCCCCGTGGCGCCAGCTACAGCTGGTACATCTACAGCGCCAACCGCTTGAAGTACCCGAAGATCCGCAAGCCATTGCTCAAACTGTGGCGCGAGGCGCGCCTGACCCTATCGCCGGTCGAGGCCTGGGCCAGCATTGTCGAGGACAAGGCCAAGGCCGACGCCTATAAAAGCAAACGCGGCATGGGCGGCTTCATCCGTTCCAACTGGGATGAAGTCAACGAGATCATCGCGGCGTCCAACGTCTACACCATCAAGCAATACGGTCCGGACCGCATCGTCGGCTTCTCGCCGATCCCGGCCATGTCCATGGTCAGCTATGCCGCGGGCTCGCGTTACCTGTCGTTGATTGGCGGCGTGTGCCTGAGTTTCTACGACTGGTACTGCGACCTGCCACCGGCCTCGCCCATGGTCTGGGGCGAGCAGACCGACGTGCCGGAATCGGCCGACTGGTACAACTCCAACTACATCATTGCCTGGGGCTCCAACGTCCCGCAGACCCGCACCCCCGACGCGCACTTCTTCACCGAGGTGCGCTACAAGGGCACCAAGACCGTGGCCATCACCCCGGACTATTCGGAAGTCGCCAAGCTCACCGACCTGTGGCTCAACCCCAAGCAAGGCACCGACGCCGCGCTGGCCCAGGCGTTCAACCATGTGATCTTCAAAGAATTTCACTTGGACAAGCCCAGCGCGTACTTCACCGACTATGCCAAGCGCTACACCGACTTGCCGGTGCTGGTGATGCTCAAGCCCATGACCGGTTTTGCCCCGGGCGCAGGCTTCCAGCCCGACCGTTTTTTGCGGGCATCGGACCTGGTCGACAACCTTGGCCAAGACAACAACCCGGAATGGAAAACCATCGCCCTCGACGAGAGCGGCGAACTGGTCTCGCCACAAGGCGCCATCGGCTATCGCTGGGGCGAGAAGGGCAAGTGGAACATCCTCGCCAAAGAAGGCGGTGAAGGCCGCGAGATCGACCTGAAATTGAGCCTGATTGGCGATGACGTCGCCGAGGTGGCGTTCCCGTATTTTGCTGGTGAAGCCCACGACTACTTCCAGCACGTGGCCGGCGATGCCGTGCAGTTCCGTCGGGTGCCGGTGCACAGCGTGACCCTGGCTGATGGCACGGTGGCCAAAGTGGCGACGGTGTTTGACCTGTCCGCCGCCAACCTGGCCATCGACCGTGGCCTGGGCGGCAGCAACGTGGCCAAGGACTACAACGACGCCAGCGTGCCGGGTACACCGGCCTGGCAGGAAGCAATCACCGGCGTCAGCCGCGAGAAAGCCATCCAGATCGCCCGTGAGTTTGCCGACAACGCCGACAAGACCCGTGGCCGTTCGATGATCATCGTTGGCGCGGCGATGAACCACTGGTACCACATGGACATGAACTACCGTGGGTTGATCAACATGCTCATGCTCTGCGGTTGTGTCGGCCAGACCGGTGGCGGTTGGGCGCACTACGTGGGCCAGGAAAAACTGCGCCCGCAATGTGGCTGGCTGCCCCTGGCGTTCGGCCTGGACTGGAACCGTCCGCCACGCCAAATGAACGGCACCAGCTTCTTCTACGGCCACAGCTCGCAATGGCGCCACGAGAAGATGAGCATGCACGACATCCTCTCGCCGCTGGCTGACAAGTCGCAGTTTCCCGAGCATGCCCTGGACTACAACATCCGCGCCGAACGCGCCGGCTGGTTGCCCAGCGCACCGCAACTCAACACCAACCCGCTGCACATTTGTCGCGACGCTGCTGCCGCGGGCATGGACCCGAAAGACTACGTGGTCAAGTCCTGGCAGGACGGCTCCCTGCGCTTTGCCTGCGAGCAGCCAGACAGCCCGGCGAACTTCCCGCGCAACATGTTTATCTGGCGTTCCAACCTGCTGGGCTCCTCGGGCAAGGGTCACGAGTACATGCTCAAGTACCTGCTGGGCACCAAGAACGGGGTGATGAACGAAGACATCGGCCACAGCACCGAGTGCAAGCCCACCGAGGCCGAATGGGTCGAAGACGGCGCCATCGGCAAGCTGGACCTGGTGACCACCCTGGACTTCCGCATGTCCTCCACCTGCGTCTATTCCGACATCGTGTTGCCGACCGCAACCTGGTACGAAAAAGACGACATGAACACCTCCGACATGCACCCGTTCATTCACCCATTGTCGGCGGCGATCGATCCAGCGTGGGAGTCGCGTTCGGACTGGGAAATCTACAAAGGCATCGCCAAGGCGTTCTCGGCCATGTCGGTCGGCCACTTGGGCGTGGAACAAGACCTGGTCACCGTGCCGTTGATGCATGACAGCGTCGGCGAACTGGCCCAGCCGTTTGGCGGCACCGACTGGAAAAGCGCCGGTGTGGCGCCGGTACCGGGCAAGAACGCGCCAAACATGGCGGTAGTGGAACGCGATTACCCGAACATCTACAAGCAGTTCTCGTCCCTCGGGCCCCTGCTGGAGAAGCTCGGCAACGGCGGCAAGGGCATCAACTGGAACACCGATGAAGAAGTCGAGTTCCTGGGTGAACTCAATCATCACGAAGGCGATGCGGGCATCAGCCACGGTCGGCCGAAAATCGACACGGCCATCGACGCCGCTGAAGTGATCCTGTCCCTGGCTCCGGAAACCAATGGCAAGGTCGCCTTGAAAGCCTGGGCCGCGCTGTCGGAATTCACCGGCATCGACCACAGCCACCTGGCGATTTCCAAGGCCCACGAAGCGATCCGCTTCCGCGATATCCAGGCGCAGCCGCGCAAGATCATCTCCAGCCCCACCTGGTCGGGCCTGGAAGACGAGCACGTGAGCTACAACGCCGGCTACACCAACGTCCATGAAAACATCCCATGGCGCACCATCACCGGCCGCCAGCAGTTCTACCAGGACCACCCGTGGATGCAGGCGTTCGGCGAGCAATTGATGAGCTACCGGCCACCGGTCAACACCCGCACCATCGAAGGGGTCAAGGGCAAGCGCAGCAACGGCGAGACCGAGATCGTCCTGAACTGGATCACCCCGCACCAGAAATGGGGCATCCACAGCACCTACAGCGACAACTTGCTGATGCTCACCCTGAGCCGTGGCGGGCCGATTGTCTGGCTCTCGGAGAACGACGCGAAACGCGCCGGCATTGAAGACAACGACTGGATCGAGTGCTTCAACGTCAACGGCGCCCTGACCGCCCGTGCGGTGGTCAGCCAGCGGGTCAAGGAAGGCATGGTGATGATGTACCACGCCCAGGAACGCATCGTGAACGTGCCCGGCTCCGAGACCACCAAAACCCGCGGCGGCCACCACAACTCGGTAACCCGCGTGGTGCTCAAGCCGACCCACATGATCGGCGGCTACGCCCAACAGGCCTACGGTTTCAACTATTACGGCACGGTCGGTTGCAACCGCGACGAGTTTGTCGTGGTGCGCAAGATGGCCAAGGTCGACTGGCTCGATGGTTCCAGCGGCGATGATTTGCCCCGCCCATTGCCGACCGGTATCGAGGAGAACTGAGATGAAGATTCGCTCACAGATCGGCATGGTCCTCAACCTGGACAAATGCATTGGCTGCCACACCTGTTCCATCACTTGCAAAAACGTCTGGACCAGCCGTGAAGGCATGGAATACGCCTGGTTCAACAATGTCGAGTCAAAGCCTGGTATCGGCTACCCGAAAGAATGGGAAAACCAGGACAAGTGGAAGGGCGGCTGGGTGCGCAATGCCAATGGCTCGATCAACCCACGGATCGGCGGCAAGTTCCGGGTGTTGGCGAACCTCTTCGCCAACCCCGACCTGCCTAGCCTGGACGACTACTACGAACCCTTTGATTTCGACTACCAGCACCTGCACACCGCGCCTCTGGGCGAGCACCAGCCGACTGCGCGCCCGCGCTCGCTGGTGTCCGGCAAGCGCATGGAGAAAATCGAATGGGGCCCGAACTGGGAAGAAATCCTCGGCACCGAGTTTGCCAAGCGGCGCAAGGACAAGAACTTCGAGCAGATCCAGGCGGACATCTACGGTGAGTACGAAAACACCTTCATGATGTATTTGCCGCGCCTGTGCGAGCACTGTCTCAACCCGACGTGCGCCGCATCGTGCCCGAGCGGGGCAATCTACAAGCGCGAAGAGGACGGCATTGTCCTGATCGACCAGGAAAAGTGCCGCGGCTGGCGCATGTGCATCAGCGGCTGCCCGTACAAGAAGATCTATTTCAACTGGAAGAGCGGCAAGTCAGAGAAGTGCATCTTCTGCTACCCGCGGATCGAAGCCGGGATGCCGACCGTGTGCGCTGAAACCTGTGTCGGGCGCATTCGTTACCTGGGCGTGCTGCTGTACGACGCCGACCGCATCAGCGAAGTGGCGAGCACCGCCGATGAACAGGACCTCTACGAGAAGCAGTTGGAAATCTTCCTCGACCCGAACGACCCAGCGGTGATTCGCCAGGCCCTGGCCGATGGCGTGCCGCAGTCGGTGATCGACTCGGCCCAGCGTTCGCCGGTCTACAAAATGGCCGTGGACTGGAAGCTCGCGCTGCCGCTGCACCCGGAATACCGCACCCTGCCGATGGTCTGGTACGTGCCGCCGCTGTCACCGATCCAGAACGCCGCCACCGCTGGCACCGTAGGCATGAACGGGGTCATTCCGGACGTCGACAGCCTGCGCATCCCCCTGCGTTACCTGGCCAACCTGCTGACGGCAGGCGATGAAGAACCGGTCAAGCGTGCACTCAAACGCTTGCTGGCCATGCGCGCCTACAAACGCAGCGAGCAAGTCGACGGCCTCCAGGACCTGCAAGTACTCCAGGAGGTGGGCTTGAGCGTGACCCAGGTCGAGGAGATGTATCGCTACCTGGCCATCGCCAACTATGAAGACCGCTTTGTGGTGCCCAGCGCCCACCGCGAGGACGCCATGAGCGACGCCTTTGCCGAGCGTTCCGGCTGTGGTTTCAGCTTCGGCAGTGGCTGCAGCGGCAGCTCCGACACCAATCTGTTCGGCGCCAAGAAAGCCAACCGGCGCGACATTCTGAAAACCGTGCAGTTGTGGGAGGAGTGAGCATGCAAATTCTTAAAGTGATTTCGTTGCTGCTCGACTACCCGACCGAAACCCTGGTGGGCGGTCGCGACGAGCTGGAACAGGCCATTATCCAGGCACGGGAAATCAGCCGGAAGCAGCGGGGCGCGCTGTTCGAGTTGCTGGAACTGATCTGCGCCCATGACTTGATGGACGGGCAGGAGCACTACGGTGCGCTGTTTGGCCGGGGCCGCGCGCTGTCGTTGTTGTTGTTCGAGCATGTGCACGGTGAGTCCCGTGATCGGGGCCAGGCCATGGTCGACATGATGGCGCAATACGAGGCGGCGGGTTTTGCCATCGGCGTTAAAGAACTGCCCGATTACATCCCGCTGTACCTGGAGTTCCTGTCCACCCGCGAAGACCTTGAGGCCCGGGAGGGCCTGGCGGATGTCTCGCACTTGCTGGCCTTGCTCGCCGCGCGCCTGGAAGAGCGTGAAAGCGCCTACGCCAGTTGCTTCCGGGCGTTGCTGCAAATTGCCGGGGCCAAGCCTCAGCAAGCGGTGGCCGAGCTGCGTGCGCACGTGGCCGCGGAACCCCGGGATGACTCGCTCGAAGCCCTCGACAAAATCTGGGAAGAGGAGGCTGTGGACTTTCTCCAGGCCGAACAACAGGACCGTTGCAGTTCGTTGCCGAGCACTCCGGGCCGGGCCCGGGAGGAAAGCGCTGTGCCGCTGCACTGGGTCGATTTTCAGCATGACGGGCTGGCCGCTGTGCCCGCCCAGGAGGTGGGCAATGTCTAAGTGGGATCTGTTGTTGTTCGGGGTTTACCCCTATGTGGCGCTGGCGATTTGCCTGTTGGGCAGTTGGGCACGTTTCGACCTGTCGCAGTACACCTGGAAGGCCGGCTCCAGCCAGATGCTCAGCTCGCGGGGCATGCGCGTGGCCAGCAACTTCTTCCATATCGGCGTGCTGTTTGTGCTGGCCGGTCACTTTGTCGGCCTGCTGACCCCCGCGTCGGTGTATCACCATGTGATCAGCACTCAGAACAAGCAGTTGCTGGCCATGGTTTCCGGCGGGTTCTTCGGCCTGTTGTGCCTGATCGGCTTGTTGATGCTGGTCAAGCGGCGCCTGACCGATCCTCGGGTTCGCGCCACCTCCAGTACCTCGGACATCGTGATCCTGCTGGTGCTGCTGGCACAGTTGCTGCTCGGCTTGCTGACGATTGTTGCGTCCACGGCGCACATGGACGGCTCGGTCATGGTGAGGCTCGCCGATTGGGCGCAGAACACCGTGTTGTTGCGTCCGATGGACGCGGCGGCCGCCATCGCACCGGTTGGCTTGACCTACAAGCTGCATGTGTTTCTTGGCTTGACCTTGTTTGTGCTGTTCCCCTTCACCCGCCTCGTGCACATGGTCAGCGCACCGATCTGGTACCTGGGACGGCGTTATCAAATCGTTCGGCAGAAGTTTTGAGGAGAGCATCATGGCAGGTGGATGTGGGTGTGGCGGCGGTAACGGGGGCAGCGGTGGCTGCGGTTCTTCTCAGCACAAGGCGCCAGAACACTCGAGCGGCGGGCCGGTGCCGTTCGAGGTGCATGACGCGGTGCCGGCGGCCGCTGAAGCCCCGGCGCAACTGATTGCCAGCAGCGAGCAGGAATGGCCGATCATCAGCGTCAATGACGTGTCGATCACCCCGCAGGCAATGGCCCAGGAACTGCAATATCACCCGGCTGAAAGCCGCGAGGAGGCCGTTTACCTGGCCGCCAGGGCCTTGGTGATTCGTGAGTTGTTGCAGCAACGCATCGCCGAACTGGGCATCGCCCTGGACATCGGCGCCGGTGAAAACGAAGAGGAGGCGGCCACGCGCTTGTTGCTTGAGCGCGAGGTGCAGGTCCCGGCGTGCGACGAGGAGACCTGCCAGCGCTATTACCAGAGCAATCGTGGGCGCTTTCACAGCGCGCCATTGCTGGCGGTGCGGCACATCCTGCTGGAGTGTGCGCCGGACGATGCCGAGGCCCGTGCGCTGGCCCTGACCCAGGCGAACAGCCTGCTGCAGCGGCTGACGGATGTTCCCGGGAGTTTCGCCGAATTGGCTTTGCAGTACTCGGCTTGCCCATCGAAGGCGCAGGGCGGTTCTCTGGGGCAGATCAGCAAGGGCCAGACGGTGCCCGAGCTGGAACGCTCGTTGTTCACCCTGGCGCCGGGGCTGGCCGGCAAACCGCTGGAAAGCCGCTACGGCTGGCATGTGATCAGCGTCGATCAACGGATCGACGGCCTGCCGTTGCCCTACGAGGTGGTCGCGACGGCGATCCGCACCCAATTGCAGCAAGGCGTCTGGCAAAAGGCCCTGGTGCAATACCTGCAAACCCTGATCGGCGCAGCGGACATTCGCGGCATCCGCTTGCAGGGCGCCGACTCACCGTTGGTGCAGTGACATGCGCCTGGTGGATGGGGTGGGGCGCCCGATCGATTACCTGCGCCTGTCGGTGACTGACCGCTGTGATTTTCGCTGTGTGTACTGCATGGCGAAAAACATGACGTTCTTGCCACGCCAGCAGGTGCTGACCCTGGAAGAACTGCAACGCCTGGCCGCGCTGTTTGTCGGCCAGGGCGTGCGCAAGATCCGCTTGACCGGCGGCGAGCCGTTGATTCGCCCGGGCATCGTCGGCTTGTGTCGCAGCATCGCTGCGCTGCCGGGGCTGAGGGAGCTGGTGATGACCAGCAACGGCTCGCAGTTGCGACGGCTGGCGCAGCCGTTGGCGGCGGCGGGGGTCAAGCGCATGAACATCAGCCTCGATAGCCTGGACCCCGAGCGCTTTCGCGCGATCACCCGCAACGGTGATTTGCGCCAGGTGCTGGACGGTATCGAGGCGGCGCGGGAGGCCGGGTTCGAACGGGTCAAGCTCAATTGCGTGGTGATGAAGGGGCGCAACTTCGATGAAGTGCCGGCGCTGGTGCAGCACGCCATCGACCAGGGCGTGGACATCAGCTTTATCGAGGAAATGCCCCTGGGGGATGTGGGGCGTTCCCGGGGAGAAACGTTCTGTGCCAGTGACGACGTGCGGGCGGTGATTGCACGGGAGCATGGGTTGCTCGATAGCACCGAGACCAGCGGGGGGCCGGCGCGGTATGTGCGGTTGGCGCGGCATCCCGATACGCGCATCGGCTTTATTTCGCCCCACTCCCATAACTTCTGTGGCAGTTGCAACCGAGTGCGGATGACCGTGGAGGGCCAGTTGCTGTTGTGTCTGGGGCAAGACAATGCGCTGGATTTTCGAGCGCTGCTGCGCCGCTACCCGTTGGACGATGGGCCGTTGATCGAGGCATTGCACAACGGTTTGAGGGGGAAGCCGCAGCGTCATGATTTTACCGGGGCAGGGGAGGTGCAGGTGGTGCGGTTTATGAACATGAGCGGGGGGTGAAGGGCTGCAAGAGCGCAACCCCATCAGCTGTTACCGCAAAAACGGATAGATCCTCGCACTGAAAAACTTGACCCCGATCAATGGCAATCCGCTTCATCCTCCGTAGCCTCACTGCATATTGTGTCAAAGCAATAAAAAACACCTATATGTAGTGTTTGGAGCCCGGAAATGCAAAGCACGCTCATCCCGCTGGTCAGCACCCGCCTACACAAACGCGACGGCAGCCTAGTTCCCTTCAACGCCGAAAAAATCCGCCACGCCCTGATCGCCGCCGGCACCGCCACCGGCGAATACCGAACCACCGAAGTCGACCTGTTACTCGGCGCCGTGCTCGCTCGCCTCAGGGGCATCGAACACCTGGACGTCGAGCAAATCCAGGACAGCGTCGAACGCGTGCTGATGGACGCCGGCCACTTCCTGTCGATGCGTGCCTACATCGTCTACCGCGAACAACACGGCCGCCTGCGCCGTGACCGCAAGACGATGGTGGAAGTCGCCACCTCGATGAATGAATACCTCGACCGCGAAGACTGGCGCGTACAAGCCAACGCCAACCAGGGCTATTCCCTTGGCGGCCTGGTGTTGAACGTGTCGGGCAAAGTCACCGCCAACTATTGGCTCGACGAGGTCTACAGCCAGCCAGTGGGCCGCGCGCACCGCGAGGCGGATTTGCATATCCATGACCTGGACATGCTCGCCGGTTATTGCGCCGGCTGGTCTTTGCGTTCGTTGCTGCATGAAGGCCTCAATGGGGTGCCGGGTCGCGTCGAAGCCGGGCCCCCCAAACACTTGAGCAGCGCCCTGGGGCAGATGGTCAACTTCCTCGGCACCCTGCAAAACGAGTGGGCCGGTGCCCAGGCGTTCAGCTCGTTCGACACCTACCTCGCGCCCTATGTGCGCAAGGACCAACTGAGCTACGCCGAGGTGCGCCAGGCGGTGCAGGAGTTCATCTACAACCTCAACGTGCCCTCGCGCTGGGGCACCCAGACGCCATTTACCAACCTGACCTTCGACTGGGTGTGCCCAGAAGACCTGCGCGAGCAGGTGCCGGTGATCGGCGGTGAAGAAATGCCGTTTGCCTACGGCGACCTGCAAGCGGAGATGGCGTTGCTCAACCGGGCCTATATCGACGTGATGCAGGCCGGTGATGCCAAGGGCCGGGTGTTCACCTTCCCGATCCCCACCTACAACATCACCCACGATTTCCCCTGGGACAGCGAGAACGCCGACCGCCTGTTCGAGATGACCGCGCGTTATGGCTTGCCGTATTTCCAGAACTTCCTCAATTCCGATATGCAACCCAACCAGGTGCGCTCGATGTGCTGTCGCCTGCAACTGGATGTGCGTGAACTGCTCAAGCGCGGCGGCGGCCTGTTCGGTTCGGCGGAGCAGACCGGATCATTGGGCGTGGTGACAATCAACTGCGCGCGCCTGGGGTATCTGTTCAAGGGCGATACCAGCGGCTTGCTCGTGCGGCTGGACACCTTGATGGCGCTGGCGATGGAGAGCCTGGAGGTCAAGCGCAAAGTCATCCAGCACCATATGGACGCTGGTTTGTACCCCTACACCAAGCGCTACCTGGGCACCCTGCGCAATCACTTCTCCACCATCGGCCTCAACGGCGTGCACGAGATGCTGCGCAACTTCACCGACGACGCGCAGGGCCTGCACACCGAAGATGGCCGGCAGTTCGCCTTGAAGCTGCTGGATCACGTGCGGGCCACCTTGCTGCGTTTTCAGGAAGACACCGGCCACCTCTACAACCTGGAAGCGACCCCGGCGGAAGGCACGACTTATCGCTTCGCCAAGGAAGACCTCAAGCGCTATCCGGACATTCTCCAGGCCGGCACGGCGCAAGCGCCTTACTACACCAACTCTTCGCAACTGCCGGCGGGCTACACCGACGACCCCTTCGAAGCCCTGGAGCTGCAAGACGAACTGCAATGCAAATACACCGGCGGCACTGTGCTGCACCTGTACATGGGCGAACGGATCTCTTCGCCCGAAGCCTGCAAGCAACTGGTGCGCAAGGCCCTTGGACGCTTTCGCCTGCCGTACCTGACCGTGACCCCGACATTCTCGATCTGCCCGGTGCACGGCTACCTCGATGGCGAGCATGAGTTCTGCCCCAAATGCGACGAAGCGCTGCTGCTGCAAACAGCGCAAGCCGACAGCGGTCACTGATTTCAACCCACCCAAGCGTAAGGAGTTTCACCATGGCATCCTCGCAAACACTGCCCCTGGCACAACGTCAACGCTGCGAAGTCTGGACCCGGGTGATGGGTTATCACCGTCCTGTTTCGGCCTTTAATCCGGGTAAACAATCCGAGCACCGCGAGCGGCTGCACTTCACCGAGCCTGCGGCGCTGGCCGAGCGTCCATGAGTCGAATACTCAGGGTTGGGGGCCTGGTGCCCCTGACCACCATCGACTATCCGGGGCAGCTGGCCTGCGTGCTGTTTTGCCAGGGCTGTGCCTGGCGTTGTCGCTACTGCCATAACCCGCAACTGATCCCGCCTCGCGGCGCCGAGGAGGTGGATTGGCCGCGGGTGCTGGCGTTTTTGCAGCGCCGTCAGGACCTGCTCGATGCCGTGGTGTTCAGCGGCGGCGAACCGACCTTGCAGGACGGCTTGCTCAACGCCATGCAGGAGGTGCGGGCGATGGGCTTCCGTATTGGCCTGCACAGTGCCGGGATCAAGCCGACAGCGTTTGCCAGGGCCCTGCGCGGTGCCGACTGGGTCGGTTTTGATGTCAAGGCGCTGCCCGAGGATTGCCAGGCGCTGACCCAGGTCGCCGGCAGTGGCGCGGCCAACTGGCGCAGCCTTGAGCTGTTACTGGCCAGTGGTGTGGATTACGAATGCCGTACCACCGTGCATTGGCACCTGTGCCAGCCGGCCCGGTTGTTGACCCTGGCGCAGCGCCTGAGTGGGTTGGGGGTCAAGCGCTTTGCCGTGCAGAGGGTGCGTACCGAGCAGATGCTTGACCCCCTGCTGCCCAATGCCGGCGCCGACGCCCCTCTGGCAGACCTGTGGGGCGCTCTGCGCGAGTTGTTCCCCACCTTTGTGTTGCGCGGCTAGCTGCGGGCCGCTTTTACATCGCGCCTGAGCGGCAAGGGCAGGGGCTCTGTATCGATTCTTGATATCCATCAAGGAGGGTTTTACCCGAAGGTTATAGCGTGCAAAAACGC
>NZ_JALQCX010000063.1:0-102317 GCF_023241665.1 Pseudomonas morbosilactucae | reverse complement strand
AAAAAATTGAACAGATTAGCCAGGAACAACAGGAACAGAATGCGCCAGGCATTCGCCGCTTGGGTCGAGTTCTGCATGGGTTGGTCTCTTTATTGTTATTCGGCCAGACGCAACCGAGCCTGGAAGCTGCAATCTAGTCAGGCGGCTACGTGCTGTCTGTGATCATTCGCCAGTCTGATATCAAGCCATGGCCCCTGGCCTGCCCCTCCTCAATGCATGAACAACACACGCCCCCTGACGAGAGCGCCCCAGTGGCGTGGATCACAGCCTGTTCGCCCACCGCTGCGAGCGGCGTTCAGGCTGGCGCCTCTGAAAACCCTGGTAACAGAAACAGTCATCACCGGAAGTGCTTAGCATCTTTGGCGATTACGCCCATATCGAAATCGTTGGGAGCAAACTGCCAGCACCGTTCCCGGTCGCCGGACGGCCTCTATACTCCAGGCATTCGTCGGCGCCCCAAGGCACCGAGTTGAGATGACGCTGAGACGAGGCATGCTATGGAATGGCTGGGTGTGCATTTCTTTACCGAGCTTCCAGAGCGCGGGCAGACAGTACTCGGTTGCAGTCATAGCCCCTTTCTGGTGCTGCTGGCCTATCTGGTGGCCTGCGCCGCCAGCTTCGCCACCCTGGATATGGCCGAGCGCGTCGGACACGTCGAACGCCCGTCCACCCAACGGCTCTGGCGCTGGATCGGGGCCTGCTGCCTGGCTGGGGGCATCTGGGCCATGCATTTCATCAGCATGCTCGCCCTGCAAGTGCCCATCGAAGTGCACTACCAACTGCCCTTGACCCTGCTGTCACTGCTGATTGCCCTGATCGCCGCGTGGCTGGCTATGCAGACCCTCAGTCACCCGCAACTGCCGCTATGGCGCTACGTCTGCGCAGCGGTGTGGATCGGCCTGGGCATCTGCACCATGCATTACGTCGGCATGGCGGCCATGCGTTCCAACGCTGTGCAGTACTACCAGACGCCGCTGATGCTGCTTTCGATGGTCGTGGCGATCGGTACCAGCCTCGCCGCCCTGCTGCTGTCGCGCCATCTGTACAACGGCAGCGGCATGTTTCACCAATTGCTCAAGTACGCCAGCAGCCTGCTGCTGGGGGCCGGGATCATCAGCAGCCACTTCACCGGCATGGCCGCCTTGACCCTGGTGCTGCCCCTGGACAGCCCGGCCCGTGCCCCCGTGGACAACAACAGCATGCAACTGGGGCTGACCATCGCGGTGATTGCTCTGCTGGTGATCGGCAGCGCCATCAGTGCGGCCCTGGCCGACAAGAAACTGCAACACAAGGAGCACGACCTGCGCCGGGTCAACGCCCTGCTCTCGCAACTGGACCAGGCCCGGGTCTCTCTGCAACAAGTGGCCCACTACGATGCCCTGACCAACCTGATCAACCGCCGCGGCTTCAACCAGTTGTTCGCCGAAAAGCTTCTGGAAAAAACCACCTACGGCGGCAAGCTGGCGGTGATGTTCCTCGACATCGACCACTTCAAGCGGATCAACGACAGCCTGGGCCACGACGCGGGCGACGAGTTGCTGAAAGTCATCGCCGGCCACATCAAGCACTCCACCCGCACCCATGAGGACGTGGTGGCGCGCTTTGGCGGCGACGAGTTCTGCATCCTCACCAGCCTCAAGGAGTGCGACGAGGCTCGGCACATGGCCCAGCGCATCATGCAAAAAATGAAGGAACCCATCGAACTGGCGGGCCGGCGCATGGTGATGACCACCAGCATCGGCATCAGCCTGTTCCCGGACGACGGCACCACCTGCGAAGAACTGCTGAAGAATGCCGACCTGGCGCTGTATCAATCCAAAGCCGGTGGCCGCAACAACCTGCATTTTTTCAGCAGCAACCTGAAAGCCCGGGCCACCCTGGAATTGCAGCTCGAAGAAGAACTGCGCCACGCCCTGCGCAGCGACAGCGAACTGCGACTCTATTACCAACCCATCTATGACTTGAAAACCGCCAAGGTCAGCAAGCTCGAAGCCCTGGTCCGCTGGCAGCATCCGCTACACGGCCTGCTGGCGCCGGACCGTTTCATCGGCATTGCCGAGGCCAACGGCCTGATCGAGGCCCTGGACAACTGGGTCCTGCGCAAGGCCTGTGAGGATCTGGCCCGGCTGTCCCAGAGTGGGTTCGACCAGCTTAAGGTAGCGGTCAACTGCTCGGCCTTGAACCTGGTACGGGAGGAACTGCCAGGGGAAATCGAAACCGCCCTGCACGACGCCGGGATCGCGCCGCAACGGCTGGAACTGGAGGTCACGGAAAACGCCCTGATGGGCAACATCGACAAAACCCTGGTGCTGTTGCAGCAAATTCGTACCCTCGGCGTCTCGCTGTCCATCGACGACTTCGGCACCGGCTACTCGTCCCTGGCCTACCTCCGGCGCCTGCCCCTCAATACCCTGAAGATCGATCGCTCGTTTATCCAGGACATCCCCCAGTCGACCCAGGACCGGGAAATCGTCCAGGCCATTATCGTCATGGCCCATACCCTGCATTTGCAGGTGGTGACCGAGGGGGTCGAGACCGAGCAGCAGTACCAATTCCTGCAATACCATGGCTGCGACTATTTGCAGGGCTACCTGCTCAGCCGCCCCGTGCCCTTGAGCGAGCTACCGGGAGTGCTGGAGGAACTTGATGCGCGACGCGAGCAGCCGGCCAGTGGGGTCAATGCGCCGTTCCAGGCTCGCGATACAGCTGCACCAGAGTCGCGGGATCTTTTTCCAGATAGCCTTGGCTGCCATGCAGGCGCATCAACTGGGCTGCTAGCCCGCTGACCGGGGTTGCCGAGCCCTGCTCGCGGGCAAACTTCACGGCACCGTCCAGGTCCTTGAGCAACGTACGCACATGCCATTTGATCGGCTCGAACTGGCTGCCGGCCATTTGTGGCGCCAGTATCTGCAAGGGCTTGGAGTCGGCAAAACCACCGGCCAGGGCCTCGGCGATCAACCCGGCATCGACCCCGGCGCGTTCGGCCAGGGCCACCACTTCGGCGATTACCAGTGCATTGCAAGCAACGATCATCTGGTTGCAGGCCTTGGTCACCTGCCCCGCGCCCACCGCGCCCATGTGCGTCACCCGCTGCCCCAGTTGCAACAGCACCGGGCGGACCCGCTCAATGTCCGCTGCCGCCCCGCCCACCATAATCGCCAGGCTACCGGCTTCGGCCCCGGCCGTACCGCCGGAAACCGGGGCGTCGACCCAGGCCATGCCGCTGCAGGCGGCCAGTTCGGCCGCCATGTCCTGAGTGGCCGTGGGTTCCAGGCTGGAAAAGTCCACCAGTAACTGGCCGGCCCGAGCGCCCTGCGCAATGCCGTCGGCGCCGAACACCACCTCACGGACCACCTCGGTGTTGGCCAGGCACAGCAATACCAAGGTGTTGCCCTCGCACAACTGCGCCGGCGTGGCCACTTGCCGGGCCCCGGCGGCCACCAGCGGCGCACACTTGTCCGGGTTGCGGTTCCACACCGTTAACGGATAGCCGGCGGCCAGCAAACGCTGGCACATGGGCAGGCCCATCAAGCCGATTCCGGCAAACCCCAGGGAAGGTAACTCTGCCATCACATTGCCTCCTTTTGATTAAAGATCGCCGAATATTGGCCGATTCAACAGAATCCGGGAAAGGATTCCCAGAGCGACCCGCAGGCTAAGTTCCTGACGCTCAGGCTAAATTCGCGCTCCATGAAGCGACGAGACCCCCTATCGTGATGGCTCGAAGACATTTGTCAGCGGGCCAACCTGTCCAGGCATATGGCGAACAATGACTTCTAAAAATAACGCGGCCAATGCGGCCAACGAACTGACGCTGAACGCTCCCGAACCCAGCCCCTCAGCGCCGAAGCCATTGTCCAGCTCACGCCCGCTGGCTACCCAGCAATACCTGTACTTCACCGAAACCAATACCGACCGCATCCTCGACAACCTCGACGGTCTGCGTGACAGCGTGTTCCCCCGGCCGCTGCACCTGGAAGGCGACAACGAGATCCGTCGTGACCAGGAATTCCCCTCGGTCTGCCTGATCGGCCTCGGCCGTTGCGGCTCCAACATTGCCCTGGATGTGGCGGAGTTGGTGTACAACGCCCGCAAGTTCTACCTCAACGAATTCAACAACGAAGACAAATCCTACGCCGAGAAGGGCTACAGCCCGGGCCAGTGGATCCGCAACAACCTGCGCCTGGTGCAGAACAAGGCCACCAAGCCGGTGTTCCTGGTAGAGCCGCTGGTGATGCTTGGCGACCTGGACAAAGACATTGCCGGGCGCATTCGCTTCTCACGCAAGGGCGAGAAGAGCGGCTTTATTCGCGACTACAGCAAAATGAAGATCATGGACCTATCCGAAGTCCATGCCGGCGGCGCCGGTAACGCGCCGATCCTCGGCCAGTACCTGGCGAAGATCATCCTCAACAAGGACACCCAGCGTTTCTCCAGCCCCGAGTGGAAAATGATCCACTCGTACCTGATCGACTCCTGCGGGATCAAGGCCAACCAGTCGCGCCTGTACTTCTCGATCTTCAGCGCCGGCGGCGGTACGGGTTCGGGCATGGCCTCCGAATTCGGCCTGGCCCAGCAATACTCGTACATGAACAAAACCTTCGACACCAAGCCGATGGACGAGCACGACAGCAAAAGCGGTCACTCCTTCGTCTTCGAGCCGATCTTCACCAGCGGCATCTGCGTGCTGCCGAACATCTCGGACCACCGCAGCGAAATGTCCGAAGCGCTGCACATCAACGCCGGCCGCCTGCTGTGCAAATACCTCTCGGAAGAGTGGGACTTCTCCTACAACTTCGACAATGAAGACAGCAGCGAAGCCAGCGTCATGGGCCGCATCCGCCCATGGAACGCGATGATGCTGATCTCCAACGACATCATGCGTTATGCCGAAGAAAGCGATGACGGCAACATCCAGAACATCGACGTCAACGCCATGGAGAAGCACGCCAACCAGTACATCTCCCAGCAGATCTTCAACATCCTCACTGCCCAGGCGGTGACCACCGACTACGACCAGAACTACTTCCGTCGCGCCGGCATCGATATCGGCGAAACCATCCGCCTGGACGCCAACGACCTGTTCATGAGTCTGGCCGGCCCGGTGGCGATTGCTATGCCGAATCCGTGGTGCCGGAACAACCGACGCCTACCGGCGACAAGTTCAAGGTGTTCGAGAAAGAGCCGCAGCGCCTGAACATCGATGACCTGTTCTTCCGCTCCATCGACCTGCCGCACTTCAACAAAGTAACCCAGGCCATCGAAGGCATCAGCCTGCTGCCCATCGAGTCCAAGCGCTACCGCGCAGCGCTTGAGCAGTACAAGGCCTCGGGTTACGACGCGGCGGCCCTGCATGACCTGCACTTCTTCAAGAACTGCTCGTCGGTGGTGTCCATCGTTTCCTTGCCCAAGGACTACAAGCTGTCCTACATGGACCTGAACCGGCTCAAGACCCACCTCAACAGCCTGTTCCCCAACACCACCCTCAAACGCTATGCGCTGGTGATCGGTGCCTCGGCCAACCTCTCGCTGACCACCCTGATCGCCAAGAGCCCGTGCCTGTCGGACGACTTCCTGACGCTGATCGTGGCCTTTATCAAGCGTTGCTTCGCCCGCAACCCGTATCGCTTCGACGAAACCCTGGACAACTCGATCCTCGACTTCATCGTCAGCGACGAATTCGACGAAAGCCTGATCGACGACCTGCTCAACGAGTTCGAGAATCCGGCGAAGATCCTCGACACCAACTGGTACGCGATCAAGCCAATGTACGAGAAGAAGTACCGCGAGCTGATCAACGACAAGGACAAGTTCGTCTCGATCAACGACATCCGCCTATCCCGGGATTGCGTGAAGAAGGCCATCAAGTACCTGCGCGAGATTTACCGTCACCGCATCGGTAAGACCAAAGTCATCTCGCTCAACAACCACACCGGCAAAACCGCCTTCTAAGCCCATCGCCGGGCCGCTGCGCGGATCGCCGGCAAGCCGGCTCCTACACGGGTACATCGCTAACACACCTGTAGGAGCTGGCTTGCCAGCGATGACGTCCGCAAAAACGAAGAGCCCTATCGCCTGGCCAATGGGTAGGCACATCCAGGGCGTTTGCTCACATCACGAAACAATTGGACCGCCCGGGGCGGGCCACTCAACTGTTCCCCTTCCGCAAACGTCACACAGGCGGAAAAATCTGATGGGGCCTTTCTCCACGGCAAGTTGCCATCATGCTCGCGGCGGTTACTCGGCTACACACTTTTAACGGCGAAAATCACGCACCAAAAAGGCGCAACCGATCAGGCAGACGCCCGCTCATGGACCATAATCCACGGCGAAACCACCACCGCCCACAACTGTGGATCACGCTCCAGCAGATCCAGCGCCCGCGTCGCAGACAGCTTCTCCAACTTCCCGTCGGCCAGCCAGGCCGCCACTTTCTCGGCTTCGTTCTCGGCCACGGCCTGCGCCGCTTCGATCAGATCCAGCGTGGGATCGACCCACAATAGGGCACCCTTGGCGAAGAACGGCTCCAACTCCTTCCAGGAAATTGATGCGGTTTCACCAAGCAGCTTGGCATAGAGGGTGCTAGGTTCTTGGTTCATGGGTCTGTCCAGAAAAGAAATCGGCGCAATCATAACGTCGCGGTTCTGGCAGAAAAACCCAGATGCAATGGCGTCATCGATAGAGAAGCGTAGGAAAGCCAAGGATTGCCGTTGAACAGGCCGTTATGCCCAGCAAAATCCCGCCGCAATTCTGACTTTTTCTTTCAATAAAGCGACACCCCACGTTTTTGCCCCCAGCAGCCAGCTTTTCAAGCGAACGACCGGCGCTCTACACTGTACCGGTACAGTTGCCAGGGGCATTTCCGGGGTTAATAAAGAACTATCTGACCCGGTTCTGCGACTTTGGCCGCCAGGACTATAAAAAATACAACAGTAAGAGTGGAGCACTATGAATAAGGCTACTAAGCAGATTTCCAAACTGTTTGCCGCTATGGTTCTGGCCGGGGTTGCCAGCCATTCGTTCGCAGCTGACACCATCAAGATCGGCATTGCCGGCCCTAAGACCGGCCCTGTAGCCCAATACGGCGACATGCAATTCAGTGGCGCAAAAATGGCCATCGAACAAATCAACGCCAAGGGCGGCGTCAACGGTAAGAAACTCGAAGCTGTTGAATACGACGACGCCTGTGATCCGAAACAAGCCGTAGCCGTGGCCAACAAAGTGGTCAACGACGGCGTCAAGTTCGTGGTCGGCCACCTGTGCTCCAGCTCCACTCAGCCGGCCTCCGACATCTACGAAGATGAAGGCGTGATCATGATCACCCCGGCTGCCACCAGCCCGGACATCACCGCCCGTGGTTACAAAATGGTGTTCCGCACCATCGGCCTGGACAGCGCCCAAGGCCCAGCCGCCGGCAACTACATCGCCGACCACGTGAAGCCGAAAATCGTTGCTGTCCTGCACGACAAACAGCAATACGGTGAAGGCATCGCCACCGCCGTGAAGCAGACCCTTGAGAAGAAAGGCACCAAGGTTGCCGTGTTCGAAGGCATCAACGCCGGCGACAAAGACTTCTCCTCGATGATCGCCAAGCTCAAGCAAGCCAACGTCGACTTCGTCTACTACGGCGGCTACCACCCAGAGCTGGGCCTGATCCTGCGCCAAGCCCAGGAAAAAGGCCTGAAAGCCAAGTTCATGGGGCCGGAAGGCGTGGGTAACGACTCCATCTCGCAGATCGCCAAGGACGCGTCCGAAGGCCTGCTGGTGACCCTGCCGAAATCCTTCGACCAAGACCCGGCTAACGTCGCCCTGGCGGATGCCTTCAAGGCCAAGAAGGAAGACCCGAGCGGTCCGTTCGTATTCCCGGCCTACTCGGCCGTTGAAGTCATCGCTGGCGGCATCACTGCGGCCAAGAGCGAAGACGCTGGCAAAGTGGCTGAAGCCATCCACGCCGGTACCTTCAAGACACCTACTGGCGACCTGAGCTTCGACGCCAAGGGTGACTTGAAAGACTTCAAATTCGTGGTCTACGAGTGGCACTTCGGCAAACCTAAAACCGAAGCCTCGCCTCAGTAAGGTTCGGTCCTGACCGACTGCCAATAAAGCCCACGGCGTGCCGTGGGCTTTGTTTTACGAATGTACTGGGCCGTGCTTCCGTGATCCGGGGCCTTCCCACCTGAAAATCTCAAAACCGTCATCAGCGGTTCGCTGGCAAAACTCAGCTCGAAGTGGGTGCAGATCCACGGGGCCTGAGCGGGAAAATGACTCCACCAGTGAAATGCGTATCAGGTTTTTAGGAGCTTGTAATGCCTGACATCTATCACTTTTTCCAACAGCTGGTTAACGGTCTGACCGTTGGCAGCACGTATGCCCTGATCGCCATCGGCTATACGATGGTTTACGGCATCATTGGAATGATCAACTTCGCCCACGGCGAGGTGTACATGATCGGCTCCTACGTGGCGTTCATCGCCATTGCCGGGCTGGCCATGATGGGACTCGACAGTGTGCCGCTGTTGATGACCGCCGCCTTTATCGCCAGCATCGTCGTCACCAGTGCCTACGGCTACAGCATCGAACGGATCGCCTACCGCCCCTTGCGTGGCAGTAACCGTCTGATCCCGCTGATCTCTGCCATCGGCATGTCGATATTCCTGCAAAACACGGTTTTGCTGGCGCAAGACTCCAAGGACAAGTCCATCCCCAACCTGATCCCGGGCAACATCTCCATCGGGCCAGGCGGGGCACATGAAGTGCTGATTTCCTACATGCAAATCGTGGTGTTCGTGGTGACCCTGGTCGCCATGCTCGGCCTCACCCTGTTCATCTCCCGTTCTCGCCTGGGCCGTGCCTGCCGCGCCTGCGCCGAAGACATCAAGATGGCCAACCTGCTAGGCATCAACACCAACAACATCATCGCCCTGACCTTCGTCGTCGGTGCCGCGCTGGCCGCTGTAGCAGCGGTGCTGCTGAGCATGCAGTACGGCGTGATCAACCCCAACGCCGGTTTCCTGGTGGGCCTCAAGGCCTTCACCGCAGCGGTCTTGGGCGGCATCGGCAGCATTCCGGGCGCCATGCTCGGCGGGCTGGTGCTGGGGGTAGCCGAAGCCTTTGGCGCCGATATCTTCGGCGACCAGTACAAGGACGTCGTGGCGTTCGGCTTGTTGGTTCTGGTGCTGTTGTTCCGGCCGACCGGCATTCTGGGCCGTCCGGAGGTTGAGAAAGTATGACTAGGAATCTTAAATCGGCGCTGTTCAGCGCCTTGTTGGTCTGGGCAGTTGCCTACCCGGTACTGGGCCTGAAACTGACCATCGTCGGCATCAACCTGGAAGTCCACAACACCAGCAACACCACCCTGGCGATCATCGCGATCTGCTCGGTGCTGATGTTCCTGCGGGTGCTGTTCAACCAGCAGATCAGCGCGGCCTGGAAATCCTCGCCAAGCATGCCGTTGATCCCGGCCAAGGCCAGCAACTTCCTGACCCTGCCAACGACCCAGCGCTGGATCATCCTCGCGTTGATCGTCGCGGCACTGATCTGGCCGTTCTTCGGCTCCCGCGGTGCGGTGGACATTGCCACGCTGATCCTGATCTACGTGATGCTCGGCCTGGGCCTGAACATCGTCGTCGGTCTGGCAGGCCTGCTGGACCTGGGTTACGTCGGCTTCTACGCCGTGGGCGCCTACAGCTATGCGCTGCTGTCGCACTACTTCGGCCTGAGCTTCTGGATCTGCCTGCCGATTGCCGGCTTGATGGCGGCCACCTTCGGCTTCTTGCTGGGTTTCCCGGTATTGCGGCTGCGCGGTGACTACCTGGCGATCGTGACCCTGGGCTTTGGTGAAATCATCCGTCTGCTGCTGCGCAACATGACCGATCTCACCGGCGGCCCCAACGGCATCAGCAACATCGAAAAGCCGACCTTCTTCGGCCTGACGTTCGAGCGCAAGGCCGCCGAAGGCATGCAGACCTTCCACGAGTTCTTCGGCCTGCAGTACAACTCGATCAACAAGGTGATCTTCCTTTACCTGGTGGCCCTGCTGCTGGCGCTGGCGGCGTTGTTCGTCATCAACCGCCTGCTGCGCATGCCCATCGGCCGTGCCTGGGAAGCCCTGCGTGAAGACGAGATCGCCTGCCGTGCCCTGGGCCTGAACCCCACGGTCATCAAGCTCTCGGCCTTTACCCTGGGCGCCGCGTTCGCCGGTTTTGCCGGTAGCTTCTTTGCCGCGCGCCAAGGCCTGGTGACCCCGGAATCCTTCACCTTCATCGAGTCGGCGATTATCCTCGCCATCGTTGTACTGGGCGGCATGGGTTCGCAGTTGGGTGTGATCCTGGCGGCGATCGTGATGATCCTGTTGCCGGAACTGATGCGTGAATTCAGCGAATACCGCATGTTGATGTTCGGCGCCATGATGGTGCTGATGATGATTTGGCGTCCTCAAGGCTTACTGCCCATGCAACGTCCTCACATGGAGCTGCGCAAATGAGCCGTGAGATCCTCAAAGTAACGGGCCTGAGCATGCGCTTTGGTGGCCTGCTGGCGGTCAACGGCGTGGCCCTGACCGTCAAGGAAAAACAAGTGGTGGCGCTGATCGGCCCGAACGGCGCCGGCAAGACCACGGTGTTCAACTGCCTGACCGGTTTCTACAAGCCCAGCGCGGGCAGCATCCTCCTCGATGGCCAAGCCATCGAAGGCCTGGCCGGGCATGAAATCGCCCGCAAAGGCGTGGTGCGGACCTTCCAGAACGTGCGCCTGTTCAAGGACATGACGGCGGTCGAGAACCTTTTGATCGCCCAGCATCGGCACCTCAACACCAACTTCCTGGCCGGTCTGTTCAAGACCCCTGCGTTCCGCAAGAGCGAGCGCGAAGCCATGGAGTACGCCGAGTACTGGCTGGACAAGGTCAACCTGCGGGAATTCGCCAACCGCCCTGCCGGCACCCTGGCTTACGGCCAGCAACGTCGCCTGGAAATCGCCCGCTGCATGATGACCCGCCCACGGATCCTCATGCTCGACGAACCCGCAGCCGGCCTCAACCCCAAGGAAACCGAAGACCTCAAGGCGCTGATCAGCGTGCTGCGCGAAGAGCACAACGTCACCGTGCTGCTGATCGAACACGACATGAAACTGGTCATGAGCATTTCCGACCACATCGTCGTGATCAACCAGGGCACGCCCCTGGCCGACGGCACGCCGGAGCAGATCCGCGACAATCCTGAAGTGATCAAAGCCTACCTGGGGGAAGCGTAAATGCTGCAATTCGAAAACGTTTCCACCTTCTACGGCAAGATCCAGGCCCTGCACAGCGTCAACGTGGAGATCCGCCAGGGCGAAATCGTCACCCTGATCGGGGCCAACGGCGCCGGCAAATCCACCCTGCTGATGACCCTCTGCGGTTCGCCGCAAGCCCACAGCGGCAGCATCCGCTACCTTGGCGAGGAACTGGTGGGGCAAAGCTCGGCGCAGATCATGCGCAAGAGCATTGCCGTGGTACCGGAAGGCCGTCGAGTGTTCGCTCGCCTGACCGTGGAGGAGAACCTGGCCATGGGCGGGTTCTTCACTGAAAAAGGCGACTACCAGGAGCAGATGGACAAGGTGCTGCACCTGTTTCCAAGGCTCAAGGAACGCTTCAGCCAGCGCGGCGGCACCATGTCCGGTGGCGAACAGCAAATGCTCGCCATCGGCCGCGCGCTGATGAGCAAGCCCAAGCTGTTGCTGCTCGACGAGCCCTCCCTGGGCTTGGCGCCGATCATCATCCAGCAGATCTTCGACATCATCGAACAGCTGCGCAAGGACGGTGTGACGGTGTTCCTGGTGGAGCAAAACGCCAACCAGGCGTTGAAAATCGCTGACCGCGCCTACGTGCTGGAAAACGGCCGGGTGGTGATGCAGGGCACTGGTGAAGCCTTGCTGACCGATCCAAAAGTGCGCGAAGCCTATCTGGGCGGCTAAGCACGGGTGACACGAAAAAACGGCCTGCGGGCCGTTTTTTTTGCTCTCGATTCCACTGGCTCGTGGCAAATGCGCCAGAGCCACACAGCCCTAGAGGCGATCCAGGGCCTCGCCACTGCGCTTGAACCAGCCGATCAGGTAATCCGCCAGCACCTGGGTGCGCCTGGGCAAACCGCCCTGGTACGGGTGCACCAGGTACATCGGCATGCTGCGGGTCTGATAGTCGCGCAACAACCAGCGCAGGCGGCCATCAGCCAACTCGGCATGGACCATGTAGGACGGCAGGCGCGCGATGCCGGCGCCCACCAGCGCGGCCTTTTTCAACAGGTTGTAGTGGTTGCTGGCAAAGGGGCCGGACACCCGCACCCGGTGCAATTCGTGCTGCTGGTGGTACAGCCACTCTTCGCGCCCGCTGTAGTGACTGTTGAGCAGGCAACGGTGCTCGGCCAGGGCCTTGGGCGCCAGCGGCTCGCCGTATTGCTCCAGGTACGCCGGGCTGGCGCAGGTCATCTCGTGCCAGGCCAGCAGCGGCTTGGCCACCAGGCGCTCGTCATTGGCCACCTCGGAACGAATCGCCAGGTCAAAGCCATCCCGGGACAGGTCGCGGTAGCTGTTGTTGAGCTCCAGCTCGATCTGCACCTCGGGGTAATGCCGGGAAAATTCCAGCAGCAGGCCATCGAAAAACGTCTCCCCCAGTGACACCGGCACCGTCAGACGCACCGGGCCGACCATCTCCTCCTTGAGCCGTGCCAGGGCCTGATGGGCTCGCTGCACCTGCACCACCAATGCCTGGGCCTGAGGCAGCAAGGCCGCACCGGCGGCGGTCAGGCTCAGCTTGCGGGTGGTGCGCTGCAACAGCCGCACCGTGAACCGCGCTTCCAGGGCGCTGATGCGCTTGGACAACTGGCCCTTGCTGCAGCCCAATTGCTGGGCCGCCAGGGTGAAGCTGCCGGCGTCCATCAGCACGGCAAAGGCCGCCAAGTCATCCATTTCGCTCATGGATTGTTTCCATTTGAAAACCAAAGGTTGCCCATTAGCGCGTTAATCAACAAAAAAAACCACCCTAGACTGCAACCTCATTCCCCCGTCTGAGGACAACAGCATGAAGATTCTATTGATCGGCGCGGCCGGCACCATTGGTTCAGCGGTGGACCAAGCGCTTTCCCAGCGTCACGACGTCATCCGTATCGGCCGCAGCAGCGGCGAGTTCCAGGTGGACATCAGCGACAGCGCCTCGATCCGCCGCCTCTTCGAGCAGACCGGCCGCTTTGATGCCCTGGTCTGCGCCGCCGGCAACGTGACCTTCGCTCCGCTGGGGGACATGACCGAACAGCACTTCGCCCTGGGCTTGCAGGACAAGCTGATGGGCCAGGTCAACCTGCTGCTGATCGGCCGCGAGTTCGCCAACGATGGCGCCTCATTCACCTTCACCAGCGGCGTGCTCAGCCATGATCCGATCCGCAGCGGCGCCTCGGCGGCCCTGGTCAACGGCGCGCTGGACAGCTTCGTCCGCGCGGCGGCCATCGAGTTGCCCCGTGGCCTGCGGGTCAACAGCGTCAGCCCCACAGTGCTGGAAGAAGCCATGGGCAGCTATGCCCCGTACTTTCGCGGCTTCAAGCCGGTGCTGGCGGCAGACGTGGCCCTGGCTTACGCCAAAAGCGTGGAAGGGTTGCAGACCGGCCAGACCTATCACGTCGGCTGATCGGCATGGCGCCGGCCTCCGGCGCCCACACGGGTCGTCCGTGGGGTTGTGATGCGCGTCCAGGCTGCGTAACGTGGCGGCACTTGCCTGGAGACCCCCTGATGCGCGCCGTCCGTTCCCTGCTGTGTGTTGCCCTGCTGCCCCTGTTTGCCGGTTGCCAGATGCTGCCGTTGTTGAATAACCAGGCCCAGGCGCCGTCGCTCGCCGGCATGACGCGTCTGCAAGGCGAACTCAGCGCCGCCGACGGCCAACTGCTCTTCAAGCCCTGCGGTGAACAGCGGCGCTATGCCCTCAAGGACAGCGGCGACACCAGCGTGCTGCAGCAAGCCGCGGCCTTGGCTGATGAACAGGGCACGCTGTTCGCCGACCTGCGCGGCAAGCTCGACGCCAAACCGCTCGCTGGCAGCGATGGCCAGTTGCAAGTGAGCCAGCTGTATCGCATCGAACGCACCAGCAACGCCTGCAACGACCCGACCTTCCAACGCCTGATCCTGCGCGCCAGCGGACATGAGCCAGAGTGGAGCGTCGACGTCAGCACCAAAGGCATGGTGATCGAGCGTACCGGCCAGCCGGCCCTGGCCCTGCCCTATCTGGAAGAACAACTGGGCGATGGCCGTTTCAACCTCAGCAGCGAAGCCAACAACCAGCACGTCGAACTCTGGGTCGCCCCGCAACGCTGCATCGACAGTAAGACCGGCAGCGTGCAGCACCTGACCGCCGAACTGCGGGTCAACGGCCAGGTACAGCGGGGCTGCGGCTATTTCGGCGGCTCACGCAACGACTGAGTCGACGGGCAACCGTTTTAACCTCACGGCAACTCAGGATTGCGGCTTATAATCGCCGGTTCGAAAAACGCCCTGGCGCATTGGTGCGTCCCGCGAACCGGATCCTGTCATGTTACGAATCACCGAACTCAAGTTGCCGATCGACCATCCCGAAGAAGACCTGCGCCCTGCGATCCTGCAGCGCCTGGGCATCGCCAGTGATGACCTGCTCGATTTCACCTTGTTCAAGCGCAGCTACGATGCCCGCAAGAAGTCCTCGGAGCTGTGCTTTATCTACACCATCGACCTCGACGTGCGCGACGAGGCCAAGCTGCTGAAAACCTTCGCCGACGACCGCAACGTCAACCCGGCACCGGATGTCAGCTACAAAGTCGTGGGCCAGGCCCCGGCCGACCTGGCGCAGCGCCCGATCGTCGTCGGCTTTGGCCCGTGCGGGATTTTCGCCGGCCTGCTGCTGGCGCAGATGGGCTTCAAACCGATCATCCTCGAGCGTGGCAAGGAAGTGCGCCAGCGCACCAAAGACACCTGGGGCCTGTGGCGCAAAAGCGTGCTCAACCCCGAGTCCAACGTGCAGTTCGGCGAAGGCGGTGCCGGGACCTTCTCCGACGGCAAGCTCTACAGCCAGATCAAGGACCCGAAACACCACGGCCGCAAAGTCCTCCACGAGTTCGTCAAAGCCGGCGCGCCGGAAGAAATCCTCTACGTCAGCAAACCGCACATCGGCACCTTCCGCCTCACCGGCGTGGTCGAGAACATGCGCCAGCAGATCATTGCCCTGGGCGGTGAAGTGCGCTTCGAACAGCGGGTCACCGACGTGCTGATCGAAGACGGCCAACTGTGCGGCGTGACCCTCAACAGCGGCGAACAACTGCTCTCCCGGCACGTGATCCTGGCCCTCGGCCACAGCGCTCGGGACACCTTCCGCATGCTCCACGGCCGGGGCGTGTTCATGGAGGCCAAGCCGTTCTCGGTGGGGTTCCGTATCGAGCACCCGCAATCGCTGATCGACAGCGCGCGCCTGGGCAAGTACGCCGGCCACCCGAAACTCGGGGCCGCCGATTACAAACTGGTGCACCACGCGAAAAACGGCCGTTCGGTCTACAGCTTCTGCATGTGCCCAGGTGGCACGGTGGTAGCGGCCACGTCCGAGCCGAATCGGGTAGTGACCAACGGCATGAGCCAGTACTCACGCAACGAGCGCAATGCCAACTCAGGCATCGTGGTTGGCATTACCCCTGAAGTGGATTACCCGGGTGGCCCGCTGGCGGGGATCGAGTTGCAAGAGCGCCTGGAATCCCACGCCTTTGTCCTCGGCGGCAGCAACTACGAGGCCCCGGCACAACTGGTGGGCGACTTTATCGCCGGCAAGCCGTCGACGGCACTGGGCAGCGTCGAGCCATCCTACAAGCCGGGCGTGGCCCTGGGCGATTTGGCCCTGGCCTTGCCGGACTTCGCCATTGAGGCCATTCGTGAGGCACTGCCGGCCTTCGAGCGTCAGATCAAGGGCTACTCCTTGCACGACGCGGTGCTGACCGGCATCGAGACCCGCACCTCATCGCCACTGCGCATCACCCGTGACGAAACGATGCAGAGCCTCAACGTCAAAGGCCTGTTCCCGGCCGGAGAAGGCGCTGGTTACGCTGGAGGGATTCTCTCTGCCGGTGTGGACGGAATTCGGATCGCCGAAGCCGTGGCCCGCAGCATCCTCGGCATCGAAGCCTAAACCTGGCTTGTGTAGGAGCCGGCTCGCCGGCCATAGCGCCCCCCAGAGCGATACATGGCTCAAGGCTGAATCGCCGGCAAGGCCGGCTCCTACAGTTGTATTCAGAGGCCAGCGCGCAATACGCTGGCCGGCAATACCGCGCCCCGCTCCACACTGGCTGCCACCTCGGCGATCAACCCGCTCAACTCATAGCCCTGCCCCGCCAGCCACTGCTCATCGTAGTAGGTGGTCGCATAGCGCTCGCCGCCGTCACATAGGATCGCCACGATCGACCCCGACTCCCCCGCCGCCGCCATCTGTTGCGCGGCCATCAGCGCGCCAATCAGGTTGGTCCCGCTGGAGCCGCCGACCCGGCGTCCCAGGCGTTGTGCCAGGTAATGCATGGCCGCCAGCGACAGGGCGTCCGGCACCTTGACCATGGCATCGATCACTTTGGGCAGGAACGACGCTTCCACCCGCGGCCGGCCGATCCCCTCGATGCGCGACCCGCAGTCCAGGCGCAGGCTGGCGTCCCCACTCTGGTAGTAATCGAAGAACACCGAACGCTCGGCATCGGCGCACAGGACGCGAGTGCGATGCTGGCGATAACGTACATAACGGCCCAGGGTGGCGGTGGTGCCACCGGTGCCCGGGCTGGAAATCAGCCAGCTGGGCTCTGGATAACGCTCGCAGCGCAACTGCTGGAAAATCGACTCGGCGATGTTGTTGTTGGCCCGCCAGTCGGTGGCCCGTTCGGCGTAGGTGAACTGGTCCATAAAGTGGCCGCCGCTTTCACGGGCCAAACGCTCGGACTCGGCGTAGATCTGCGTCGGGTCCTGCACCAGGTGACTTTGCCCACCGTAAAAAGCGATTTGGGCGATCTTTTCCTGGGAGGTGCTGGCCGGCATCACCGCAATAAAGGGCAAGCCCAGCAGGCGCGCAAAATAGGCTTCGGAAATCGCCGTCGAACCGCTGGACGCCTCGATCACCGGCGCGCCGGGCTTGAGCCAGCCGTTGCACAAGGCATAGAGAAACAACGACCGCGCCAGACGGTGCTTGAGGCTGCCGGTGGGGTGACTCGACTCGTCCTTGAAGTACAGCTCGATGCCCGGCAGGCCCGGCAATGGCAACGGAATCAGGTGAGTGTCGGCGCTGCGCTGGAAGTCGGCCTCGATGATACGGATAGCCTCGCGGGCCCATTGACGCGAATCACTCATGCTCATTACTCATTTGGCTGGGCGCCACACAGGCGCGCAAAAATGGACCGTCCACAATGCCTGCAACATCCCGTAAAACGTGGCCGAAAAGGCTGTGGGCGGACATCTTAGGAAATATCTTCAGCCCCTCACAGGTACAGCTACGAAGCAATTGGCAACACAACTGCCGACGGGCTTTTTCAACAGACCCTCTGGACCCTGCTTATAACAAAAAAGAATATAATTTTTGTTTTAACAACTAAGAGTACGGGTTAGGGTGTGCCATCTTTTTAGCTTTTGGGGAGAGCGACCTTGCCTCTGCGTAGCACTTTCACTCGTTTCTTTGCCATGGAAGCTGCCAGCGGCCTGCTATTGATTGCCGCCGCTGTGCTGGCCCTGATCATCAATAACTCGCCGCTGTCCTGGCTCTATAACGGCTTGCTAGAAACCCCAGTAGTGGCCCAGATCGGCGCCCTGAAAATCGCCAAGCCGCTGTTGCTGTGGATCAACGACGGCCTGATGGCCCTGTTCTTCCTGCTGATCGGCCTGGAGGTCAAGCGGGAGGTCCTGGAAGGCCACCTGTCCAAGCCTTCGCAGATTGTCCTGCCCGGCGCGGCGGCCATCGGCGGCATGCTGGTGCCGGCGCTGATCTATTGGTTCCTCAACCGCGACAACCCGCCCGCCCTGAACGGCTGGGCCATTCCCACCGCCACGGACATTGCCTTCGCCCTTGGTGTGCTGGCCTTGCTCGGCAAGCGGGTGCCGGTGTCGCTGAAGCTGTTCCTGATGACCCTGGCGATCATTGATGACCTGGGGGCCATCGTGATCATCGCGATCTTCTATTCCGGTGCCCTGTCGACCTTGTCGCTGATGCTGGCGGCCGCGTGCCTGGCGGCCCTGGTGGCGATGAATCGCCTGGGGGTGGTGAAGCTCGGGCCTTACATGATCATCGGCCTGATTCTCTGGGTCTGCGTACTCAAGAGTGGGGTGCATGCGACGCTGGCCGGCGTGACCCTGGCCTTCTGCATTCCGCTGCGCACCAAAAACGCCGAGCCCTCGCCACTGCGTAGCCTGGAACACGCCCTGCACCCTTGGGTGTCTTACGGCATCCTGCCCTTGTTCGCCTTCGCCAACGCCGGGCTGTCCCTGAGCGGCGTAACCCTCGAAAGCTTCACCCACGCCGTGCCGATGGGCATCGCCATCGGCCTGCTGCTGGGCAAGACCGTGGGGGTCTTCGGCTTGACCTGGCTGGCAGTCAAGAGCGGCCTCTCGGCCCTGCCCAGCGGCGCCAATTGGGGTCAGGTGCTGGGGGTGGCGATCCTCTGCGGGATCGGCTTCACCATGAGCCTGTTCGTCGGCTCCCTGGCCTTTGTCCCGGGCAGCAGCGATTACGCGGGCATGGACCGCATGGGGATCCTCACCGGCTCCTTGTTCGCCGCCTTGATCGGTTATGCGGTGACCGCCGCCGCCAGCCGCAAGAACAACAGCCTGGCTTCCTGATCCAGGCCTGAAAACACAAAACCCCGACCAGTTGCCTGGTCGGGGTTTTGTTTTAAGCGCTGAAGGCTTAGTGGGAAACGCGACTGGTGCCATCCACGGTCATGATGCGCACACGCTCACCGACGCGGAACACTTCGTTTTCCTGGACCTGTTGCACATAGGCACGAATACCGCCGTCGTCTTCACGGACGGTGATTTCCACGCCTTGGGTGCGGGTCAGGCCTTCTTCCGTGGCCGAGCCCAGCAGGCCGCCGGCCACCGCGCCGATCACCGCGGTAACGATGCTGCCACGGCCGCCGCCGATAGCGCTGCCGCCCACGCCACCAATCACGGCACCCGCAGCGCCACCGATTGGGGTCTTGGTGCCTTCGATTTTCACCGGACGCAAGGATTCGATGGTACCCAGGCGGACGCTCTGAACCCGACGCGCTTCATCACGGGAGTAAGAGTCACCGGTCAGGTTCGAGGCACAGCCACCGAGCAACATCGCCATCGTGGTGAAGGACGCAACCAGCAGAACAGACTTACGCATAGGATCAACTCCAAAGGACAGACGAACATTAAACTCCGCAGCTTGATACCTGTCACGGCATGGCCCGGATAAAATTGTTTTCATTCAGCCTAAGTACAGACTGCACAAACGCCAAGAACGCTCAAAACCTTAGCGCTAATTTACAAGGCTGCACTCCGCCGAAAGGATTTCCATGGACTACTTCATCATCGTCGCCACTACCCTGGCCGGCCTGTATTTTCACGGCTGGCTGTATGTCCGCATCAAGCGCTGGATGGATCGCGACCTGGCCTTGTCGCTGGCCGGCGCCGACGAGGGGAAGAAGCAGTTCATGCTGCAACAACTGGCCTCGGCCCATCGGCAGAAAGTAAAACGCCGGGACCTGCCGCAGTGGCTCAAGGCCGCTGCGGCCGGTTATCCCGGCGAATGACACTGCAACGGCTTTAAGGGGCCAGGCGCTCACGCAGCCAGTCGGCGCCCTGCAGACGGTAGTTCAAGCGATCGTGCAGACGGCTTGCCCGCCCTTGCCAGAACTCGATGCGCTCCGGCAGCAGACGGTAACCGCCCCAGTGCTCCGGGCAATCGGGCTGGCTGTCGCTGAAGCGCGCCTCCGTCGCCTTGAGCAACCCCTCCAACTCGGCCCGGTCGGCAATTACCCGGCTTTGCGGCGAAGCCCAGGCCCCCAGGCGGCTGCCCAGCGGCCGCACCTGGTAATAGGCATCGGACTCTTGTGCACTGACCTTGACCACGCGGCCTTCGATACGCACCTGGCGTTCCAGCGTGGGCCAGAAAAACGTCATGGCCGCAAAGGGGCGCGCGGCCAATTGCCGGCCCTTATCGCTCTCGTAGTTGGTGAAAAAGGTAAAACCTTGTTCATCCAGGCCCTTGAGCAGCAGGATCCGGCAATGGGGGCGGCCGTCTTCATCGACGGTCGCCAGGGTCATGGCGTTGGCTTCAACCGGGGCTTGCTCGGTCTTCACCGCATCCGCGAACCACTGATGGAACAAGCCGAATGGCTCAACCGGGGCCTGAGCCTCGGTCAAGCCATCACGCGTGTAGTCGCGGCGCATATCAGCCAAGGCAGTCATGGCAGCTTCCTTTCCCTTGGTTATCAGTTTTTAACCTGGGCGGTACCGGTCGCGGCTTTTTTTGCCGGAGCAGCCGCTTTCTTCGCCGGGGTCTTCTTGGCCACTGGTTTCTTCGCAGCAGCGGCTTTTTTCGCCGGCGCAGCGGACTTCTTCCCGGCGGCTGGAGCCACGGCTGGCTTAACGTCCTGTACAGCCACCAGTTCGGCTTCGGAAGGCGTCGGTTGGTTGTACTTGCTCAGCAGGCCGAGCATGGTGCTGCGCTGAGTCAGCATGATTTCAACGCGGCGGTTCAAGGCACGGCCCGGAGCGCTGTCATTGGCTGCACGCGGCATCACTGAACCCATGCCACGCAGCATCAGGCGGTCTTGCTTCAGGCCGCTGAGGCTGAAGATCGCAGCCACGGACTGGGCACGATCACGGCTCAGCTTCTGATTGACGCCTGCGGCGCCGGTGGTGTCGGCATGGCCCAAGACCAGCACGGCGGTCTTGGTGTCGCCCTCGACGCCTTGGCCACGCGGGTGAACGGACCCAGGGTCACGGGCAGCAGCATGGCTGGACGATCCGGGTTGAACGAGCCGTCTACCGGGGCAATCACCACCAGTACGTTTTCACGGCGTTCCAGTTGCAGCTTGCTGTCCTTGATCGCTTCACGCAGGCGCGGCTCGTAGGTGTCCAGCCAGGCCTGGGTGATTTTCGGATCAGGCATCGGGATGTCCGCCACGTCCACCTTGCTCAGCGGCTTGGGCTCGCTTTTAGCGAACGGCCACCACCAATGGGTCTCGCTGTCGGCTTTTGCAGCGACGGCAACCGGAGCCGGTGCGGCTTCGACTTTCTTGGTCTCGGCTACAGGCTTGTCAGCGTCCGAATCCTTGGAAGAGAACGGCCACCACCAACTGCCACCGCTCTCGGCTTTGGCAACGGGTTCGGCAACAGCGGCCGCTGCCGGGGCTGGCGCTTCAGCAACGGCGGCGGGTTTGGCGGCTGGCGCCGGTGCCGCAGCGGCTTTGCTGGCCGGCGTAGCCGCAGGCTTGGCGGCGGCAGTGGATTTGTTCGCCGGCGGCTGGAGCGACCGGGGCAGCAGGCTTGGCGGCGGTTGCGCTGCCACGGTGGCCGGTTTTTCTGCGGCGGGCGCCACGTCCTTGCTGGTCGCCTTATCGGAACCGAACGACCACCAGTGGCCACCGTCTGCATCATTTTGTGGTGTTTGTGCGCAACCGGTGACGGTCAGGCAGATGGCCAAGGCTAAAGACTTGTTCGACGACATGGGATATCCACGAAATGAGGTAAAAATTACGGTCTATGCGACCCGTACAACAGACGCTTGGAAATTATAAAAGCCACAGGGTTCCATCCCGCAGATTTCCAAGCATGTTTAAGCAAAAAAGTTCTTAACAGCAACCTTTTTACAGACAATCCGACAGAACCCTCACCAGCTTCTGTGCCCGGGGATCCATCAATACATAGGGCCCCAAGGTATTGGTGACAAAACCAAAGGCCACATCATGTTCCGGGTCGGCAAAACCAACGGAACCGCCGGCTCCAGGATGGCCAAAGGCCCGTGCACCGAGGCCGAAGGTGGCATTGGGCACCGTGGGCTGATCGAGCATACAGCCCAGGCCGAAGCGCGTCTGGGTCAGCAGGGTTTTATCCATGCCGAGGCTGTGTTCCCGGGTCAATTCTTCCAGCATGTCGGCTTCCAGCAGGCTGCCATCGAGCAGGCCACTGTAGAAGCCTGCCAGGCTGCGGGCGTTGCCATGGCCATTGGCCGCCGGCTGCTGCATGCGCCGCCATTCCGGCTTGTTGGTGCTGGTCATGATCGACGGAGGGTTGGTGAAGGCCCGCGTGGTCATGGCTGCTGGCTCACGCATCGTGACCTGCAACAGACGCTGGGCGGCGGCGTCGCCGACATTGCCCTTGCCTCGGGCGATGTGCGCCACTCGGTAGAACTCCTCATCCGCCAGCCCGACATGAAAATCCAGGCCCAGCGGCTTGGCCACTCGCGCCACGATGGACTCCCCCGGCCCGCGCCCATCGGCGCGACGCAGCAACTCCCCGACCAGCCAGCCGTAGGTGATGGCGGCGTAGCCATGGCCTTCACCCGGCGTCCACCAAGGCTGCTCGGCCGCGAGGGCCGCGACCATCGTGGACCAGTCGTAAAGCGCCTCGGCCGGCAGCAGCTCATGCAAGGCCGGCAGGCCCGCCTGATGGCACAACAACTGGCGCAGGGTGATGCGTTCCTTGCCGGCCGCAGCAAACTCGGGCCAGTACTGGGCAACCGGTGCATCCAGCTTGAGCTTGCCTTCGGCCACCAATTGCAGGGCGGTCACCGCGGTGAAGGTCTTGGTGCAAGAGAACAGGTTGGCGATGGTGTCGCTGTGCCAGGCCTCGGCGCCGTCCTTGTCGGCCGTACCGGCCCACAGGTCGATCACGGTTTCCCCGCCGATCTGGATGCACAGCGCGGCACCGCGCTCCTGGGGATCCTCGAAGAGTGCCGCGAACGCTTCGCGCACGGCTTCGAATTTAAGTTCGTAATGACCCTGAATCTGCACCTTGATGCCCCCGGAACCCGCATTGAAAAGTGGCCGGCATTGTTCCAGCCCTGAAGGTTTTTGGAAACAACCCCGGCAGGCGCCGAGCGGCCGATGAGATGACCCGAAACCTCAGCGCCAGCGCCTGAAAAAGATGCCCCTTAGTGACCGTTGCCCGAATGGCCACCCGCGTGACCGGCGCCGGGCCCCTGGCCCTTGCCGTCATGGCCCTTCTGAGCACCGTCGCCGCCATGGCTCTCGCCGGCTGCCTGGGCCTTTGCGGCCTCCTTGCTAAGTTGGTCGACAGCCTGCAGGTTGCTTTTGCGCACGCTGTCGACAAAGCCCTGGAACGGCACATCGGTGATCCCCACCAGACCGAAGTGGCCATTTTCGCCATCCAGCAAACGACCGGTCACCGGTTGATCGAGGTATTGGAACCAGTGCACGCCAACAATCGACGGCTCGCTCAACGCCTGCTTGAGGAAGTTGGCGTAGGCCGGGCCACGGTCTTCTTCCCGGGCCAACTCGGTCGCCCCGCCCCACAGCGGGCCGCGATCGCGGGAGCCGAAGTTGAACTCGGTGATCAGCACCGGTTTGTCCAGGCCGCGCAGCTGTTCGAAGTCGTAACCGTCCTGGGGCTTGAGGGTGTACATATTGAAGCTCAGCACGTCGCAGTACTGGGCACAGGAAGCCACCGCCTCCGGTGTGCTGACGGCATAACGACCGCCCAGCAACAGCTGGTTCGGCGCATGCCACTTCAACGAATCAGAGATGGTCTTGAAATAGGTGTCGGCGAAGACCTTCTGGAAGTACTTGAAGTCGGCTTCGATCTCCGGATGTTCCGGGCTTGGCAGCGGCGGCACGAAACCTGGGTCTTCCATCAATTCCCAGGCCGGCAGGTCGATGCCCCAGGCCTTCGACAGGCCCGCCTGGTTGCGGTACTTGTCCCGCAGTTGCTTGAGAAATGCGCGCTTGGCCGGCACGTCGGTGGTCAGGCGCAGCGTGCCATAGGCCAGGGCATAACGGGCCTTGGCATCGTCGCCGGGGCCGGCCCAGGCCAGTTCGTTGTCGGCGAAGTAACCGATCAGCCAGGGATCGTCGCGGTGATCGCGAGCGGCAATCGCCACGGCTCTCTCGGTGGCCATGGCGAAGCGCGGGTCGAAGGGGTCGGGCATGCCGCCCCACCAATCGCTGCCGGTGCTGATGCTGGCGTAATCACCGACGATCGACAGCGGCAAGGTGTAGGGCACCCGGGCATTCAAGTCCAGGGCCGGTGCGCTCCAGTTACCGATGGTGTTGAAGCCCCAGGCCTGCAAGCGGTCCAGGGTGTGGCCAACCCAGCGTTTTTCATCGAGGCGCGCGGCCACGCAAGGGGCGACTGCGGCGGCCTCGGTCTGGTCCGTGCTGACCTCGGATTCGGTCTTGGCAGCTACGGCCACACCGGCCGGGGACTTGCTGCCCGGAACACAGGTTGTGCCGTAGGTGCGCCGCAAGTTGGCGCCATAGAAGTCGTACCAGCGCCCATTGCTGTAGGCGCGGCCCTTGTCGGCACCGTTGCCGCCGCGGTTGTCGCCCTCGCCGTAGAAGGCCGCCAGGGGCTCATCAGCCGTCGGCAGGCCGCCGAACATCCACTCACGCCCGGCAATGTAGGTCTGGCTGTTGTCGGGGGTGACGGTATTAACCCCCAAGGAGTAGAACGGATGGCCTTCGGGGGTCACCAGGTACCAGCGACCGTCGCGCTTCTCGGTGTGGAAAAAACCACTGGCCTTGAACGATGGGCCCTGGGTCCAGCCACCGAACTTGTCCAGGGACGCCTTTTCGCGTTCCGCCAGCCAGGCCTTGAGTTGCTGTTGTTCCTTGGCATCTGCGGCCTTGAGCTGCTCGTCGCTGCTGATCTTTTCTGGCCATTTGGCCCGGGTCGACTGGCCATAGGCATCCACCAGCGATCCATAGACCGCCTGCACCACGCCCTCGCCGTCCTGTACGCCAAAGCGCTCCAGCAGGATGCTCTGGGCAGCGTTGGGTTTATCCAGCGACAAAGTCACCGACACCACTTGGCTGCGGTCCAGTTCACCCTCGCTGCTGGCCAGCAGGATGCGTTGGCCGTCCACGGTCATCGGCATCGGCGGGCCGGCTTTCATGCCCTGGCTCAACGAAGAGCTGGGCACCAGCGGCACCAGCAAGGTCTGCGCCGGGCCAGCCGGCAAGTCGATGCGACTGACCAGGGTCTTGCCGTCGTTGCTCTGGATCTTGACGTAGAGAGTCAGCGCCCAGTTCATCGCGCTCTGGATGCGCAAGCTCATCATCCCCGACTGCGACCAGTCCCAGGCGCCGGTCTGCGGGGTCAGGCGCAGGCTGGGCTCGGTAACGGGGTTAAAGGTCACGCGACGCAACACCTCGCCTTCGGCCGTTTGCTCCGCGTTGGATTGCGGCAGGCTGGCATCTTGTGTCGCCACCCGCACCACATCGGCGGGCCGGACAAAGTTGAACAGCGTCTGCTGGCCCGCCGGCGCTGCGAGCAGCGGCGTAGAGCACAACAGAGCAAAAATGGCAGGCAACGAGCGGCGCATCATAAAAAGCAAATTCTCCCTTGCGGCCGATCAATCGGCCGGTATTGATTCGGTGACAGGCAATAGACAGCGCGGCGGAGCAATATGCGGGCCGCGCTTAAGATATTTCCCGGCGAAACGGCGGCAAGGCATTGAGGATCGCCTTGCCATAACGCTGGGTGACCAGGCGTCGATCCAGCAGGGTGATGGTGCCGCGGTCCTGTTCGGTCCGCAGCAGGCGACCACAGGCCTGGACCAGCTTGAGGGAGGCATCCGGCACCGAAATCTCCATAAACGGATTGCCTCCTCGCGCCTCGATCCACTCTGCCAGCGCCGCTTCCACGGGGTCGTCGGGCACAGAGAATGGAATCTTGGCGATCACCACGTGTTCACAATAGGCGCCGGGCAAGTCCACGCCTTCGGCAAAACTGGCCAGGCCGAAGAGCACGCTGGAGTCCCCTCCGTCGACCCGCGCCTTGTGCTTGTTAAGGGTTTCCTGCTTCGACAGGTTGCCCTGGATAAACACCTGTTTGCGCCAGTCGCGATCCAGGCCGTCGAACACGTCCTGCATCTGCTTGCGCGACGAAAACAGCACCAGGGTGCCCCGGGAGCCTTCCACCAGTTCCGGCAGGTCGCGGATGATTGCTGCGGTATGTGCAGGCGCATCCCGGGGGTCGGCACGCAGGTCGGGGACCCGCAACACGCCGGCATCGGCATGGTGGAAAGGACTGGGCACCACGGCGGTCACGGCCTTTTTCGGCAGCCCAGCGCGCATGCGGAAGCGGTCGAAGGTGCCCAGGGCGGTGAGCGTCGCGGAAGTCACCAGGGCCCCGTAGGCCACGTTCCACAGGTTACGCCGGAGCATCTCCGCCGCGAGGATCGGGCTGGCATTGACCTCGATATCGAACAGCGAACCGCTTTCCGCCAGGGTCAGCCAGCGCGCCATGGGCGGGTTGTCTTCCGGGTCCTCGACGGTGAACGCAGTCCACAACTCCCAGTTGCCCGACGCCCGGGCCAGCAGGCTGCCGAACAGCGGATACCACTCCTCGGCCTGGTTGCTGGCGATGCCGATGTTGACCTCGCCATCCATGCCTTCCTTGAGCAACTCGGTCAGGCGGGTGAACAGGTCGGTGAGCCGGGAAAAGCCTTTTTTCAGCTCGATGCCCATTTCCCGCATGTGCTCGGGAATCAACCCGCCGACAAAGCGATGGCGCGGCCGCTCGCGGCCTTCCATGTCTTCGCCAGTCTTGAAGTCGGCAATCTGCTCGCAGGCGGTGAACATGAACTGCTGCTGGGTCTTGATCTCCCGCGCCAGCTCCGGCACCTGCTCGATCAGCTTGCCCAAGTCGCCCGGCAGCGGGTGCTGGGCCAGGAGCTTGGTGAGGTTCTTGGCCGTTTGCTCCAGCCAGTCGGCGGTGGAACGCAGGCGGGTGTAGTGGGCGAAGTGGCCGATGGCCTTGTCCGGCAGGTGATGGCCTTCGTCGAACACATACAGGGTGTCGCGCGGGTCCGGCAGCACGGCGCCGCCGCCCAGGGCCAGGTCAGCCAGGACCATGTCATGGTTGGTGACGATCACATCGACCTTGCCCATGCCTTCGCGGGCCTTATAGAAGGCGCACTGGCCGAAGTTCGGGCAATGACGGTTGGTGCACTGGCTGTGATCGGTGGTCAGGCGCGCCCAATCGGCGTCTTCCAGGGCATTGGGCCAGCTGTCGCGGTCGCCGTCCCATTTATTCCCGGCGAGCTTCTCGATCATGCTGGTGAACAGCTTCTGGCTGGCCTCATCCACTTCGATCTTGAAGCCTTCTTCCTCGAACAGCTGGGCAGTGGCGGTTTGTGCGTGGCCTTCCTGCAGCAGCATGTCGAGCTTGGACAGGCACATGTAGCGCCCACGCCCCTTGGCCAGGGAGAAGGTGAAGTTCAGACCGCTGTTGCGCATCAGGTCGGGCAGGTCTTTGTAGACGATCTGCTCCTGCAGGGCGACGGTGGCGGTGGCAATCACCAGGCGCTTGCCGGCGGCCTTGGCCGTGGGGATCGCAGCCAGGCTGTAGGCCACGGTTTTCCCGGTACCGGTGCCGGCTTCCACTGCCACGATGGCAGGGTCGCCGCTGCGGCGGCCTTCGTCATCGGTGTCGATATCGCCCAGGACCTTGGCCACTTCGGCGATCATCAGGCGCTGGCCGTAACGCGGCTTGAGGCTCTTGGCCTCGAGGAAACGCGAGTAGGCTCCCTGGATCGTGGTTTTGAGTTCGTTGCTGATCATGGTTCTTCGGGCGCGGAAAACGCTGGATAAATTTTCAGTGGTTCGGATCGGCCGCTATCATAACGCGCTAATTCATCCTGCGCAGAACGGAGTACCCGAATGACCGCCTTTGCCCTTGCTTACGCCCTGCATGTACTGGCCGCCCTCGTCTGGGTCGGCGGTATGTTTTTCGCTTGGATGGTGCTGCGCCCGGCGGCTGGCGCGGCACTGGAGGGCCCGGCGCGACTGAAGCTGTGGGTGGAAGTGTTTCAACGTTTTTTTTGTCTGGGTCTGGGTTGCGGTGGCGATCTTGCCGATCAGTGGCATGGGCCTGCTGCACCTGCGCTTCAACGGCTTTGAAACGGCACCGCGCTACGTACAGATCATGATGGGCGTGTACCTGGTGATGACCGCGCTGTTTATCCGTATCCAGTCCTTGCAACTGCCGGAACTGCGCCTGGCCGTGGCGGCCGAAGACTGGCCGGCGGGCGCAGCGGCCCTGGGACGGATTCGCAGGCTGGTGGGCTGTAACCTGATCATCGGCCTGCTGTTGGTGGCGCTGGCCGCCGCTCGCCCGATGTTCTAGAGGTGATGGATTTTCAACGGCCCTGAATGCAACAAGCCCGCCCCCTTTAATAGGGGCGGGCTTGCATAGGGCTTGCCTGACTGCGGCGCAATAGTCGACGCGCTTACAAACGCTGCACCGTCAGCGAGCCCGGAGCCCCGGCGGCGCCCGGCAAGCCTTCGGCACCGGCCCGTCCGCTCTTGCCGCCATCGGTGCGGTACACGAAGCAGCCCTTGGATTTGCCACCGGTCCCCGGCTTGCCGCCCGCACCGGCAACACCACCGGCACCGCCATCGACCCAGACCTTGATCTGCGCGTCCGGATAGTCCCGCGGCAATTCCACCCGCACCTGAGCGCCCGGCGCGCCTGGCCGGCCATCACCACCACTGTCGCCATCGGCACCCCGCCCGGCCTGACCCCAGGTACACCCTGGTTCCTTGCCATTGGCCCCGTCGAGCCCGACATACCCCGGAGCCCCAGCACCGCCACGGGCATCCACCGACAATTCATCGGCCGTCAGCGACTCAATCCGCAGGCTCAAATTACGCCCTGGCTTGGCCGCCTTCTGATAGGTGCCCGGCGCCCCTCGCGAGGTGATCTGGCTGCCCGGCTCCAGTTCGGCGTGCTGCACACTCAATTGCAACGCCTGCTCGGCGGGAACGATGGCAATGCGTGCTTCGCGGCCCAAGTGCAACTCGCCGATCTGCACTTGGGTGACGTTGGCAGGAATCAGCAGGGTGCCGTAATCGGCGACGCTCAACCGCTCCAGTTGCAAGGTGCTGGTGGTATTGGGCAAACGCATCAGGGAGTTGGTTTCCACCGTCACGGCTTGAGCCAGGGCCAAGGGACTGCAGAACAACGCCAGCAGGCAATACTTATGCATGATCGGCCTCCACCGAAACAGGGGCCGGAAGGGTTTGCACATGGAAAATCCCCACCAGCAAAATGTGCAGGCGGTCACGCCAAGGGTGGACACGTCCTTTGAGGCTGCCATTGAACAGCAGCAACTCCAGCACATGGGTCAGCAGCAACAAGCTGCCCGCCAGGTTGACCAATAGGTGAAACGGGTTGATCAAGGGCCTGGCCAGATTGATCAGGACCACCAGCCAAAACACCAAGGTCAGAAACTTACCCAACCCCCACACGATTTTCATATGCCCCCCTCGCGCTTTTTTCTTTGGACGCACAGTAACGACTTATCTCGGCGATAAGCCAGTGGGGGATGAAAATTCTTCTCAAGACCACGCTTTAGCCGCCGGATCGACGAGGATCGCCGACCCGGCGCCAGGCATCAGCGCTGCAGATGCAGTTCGACCCTGCGGTTCAATGCCCGCCCTTGTTCGGTGGCGTTATCCGCGACCGGCTGGCTTTCCCCCAGGCCCTGGCTGGTGAGCTTGTTCGGCGCCAGGCCCTGGCTGAGCAGAAAGGCCGCGACACTGCTGGCGCGACGCTCGGAGAGCGCCTGGTTATAGGCGTCCGACCCCTGGCTGTCGGTATGGCCAATCACCTTGATGCTCACCACATCGGCATGAGCCAACTTGGCCATCAGCCCCTGCAACTGGTTACGGGCCTCGGCGGTCAGTTCCGCAGAGTCAAAGGCAAACAGCACATGGCCCTGATCGCTGAGGGTGATCACCTCGGTGGCCGGTGCAGGCTCGGGCGCAGGAGCCTTGGCCGCCGGGTACTGAGGCAACGGGCAACCGCGATTGTCCACCGGGGTATTGGCGGGGGTGTCAGCGCAACGGTCGCGGCGATCGAAGACACCATCACCGTCTTCATCACCGTCCTGGGCGTAGCAGATGAGGCCACCACCGATCACACCCAGGGCCGCACCGCCGGCGGCCCAGCCCGCGCTTTCGATCGCGCCCAGCCCACCGCCCACCAGCCCGCCAAGCAGGCTGCAGATCGGCCAGGTCCGTTGATTGAGGGGGGCAGTGCCATCGCTGTGGGTTGCGCAACCTGTGAGCAGGCTGCCGAACAGCAGGACCGGCAACACGGTCCGAGAGAGAACGTTCATCAAGAATGCTCCAGTGTCACCGGAGAGACCGGTAACACTGGAGTAAAGACCGCCATCGGCAGCTACACAAGCCGCGTAGACAAAGGGCTTCAGCGATTGATCTGAATTTCCGTGCGGCGGTTCAAGGCGCGCCCGTCAGCGGTTTTATTGTCGGCCACCGGCTGACTTTCACCGGCACCGGAGACCGAGACGAAACTGGCCCGTGGAATGCCGTTGTTGATCAGGTACTCCACCACCGAATGGGCACGTTTCTCCGAGAGTTTCTGGTTGTAGACGTCACTGCCGACGCTGTCGGTGTGGCCAGTCACTCGAAGCTGTGCAGTCGGCGCTTCTTGTTTCAGGCGGGTGACGATGGTGCCGAGCTTGTTCTGGTCGGCGGCGGTCAGCTTGGCCGAGTCGAACTGGAAGTGCACATCACGAATGACGATGGTTTCTTCCTTGACCACCACCACTTCTTCGACCACGGCGACCGGCACCGGTGGCGGGCAGCCATTGGCATCGACCTGCACACCCTTGGGCGTATGCGGGCACTTGTCGCGGCTGTCCGGGACGCCATCACCGTCTTCGTCGCCATCGCCGTGCACCCAGCAATAGGCACCGGCCAAGCCACCCACCACCAAGGCCCCACCGCCGGCCCACGATGCACTCTCGGTGGCGCCGAGGGCGGCACCGGTCACGCCGCCGACTGCGGCGCAGGTCGGCCAGTCGGTTTTCTGCAAGCCTGCACAACCAGTCAACACACTGGTTAGCAGAACCAAGGGTAATGCTGTCCGAATGATGCTCATCTAGTTTCTCCTGAGGGGATCGGCCCGAAGCCGATCATCGGAGTAAAGACCGCGCTTTTAATCTCCGCCAGCAATAGGCCATCTCGGCTTTGGCCCAACAATTACGGGCGCCCCGGGGTTTAAGTGAAAAACCGCTCTAGGCCAGCAGGGGCCGGCGCGCTAGTCTTTGCAGTTCTGATTGAGGATCGACGATGACCGCTGGCATTTCTTCGCGCACGCCCCAGCAAGCTCTGGCGGCTTTACTGGACCGTTATGCACCGCAACAGCTGTTGCTGATCGGCGCCAGTGACTTCCCGGCCCTTGAGGCATTCAAGCAAGCCCACCCCGACACCTGCGTGGCCCAGGCGGCCCCTGGCCCTTTGCCGCCGGAGCTGGCTGCACGCCGCTTCGACCTGGCCCTGGCGGTGGATTGCCTGGAGCACTTGCCCAAGCGCGACGGCCTGAACCTGCTGGGCGGGATCCGTAACCTCAACGCCAGCCGCATCGCGGTGCTGGCCGACCTGGACGCCTGCGGCTGGCTGGACACCGACTTCTTCTCCCTGGCCCTGCAAGCCAGCGAGCGTTTCCAGCGTGAAGCGCAGGAACTGACCCTGTTTACCTACGATCTGCTTGACTACAAACAGGTGCCCGACTGGCTCAACTCAAGGTTCTGGGCAAACCCGGAAAACTTCGGCAAGTACTGGTGGTAATGCAATGAGTGCTTCTATTTGTCCCTGCGGCAGCGGCAACCTGCTGGATGCCTGCTGCGGCCACTATCATTCGGGCCATCCTGCGCCCTGCGCCGAGGCGCTGATGCGTTCGCGCTACAGCGCCTATGTCCTGGGCCTGGTGGATTACCTGGTGCAGACCACATTGCCGGCCCAGCAGGACGGGCTGGATCGCACGTCCATCAAGGACTGGAGCCTGCAAAGCACCTGGCTGGGCCTTGAGGTGGAAAGCTCGGAGGTTTTCGGCGGCCAGCCAGAGCACGCCTTCGTCACCTTCACCGCGCGCTGGCACGACAGCCAGGGCGAACACAGCCACCGCGAACGCTCCTCCTTCGTGCAGAATGACGGGCGCTGGTATTTCATCGACCCCACGGTCGCGGTCAAGGCCGGGCGCAACGACGCTTGCCCCTGCGCCAGCGGCCAGAAGTTCAAGAAATGCTGCGCCGGTTACTTCGGCCAATAACGCCATCCCCTTACCCCGCACCCACGGTTGCCTGATTGGGAGTTCAAACGGAGTAACGGCATGCTCACTCGGCGGCACGTACTAAGGACTGTCAGTCTGCTCTGGGCCTTGAGCTTGTCGGGCTGCATGTCCTGGTGGGGCGACCAGGACCGAGACCCGGCGGTGCATCTGGTCAAGGTAGAGGTGGTCAAGGCCAACCTGCTGGAGCAGCGCTTCAACCTGCACTTTCGCGTCGACAACCCCAATGACGACGATTTGACGGTGCGCCACCTGAGTTACCGCATCCATTTGGAGCGCTTCCTGCTGGCCGAGGGCGAGCACGAACACTGGTTCACCGTCGGCCCTCACCGCAGCGGCTATTTCAAGGTACCGGTGCGCACCAACCTCTGGCCGCAGATCCGCGACGTGGTGAAATTGCTGCGCAAACCCCAGCGCCCTATCCCTTATCGCCTGGAAGGTGAACTGGAAACCGGATTATTCATCGGCAAGGACGTGCACCTGAAGCGCAATGGCGAGATAATTCCCGCCGATTATTTTCCGGAGTGACCTCGATGACCCAGCAACCCCATGTCCATGGCCCAGATTGCAACCACGATCATGACCATCACGACCATCATGATCACGACCATGGCCATGTTCACGGCCCGCATTGCAACCACGCCCCTCAGGAGCCTGTGCGCAATACCTTGAAAGACGTCGGCCGCAACGACCCTTGCCCATGCGGCAGCGCCAAGAAATTCAAGAAGTGCCACGGCGCATGATGCCCTTGTAAGAGCCGCCCCGGCGGCTCTTACAGCATGTCCGCCAGCCGGACCACGGTGGCATATTCACCGTGCAGGTTGGCCAGGGACATGGCATGCACCTCTTCGGCTGAACGGGCTCGGCCATAGAAGTCCGGCTTGTCGAAGGTGTAGCAAGCGTCTTCCACCACCCAGGTGACAAACCCCAGGTTGCCCGCCGTGCGTGCCGTCGACTCCACCGAGTTATTGGTGGCCACCCCGACGATCACCAATTGCTCCACCCCCGCCCGCCGCAAATCCGCTTCCAGGGTCGTGCCACTGAAAGCATCCGGCACCTGCTTCTGAATCACCGCCTCATGCACCATCGGCACAAAGCGCGGCTGAAACTCCACACCCGATTGCCCCGGCCAGAACACCGAGTCCGGCGAGCGTGACAGGTGCTGCACGTGAATCACCGGGCGCAGGCTTTCCCGCCACAGGGCCAGCAACTCGGCCATGCAATCTTCGGCCTGCGGATTGTTGCGACGCCCCAGCTTGGGGTGATGAATGCCCTGTTGCTGGTCGATAAGGATCAGGGTGGCGTTGCCTTTGAACTCCATGGCGGCTTTTCTCTTGCGAGTCGTTGAATTTCCCGCACTTCAACATCACCTTTCACCCACAGGCAAGCGATACACAGCAGACAGGACGACCTAATGCCGGCATTTGCTGTCCTTCCATAAAGACCCATCCCTTCTGGAGAGCTGCATGATCGACCTGTATTACTGGACCACCCCCAACGGCCACAAGATTTCCCTGTTTCTTGAAGAGGCCGGCCTGCCCTACAACCTGCACCCGGTGAACATCAGCCAGGGCGAGCAGTTCAAACCCGAATTCCTCAAGATCGCGCCCAACAACCGCATCCCGGCCATTGTCGATCAGCAACCCGACGATGGCGGTGCGCCGCTGTCGCTGTTCGAGTCCGGGGCCATCCTGCTGTACCTGGCGGAAAAAACCGGGAAATTTTTGCCCACTGACCTACGCGGTCGCCAGGAAGCCCTGCAATGGCTGTTCTGGCAGATGGGGGGCCTGGGACCAATGGCCGGGCAGAACCACCACTTCAGTCGCTTCGCCCCCGAGAAAATCCCCTACGCGATCAAGCGTTATGTCGATGAAACCGCCCGCCTGTACGGGGTGCTGGACCGTCGCCTGGCGGATCGCGAGTTCGTCGCCGGCCAGGACTACAGCATCGCTGACATGGCGATCTACCCGTGGATCGTCTCCCATCAATGGCAGGGCCAGCACCTGGAGGACTTCCCCAACGTGCAGCGCTGGTTCAATCGGATCAAGGCACGACCCGCCACCGAGCGAGCCTACGCACTGGTGGCCCAGGTCAATCCGCCCAAGGCATAAAGCCGGCTGGCTCCGGCAAACGGCGGCCGGAGCCGGCTATTTGTCTTGCAACCTGCAAATACCCGCAAACCCTGCTTGCGCGGCACTGTTGCGCTCACTAACGTAGCGCCTTTATCGACGCAACCCCCGCAGGAGCTTTGCCATGGCCTCGCCAGCCCTCTCACTTTCTCTTCCCCGGCTCGGCGTGGCCGCGGCAGTGGCCGGCGTTCTCAGCCTGGCCGGTTGCCAGTCATGGAACACCCAGGACAGCCTGCCACCCACCTCTGGCGTGCAGCCACTCAAAGGCCTGGCGCAAAACGTCTCGGTACGCCGCAATGCCACAGGCGTGCCGCTGATCGAAAGCAATAGCTTCCACGACGCCCTGTTCACCCTGGGTTATGTCCAGGCCAGCGACCGCATCAGCCAGATGGTCACCCTGCGCCTGCTGGCCCAGGGCCGCCTGGCAGAAATGTCCGGGGCCGACGCCCTGGAAGTCGACCGCCTGATGCGTGCGGTGAACCTGCGCAAGAACGCCGACGAGCTGTACAAAGCCTCGTCGCCGCGCATCAAGCGCTTCTTCGAAGTCTATGCCCGGGGCGTCAATGCCTACCTGTTCCGCTACCGCGACAAGCTGCCGCCAGACCTGGCCGCCACCGGCTACAAGCCCGAGTACTGGAAGCCTGAAGACTCGGCCCTGATCTTCTGCCTGCTGAATTTCGGCCAGTCGGCCAATCTGCAGGAGGAGATCAACGCTCTGGTGCTGGCTCAGCAAGTGGGCAGCGACAAGCTGCCCTGGCTGACCCCGAGCTACCCGGATGAGCCGCTGCCCTTGGGCGAAAGCGAAAAACTCAAAGGCCTGCCGCTCAGGGTCGCCGGCCTGGCCGAGGTCAGCGCCGCCACCGAACGACTGGCCCGCCTCAACACCCTGGGCATCGCCACTGGCAGCAACCTGGCCGTCGCTCCCCAGCGCAGCCGCAGTGGCAAAAGCCTGCTGGCTGTGGACAGCTATCTGCCGGCCTGGCACTACGTGCAGATCCGCGCGCCGAAATACCAGGCCGCAGGCGCCTCGATCGCCGGCCTGCCAGCCATTCTCCAGGGGTTCAATGGCAAGGTGGCCTGGAGCCTGAGTTCGGTGAACGGTGACAACCAGGACCTGTTCCTGGAGAAACTCAAGCGCCAGGGCAACGCCCTGTACTACGAAGCCGGCGGCAAATGGCAGCCGGTCACCGTGCGCAATGAAACCTACTTCGTCAAAGGCCAGCGGCCGATCCGCGAAGCCGTCTATGAAACCCGTCACGGCCCGCTGCTCAACAGTGCCCTGGGCGGTGCCAATGCGCTGACCAGTGGCTACGGCCTGGCCCTGCAAATGCCCGACTTCAAGGACGACAAGAGCCTCGACGCGTTCTTCGACCTGTCCCGGGCGCAGAACGTCGAGAAGGCGTCGGACGCCAGCCGCGAGATCCGCGCCATTGCCCTGAACATGGTGTTCGCCGACGCCAGCAACATCGGCTGGCAAGTCACCGGCCGCTTCCCCAATCGCCGTGAAGGCCAGGGCCTGCTGCCATCGCCGGGCTGGGACGGGCGCTACGATTGGGACGGTTACGCCGACCCGATGCTCCACCCTTACGACCAGGACCCCACCAAGGGCTGGCTGGGCACGGCTAACCAACGGGTGATCACCCAGGGTTACGGCATGCAACTGTCCAACTCCTGGTACTACCCGGAGCGGGCCGAGCGCCAGGCTGAACTGGCGGGCCGGGGCAAACTCGACAACCGCGCCCTGGTGGCCCTGCAGTACGACCAGGGCAGCACCTTCGCTGCCAAACTGAAGGCCATGTTTGAAGCACCGGGCATGGCACAGCCGCTGAAAAAGGCCATCGATGCCCTGCCGGACGCAGAACGCAGCAAGGCTCGCGAAGCCTACAGCCGACTGATGGCATTCGATGGCCGGGTCAGCGCCAGCTCGGCGGACGCGGCTATTTATGAACTGTTCCTGCAGGAAAGCGCGAAGCAGATCTTCCTCGACAAACTGGGCCCGGAATCCAGCGCCACCTGGAAAGCCTTCGTCAGCAACGCCCAACTGTCCTACTCGGCCCAGGCCGACCACCTGCTGGGCCGCGAAGACAGCCCGTTCTGGGACGACTCGCGGACCCCGCAGAAGGAAGACAAGCCGGCGATCCTCGCCCGCAGCCTGGCGGCCAGCATCAGTGCCGGAGAAAGCCTGATGGGCGCCGACCGCAAGGCCTGGCAATGGGGCAAGCTGCACAGCTACCAATGGAACGCCGCCAATGGCCAAGCCCTGCGCGCGCCGTTGCAAGCGGGTGGCGACCACAGCACCCTGAATGGTGCGGCCTATCGTTGGGGCCAGGACTTCGCTGTCAGCGATACCCCGGCCCTGCGCTTTATCGTCGACTTCGGCCAGCTCGAACCGCTGACCGCCATGAACAGCACGGGCCAGTCGGGCAATCCGGCCAGCCCTTTCTACGCCAACGGCATCGACGGCTGGCTCAAGGGCCAGTACCTGAGCCTGCCGCTGCAACCGCAGAACTTCGAGCGCAGCTACGGCAAAACCCGCCTGACCCTGGTGCCCGGCAAGTAACCTCGCCCAAGCCCGCCCTGCACTGGTGCAGGAGCGGGCTTGCCCGCGACCTCCCCCTTGCTTACCCCTTCGCCCTGTATTGAGGCAGGCATTTCGTCGCGCCCGATTTCAGGGCGGCAGCGATGCTCAAGCACCTCTCTCCCCACCTTTTAAAACGCTTGTTCGGGACTCTGGTTCGGAAATTGCTACTTTCATTGAGTCTGATGCGTTCCAGTAACAGTACTCATGCGCCACAAGCGCTCATATTGGTTTTTAGGGATTGAATAATGAAAAAAGCATTGCTGACCCTTTCTGCACTGGCACTCTGCATGGCCGCCGGCTCCGCCCTGGCCAAGGACTACAAGGAACTGCGCTTTGGCGTGGACCCGTCGTACGCCCCATTTGAGTCCAAAGCAGCCGACGGCAGCCTGGTGGGCTTCGACATCGACCTGGGCAACGCCATCTGCGCGGAGCTGAAGGTCAAGTGCAAGTGGGTTGAAAGCGACTTCGACGGCATGATCCCCGGCCTCAAGGCCAACAAATTCGACGGCGTGATCTCGTCCATGACCGTGACCCCGGCGCGGGAAAAGGTCATCGACTTCTCCAACGAACTGTTCTCCGGCCCGACGTCCTTCGTGTTCAAGAAAGGCTCGGGGCTGACCGAAGAAACCGCCTCCCTGAAAGGCAAGACCGTGGGTTACGAGCAAGGCACCATCCAGGAAGCCTACGCCAAGGCCGTGCTGGACAAGGCCGGGGTCAAGACCCAGGCCTACCAGAACCAGGACCAGGTTTACTCCGACCTGATTTCCGGCCGCCTGGACGCCTCGATCCAAGACATGCTGCAAGCCGAGCTGGGCTTCCTGAAGTCGCCACAAGGGGCTGACTACGAGGTCAGCAAGCCGGTGGATGATCCATTGCTCCCTTCCAAGACCGCCGTCGGCATCTCGAAAGGTAACAAAGAGCTGAAAGCCCTTCTGGATAAAGGTATCAAAGCGTTACACGATGATGGCACCTACGCCACTATCCAGAAAAAGCACTTCGGCGATCTGAACCTCTACAGCGGTAAATAATGCCCTGGCGCCCATCTCCCGATGGGCGCTTTTTTTATCGCCACAGGTCCCCGATTTATGTTCGAAGAACTCCTGCAAAGCCTAGGGCTTTCAGCATTCAGCCTGAAGGGCTTCGGCCCCTTGTTGCTGGAAGGCACCTGGATGACCATCAAGCTCTCGGTACTGTCGCTGCTGGTGAGCGTCCTGCTCGGCCTGATCGGCGCCAGCGCCAAATTGTCCCGCCTGAAACTGCTGCGGGTCCCGGCCCAGCTCTACACCACGCTGATTCGCGGAGTGCCGGACCTGGTGCTGATGCTGCTGATTTTCTACAGCCTACAAACCTGGCTGACCTCCTTTACCGACTTCATGGAATGGGAATACATCGAAATCAACCCATTCAGCGCCGGGGTCATCACCCTGGGCTTTATCTATGGTGCCTATTTCACGGAAACCTTCCGCGGCGCCATCCTCGCCGTGCCCCGCGGCCAGGTGGAAGCAGCGACGGCCTACGGCCTGAAACGCGCCCAGCGCTTTCGCTTCGTGGTCTTCCCGCAAATGATGCGTTTTGCCCTGCCGGGCATCGGCAACAACTGGATGGTCATGCTCAAGGCCACGGCCCTGGTGTCGATCATCGGCCTGGCGGACTTGGTCAAGGCGGCCCAGGACGCGGGCAAAAGCACGTATCAACTGTTTTATTTCCTGGTCATCGCGGCGCTGATCTACCTGCTGATCACCAGCGCGTCCAACGTCGTCCTGCGCTGGCTTGAACGCCGCTACGCCGCAGGTTCCCGGGAGGCCGTGCGATGATCGAGCTCTTGCAGGAATACTGGCGCCCCTTCCTTTATAGCGACGGCTACAACATCACCGGCCTGGCCATGACCCTGTGGCTGCTCAGCGCCTCGATCTGCATCGGTTTCCTGGTGTCGATCCCGCTGTCCATCGCCCGTGTCTCGCCCAAGCGCTATGTCCGCTGGCCAGTGCAGTTCTACACCTACCTGTTCCGGGGCACGCCGCTGTATATCCAGTTGCTGATTTGCTACACGGGGATCTACAGCATCGCGGCGATCCGCGCCCAGCCGGTGCTGGATGCATTTTTTCGCGACGCCATGAACTGCACCATCCTGGCCTTCGCCCTCAACACCTGCGCCTACACCACGGAGATTTTTGCCGGGGCGATCCGCAGCATGGCCCACGGCGAAGTGGAAGCCGCCAAAGCCTATGGGCTGAGCGGCTGGAAACTGTACGCCTACGTGATCATGCCCTCGGCGCTGCGGCGCTCGCTGCCTTACTACAGCAACGAAGTGATCCTGATGCTGCACTCCACCACCGTGGCCTTCACCGCAACCATTCCGGATGTGCTGAAAGTCGCCCGTGATGCCAACTCGGCGACTTTCCTGACCTTCCAGTCCTTCGGCATTGCCGCGCTGATCTATCTGGGCGTGACCTTTGCCCTGGTGGGGCTGTTTCGCCTCGCCGAGCGTCGCTGGCTGGCCTTCCTCGGACCGACTCACTAGAACCTGCTGCGAGAATCGAACCACCCATGCGCCACCAGACTCATGACCTGCTTGCCCCGGTGCCGGGCACTGCGCGGCAGATCCACAGTTTTCACTTCGGGCCCACCGAGGGGCCGGGCAAGATCTACATCCAGTCGTCCCTGCATGCCGATGAATTGCCCGGCATGCTGGTGGCCTGGCACCTCAAGCAACGCCTGAGCGAGCTGGAAGCCGCCGGGCGCCTGCGCAGCGAAATCGTCCTGGTCCCTGTGGCCAACCCGGTGGGCCTGGAGCAGGTGCTGATGGACGTTCCATTGGGGCGCTACGAACTGGAGAGCGGGCAGAACTTCAATCGCTGGTTCGTCGACCTCAGTGACGAGGTCGGCGACCGGGTCGAGGGGCTGCTGAGCGACGACCCGCAACACAACCTCGAGCAGATCCGCGGCAGTTTGCGCGAAGCCCTGGCTCGCCAGGCACCCGCCACCCAATTGCAATCCCAACGCCTGGCCCTGCAACGCCTGGCCTGCGATGCGGACATGGTGCTGGACCTGCATTGCGATTTCGAAGCCGTGGCCCACCTGTACACCACCCCGCAAGCCTGGCCCGAGGTGGAGCCGTTGGCGCGCTACATCGGTTCGGAAGCCAGCCTGCTGGCCACTGATTCGGGCGGTCAGTCGTTCGACGAATGCTTCACCCTGCTGTGGTGGCAATTGCAGCAACGCTTCGGCGATCGCTATGCCATCCCCCAAGGCAGCGTCTCCGTGACCCTGGAGCTGCGCGGCCAGGGCGACGTCAATCACGGTCTGGCCAGCCTCGACTGCCAGGCCCTGCTGGATTACCTGACCCACTTCGGCGCCATCGACGGCCAGGCGCCGCCGCTGCCAGAGCTGCCCTACCCGGCCACGCCCCTGGCGGCGGTGGAGCCGGTCGCCACTCCGCAGGGCGGCCTGCTGGTGTTCAGCGTGCTGCCGGGGGAGTACCTGGAAGCCGGCCAGGAGGTGGCGCAAATCATCGATCCGATCACCGATCGGGTAACCCCGGTGCACTGCCAGAACGCCGGGCTGCTCTACGCCCGCTCGCTGCGACGCATGGCCACTGCCGGCATGGTGGTTGCTCACATTGCCGGCCAACAGGCCTATCGCACCGGCTACCTACTTTCGCCTTGAGGATGCACGCCCCATGTACAAACTGACCATCGAAGGCCTGCACAAATGCTATGGCGACAACCAAGTGCTCAAAGGCGTTTCGCTCAAGGCCAAGACCGGTGATGTGATCAGCCTGATCGGCGCCAGCGGCTCGGGCAAAAGCACCTTTCTGCGTTGCATCAACTTCCTGGAAACCCCTGACGACGGCGCCATGAGCCTGGACGGCCAACAGATCCGCATGGTTAGCGACCGCCACGGCATGCGCGTGGCCGACGACGCCGAACTGCAACGAATCCGCACTCGCCTGGCCATGGTCTTCCAGCACTTCAACCTGTGGAGCCACATGACCGTACTGGAGAACATCACCATGGCTCCGCGCCGAGTGCTGGGCGTCGGCAAGCAGGAGGCGGAAGAGCGGGCACGGCGCTACCTGGACAAGGTCGGCCTGCCGGCGCGCGTCGCCGACCAATACCCGGCGTTCCTCTCCGGCGGCCAGCAACAACGGGTGGCGATTGCCCGGGCCCTGGCCATGGAACCGGAAGTCATGCTGTTCGACGAACCCACCTCGGCCCTGGACCCGGAACTGGTGGGCGAAGTGCTCAAGGTGATCCAAGGCCTGGCCGAAGAAGGCCGGACCATGATTATGGTCACCCATGAAATGAGCTTCGCCCGAAAGGTATCCAGCCAGGTGCTGTTTCTGCACAAAGGCCTGGTAGAAGAAGAAGGCACACCCGAGGAAGTACTGGGGCATCCAAAAAGCGAGCGCTTGCAGCAGTTTCTCAGCGGCAACCTTAAATAAGCGCTGAGTGGCCCCGCCAGACGGACTCCCAGGATTCTCGACGGGCGGGGCGCATCACGCTCAAGGCTCACGCCACAGGCGCGGGAGGCGGTTCGTCCGGCAAGGTGGGCTCGCCAGGTTCGGTCGGTTCAGTGGGTTGTGGGTAGTCAGGATCGGGCTGACCGGGAATGCCGCCTGCCAGACTTATGGGAGGATGGGCCAACAAGGACCAGGCCAATACGCCCACCTGATTGGGCTCAAGCTTGGCCAGTGCTGCACTTATTCGCGGATCGATCTTCATAGGGCACTCCTGAGCTGTGCCCGGTACGCCTTGCGCGAACCGGAGCAGTACACCCAATAGAGTGCCTGCCCGCTCAGGAATTCCCACGGTTCGTCAGGAGGACGAACTCAGGTACGCGGCAGAGTGACGCCACGCTGGCCCTGGTACTTGCCGCCACGGTCCTTGTAGGACACTTCACACTCTTCGTCCGACTCCAGGAACAACATCTGCGCCACGCCCTCGTTGGCGTAGATTTTCGCCGGCAAGGTGGTGGTGTTGGAGAACTCCAGGGTCACGTGGCCTTCCCACTCGGGTTCGAGCGGCGTCACGTTGACGATGATGCCGCAACGGGCGTAGGTGCTCTTGCCCAGGCAGATGGTCAGCACATTGCGTGGAATTCGGAAGTACTCGACGGTGCGGGCCAGGGCGAAGGAGTTCGGCGGGATGATGCACACGTCGCTCTTGATATCGACAAAGCTCTTTTCATCGAAGTTTTTCGGATCGACGGTGGCCGAGTTGATGTTGGTGAATACCTTGAATTCGTCGGCGCAACGCACGTCGTAACCATAGCTCGACACACCGAAGGAGATCAGCCGGTCAGCGCCTTCGCCCCGCATCTGGCGCTCGACAAAGGGTTCGATCATGCCGTGCTCTTGCGCCATGCGGCGAATCCACTTGTCCGATTTGATGCTCATGGCGGGTGTCCTGAATAGCGAGGTGGAAAAATTCTGTCCGGCATCTTACCGGGGCGCGTCGCCGGGTTCAAAGTCTGGGCGGTTTTTCTCGCCGATACCCACAATCCACAAGGCCTTGCGAGCGACAAGATCACCGTCAGTCACGAAAACTGAGAAACCTTCGCAAAGATCATTGGCACGTTAGGGAAAAAGGGTTAAGGTGGCGCCACTGTGTTGCTTGTGTCACTGAGAATCTCTACACGATGTTGAATTTCGATCCAACCATCTCCAAGAATTTTTCCTGCTCTTTGCACTCAGTCTCGGCCAGGGCTTTTCCTGAGTCGCAGTTAACTTTGTCCAAGGAGATACACCATGTCTAATCGCCAAACCGGTACCGTTAAGTGGTTCAACGATGAAAAAGGCTTCGGCTTCATCACTCCACAATCCGGTGACGACCTGTTCGTACACTTCAAAGCAATCCAATCCGACGGCTTCAAAAGCCTGAAAGAAGGCCAACAGGTTTCTTTCATCGCTACCCGCGGTCAGAAAGGCATGCAAGCTGAAGAAGTTCAAGTTATCTAACTTGTACTGATCCAGTAAAAAGCCCCGCCCTCAACAGCGGGGCTTTTTTGTGCCCGTAGGTTTGTGCCCAATGGTTTTTCTCTTGCTCGCCGGCCTGATCCCTCAAGCCAGCACTGCCAAAAGCGCGCCTGTATTTACCAGGTCACGCCGAAACCTGCGGTGTAGCGGGTCTTGCTCAAATCGCTGTCTTGGGTCCCGCTGATCACGTCCTTCTCGGCCTTGAGATTGAGCGAAGCCCAGTCGGTAACCTTGTAACGCAAGCCCATTTCGGCATCCAGCGCGTAGTCAGCCACATTCGACAACGGCCGCCCCACCTCGCCATTGGTGAAAAACTCAACCCGCTTGCCGATCAGGTAACGGTTGTAATTCCACTTCATAGCCAGGGAATAGAAGTTGTCTTTGCCACCATCGGCATATTCATAGTCAGTGCGGTTAAGCAGCGAGCCCAGGGAGAAAGCGCCCAGCTCGTCATCCCAGAACTGGTAACCCGGACCGGTACCCACCACTCGTTGCTGCGCCAGGTCTTCGACCTTGTCACGCTTATAGCTCAAACGCCCCTGCCAGAACCATTTCTCAGTCAGGAAGCGGTCCAGCGCATATTCAGCGCCCCAGTTATCGGTGGTCACCACGTCATCCTGGAACTCACGGTTGTATTCGCCCTCGGCGGTGTGCCGCCAGCGGCCATGACGCGCCGTGGTCTTGAAGTTGACGTCGTAGTCGTCCGTGTCTTTTTCCGCCCGCTGGTAATCCATGGCGACATCCACGTTGCCCTTCCACACCAGGTCTTCAACCACGGGTTTGGGCTTCATGATCTGTTGAATACTGGCCAACTCCACGGTCTTCGGCTCGCCATTGGCCAACACCACTTTGCCATCGTCCGAAGCCTTGAGTGACTTGGCCTTCTCGCCACTGTAAGCATCCTGCTTAACCAGCAATTCCTGATCACTCTCCAGGGTCTTGACCTGCTTCCAGTCAATACTGATGGAGCCACCGTAATCGGTCTGGATCAACAGCTTGCCACCGTCGAATACCCGGATCTTGCCGCTCAACCGGTCACCGTTTTTCAACCACACGGTGTCAGCCAGCAAGGGCGTGGAGGCACTGAAAACAGCTAGGCACAACAGGGTTCTGGGCAACATAAGCGGACACAGGGCTCGATTTTGCGGAAAAAAACGTCATTATCCCGCAGGATAAAAACCTCAGTCTGGACTGACCCGGGTATTGCAACCGAGTTCAATACGCATTTCGTATTCAGCAGCACCACCGACCAACGACCGACCGCCCATCAGGAAACGCGCCCGTGACCGACCCCATCGAGGACGCTCAAAGCCCCGCCGACATTCGCCGTACCGCGCTCTACCTGACCCTGGCCCAAGTACCCGCGGGCAAGGTCGTGAGTTATGGCCAACTGGCCGAAATGGCCGGCCTGGGCCGCGCGGCGCGCTGGGTTGGGCGCACCCTCAGCCAATTGCCCGCCGAGACCAGCCTGCCTTGGCATCGAGTTCTGGGCGCGGGTGGACGCATCAGCCTGCCACTGGGCAGCCCCTCAGGCGACGAACAGCGCGCCCGCTTGCGCAGCGAAGGCGTATTCATCCGCAACAATCGCGTGGATATTCAGCACCATGGCTGGCGCCCGGTAGAGCACAGCGGTTAGAGTGCGCGCTTTGTTTCCGTACTTCTTGAGGCAGATTCCAGCCCATGCCCCGTAAAACCTGGCGCGCCGCGCTCGCCGCCTATGCCAGCCCCTCGACGCTCGTGCTGTTGCTGCTTGGTTTCGCCGCCGGCTTGCCCTACATGCTGGTGTTCTCGACTCTCTCCGTCTGGCTGCGCGAGGCCGGTGTGGCCCGCGAAACCATCGGTTACGCCAGCCTGATCGGCCTTGCCTACGCCTTCAAATGGGTCTGGTCGCCACTGCTCGACCAATGGCGCCTGCCCTTGCTGGGCAAGCTCGGACGCCGCCGCTCGTGGCTGGTCCTGTCGCAAACCCTGGTGATTCTCGGGCTGGTCGGCATGGGTTTTTGCGACCCGCAAAAGCACCTGTCCTGGCTGATCGCCATTGCTGTGCTTGTGGCCTTTGCCTCCGCCACCCAAGACATCGCGGTCGACGCCTACCGCCTGGAAATCGCCGATGAAAGCCGCCAGGCAGCCTTGGCAGCCAGCTATATGTCCGGCTATCGGGTGGCCGCCCTGCTGGCCACTGCCGGCGCCCTGTTCTTTGCCGAAGGTTTTGGCTCCACCGGTTTCAGCTACAAGCACTCAGCCTGGGCCGGCACCTACGTGCTGTTCGGCGTACTGATGATTCCCGCCTTGCTGACCACCCTGTTTATGCGTGAACCGCCCGTGCCGCTGCGCACCCAACTCTCAGCTGGGCGCTACAGCTTCGTGCACCAGCTGGTCTCGGTGTTCGTGCTGATCGTGTTGCTGGTCTCGGTGCCGGCCATGTGCACCCAGCTGTACAACACCGACTTCGCCAGCGTGCTGTTCAATGGGGTCAGCCCGCTGGACCTGCTGCTGGAAGACCGCGCCTTCCTGCGGGCCATCCTCTACACCACCCTGACTGCGTTGTGCCTGTCGGCCATGGGCCGCCGCGGCCTGGCGCCGGTGCTGACGCCGGTCAACGACTTCATCCTGCGCTACCGCTGGCAGGCCTTCCTGCTGCTGGGGCTGATCGCCACCTACCGCATGTCCGATACGGTCATGGGGGTGATGGCCAACGTCTTCTATATTGACCAGGGCTTCACCAAGGACCAGATCGCCAGCGTCAGCAAGATCTTCGGCCTGATCATGACGCTGGTCGGCGCCGGCATGGGCGGCCTGTTGATCGTGCGCTTCGGCATTCTGCCGATCCTGTTCATCGGCGGCGCTGCCTCGGCCGGCACCAACCTACTGTTCCTGATGCTCGCGGACATGGGTCCCAACCTGCAGATGCTGGTGGTGACCATATCCCTTGATAACTTCAGTTCCGGCCTGGCCACCTCAGCCTTCGTCGCCTACCTGTCGAGCCTGACCAACCTCAAGTTCTCCGCCACCCAATACGCCCTGCTCAGCTCCATCATGCTGCTCCTGCCACGGCTGATCGGCGGCTACTCGGGAGTGATGGTGGAGAAGTTCGGCTACCACGACTTCTTCATGATCACCGCCTTGCTGGGCGTGCCGACCCTGATCCTGATCGCCCTGCACTGGTTCCAGGAAAGTCGCCGCGCAGCGCCGGCAGATGCGGTAGAACCCGCACCGAACAACGCAGTAAACAGAGAAGAATCGTAGGAAACCCAGGGGCTTGCGCGCTTTTGCCCGAGCCCCTGGCGCCCTCCGGCCGCAATCCTGTACGCCAGCGGAACTCGCCCGTACAATGCTCCGTCATTTCTAGTCTTCAGCAACCGACAACGGCCTACCATGCGCACCAGTCAATTTTTGCTCGCCACACAGAAAGAAACGCCTTCCGATGCGGTCGTGATCAGCCATCAGCTGATGCTGCGCGCCGGCATGATCCGCAAACTGGCCTCCGGCCTGTACACCTGGCTCCCCATGGGCCTGCGGGTGATGCGCAAGGTTGAAGCCATCGTTCGCGAAGAAATGAACGCCGCCGGCTCGCTCGAAGTGTTGATGCCGAGCACTCAACCGGCTGAGCTGTGGCAGGAATCCGGTCGCTGGGAAGAATACGGCCCTGAGCTGCTGCGCTTCAAAGACCGTCACGGTCGCGATTTCTGCGCCGGCCCGACCCACGAAGAAGTGATCACCGACCTGGCCCGCAACGAGCTGAGCAGCTACAAGCAACTGCCGCTCAACCTGTACCAGATCCAGACCAAATTCCGTGATGAGATCCGCCCACGCTTCGGTTTGATGCGCGGCCGCGAATTCATCATGAAGGACGCGTACTCCTTCCACGCCGACCAGGCGTCGCTGCAGGTCACCTACGACCGCATGCACCAGGCCTACTGCAACGTGTTCAGCCGCCTGGGCCTGAACTTCCGCCCGGTTGAAGCGGACAACGGCTCCATCGGTGGTGCCGGCTCCCACGAATTCCACGTACTGGCCGAATCCGGCGAAGACGATATCGTCTTCAGCAACGGTTCCGACTACGCGGCGAACATCGAGAAAGCCGAAGCCGTGCCACGGGAAACCTCCCGTCCAGCGCCGGCTGAAGAGCTGCGCCTGGTGGACACGCCCGAAACCAAGACCATCGCGGCCCTGGTAGAGAAATTCAATCTGCCGATTGAAAAGACCATCAAGACCCTGATCGTGCGCGCCGAGGAAGAAGGCAAGCTGATCGCCCTGGTAATCCGCGGCGACCACGAGCTCAATGAAATCAAAGCCGCCCAGCAGCCTGGCGTAGCCAGCCCGCTGGTCATGGCCACGGACTCCGAACTGCGCGACGCCATTGGCGCTGGCGCTGGCTCCCTGGGTCCACTGAACCTGCCATTGCCGATCATCATCGACCGCTCGGTCGAGCTGATGAGCGACTTCGGCATCGGTGCCAACATCGACGACAAGCACTACTTCGGCGTCAACTGGGAGCGCGACCTGCCCGTACCGACCGTTGCCGACCTGCGCAACGTGGTGGCCGGCGACCCGAGCCCAGACGGCAAAGGCACCCTGGAAATCAAACGCGGCATCGAAGTCGGGCACATCTTCCAGCTGGGCAACAAGTACAGCAAGGCGATGAAGTGCGAAGTGCTGGGCGATAACGGCAAGCCGGTCACCCTGGAAATGGGCTGCTACGGCATCGGTGTTTCCCGCGTGGTAGCTGCCGCCATCGAGCAGAACAACGACGCCAACGGCATCATCTGGAGCGACACCCTGGCGCCATTCCAGATTGCCCTCGTGCCCCTGCGCTATGAAACCGAGCAGGTTCGCGAAGCCACCGACAAGCTCTACGCGGAACTCACCGCCGCCGGCTTCGAAGTGCTGCTGGATGACCGTGACAAGAAAACCAGCCCCGGCATCAAGTTCGCGGACATGGAGCTGATCGGCATTCCTCACCGGATCGTGGTCAGTGACCGCGGCCTCGCCGAAGGCAACCTGGAATACAAGAGCCGTACCGAAGCCGAGGCACAAGCGTTGCCGGTGGCTGACGTCCTGTCCTTCCTCCAAGCCCGTATCCGTCGCTGAAACCAGATCAAGAGAAGTCATGTTCAAGCGAAACACCTTAGGCCTCGGTGGTGCCGCCTTGTGCGGCGCCCTGCTGGTCAGCGGCTGTGCCAACCACATGTCACAACGCAGCGAGCACGAGGAGCGGGTCGAGCGCAAATTGCTCGACCATAGCCTGCAGATCGATGTCGGTGAGCCTAAGGTGCTTGAGCTGCCGCAGCGTCGGGTGCGGATCCACGAGCAAAAGACCTTCGAAGTCACTGAGTTCGAAGTCACACGTCGCTACGATCGCTACACGCCCTACCAACCCTGGCGAGAACTCTACGAGGTGCCGATGGGCGCGGTAGCGGTGGTCGCCGGGGTCGGCGCCAACATCGTCAACGTGTTTGCGTTGGGCAGCCTGCCGGACAGCGTCACCAAGGACTGGATCAGCTACGGCGTGTCGGGGCTCAACCCGTTCATGAACGTGCAATCCCACGGTCGCGCGCAGCAGAACCTGGCGGGCATCGATGAAGTCCAGCGCGACAAGCGCCTGGAGTATTCGAGCCTGCCGTGGAGCGAGCGCCCGGTGGAGGTCAAGGCCGGCAAGCTAACCCACGAGCTGAGCACCGATCGCAACGGCGTACTGCGCCTGAACCTGCTGGACAGCCCCTTCTCCGAACAGGACCTGAACCGCATCAGCACCCTGCAGATCAGTGTTGAAGATGCCCAGGACGAAGTGCACTCCGATTCGTCCCTGAGCCTGAGCAGCACCCTGCGCGGCAAACTGGTGGAAGCCCACGGGTTGATTTACGACGACTTGGAAGACGACGAAGTGAGCCAGTGGGTACACCGGGTCAAACGCCTGTCGGAGCTGGGCCTGGAAGAGGAAGCCAGCGAGCTGGAGCAGAGCCTGATCGAGCTGACCCGCAACGATCCGGAACTGCAGAGCGAGTTTCTCAAGTCCCTGACCAAAAATGCCGGTCGACTGGTCGCCGACCCCGGCAACCACTGATCCCTGTATGGGCCGCTTTGCCGGCCCCTACAACACGCCCCGAAACAGCTCCAGCTGTTCGTGACCGCCACGCAGATCCTGCAGACGCACCCCAATCCCCAGCAACCGCACCGGCTTGTCACCACGCTTGAACGCCTGCGTCAGCAACTGCCGATAACTCTCCAAGTCCCGACCTGCCCCCGCCTGCTCCAGGGTGGTCTGGGTGAAGTCGTGGAATTTCACTTTGACGAACGGCTTGCCCGGGCGATAGCTGCTGTCGATCCGTTCGATGCGGCCCGCCAGGGTTTCCATCAGCTCGGGGAGTTTCTCCAGGCAACTGTCGAGGTCCGGCAGGTCGACGTCGTAGGTGTTTTCGACGCTGATGGATTGTCGGCGGCTGTCGTTCTGCACCGCCCGCTCGTCAATCCCCCGCGCCAGACTCCACAGGCGCTCGCCAAAACTGCCGAACTCACGCACCAGGGCCAGCTTGCTCCAATCGCGCAACTGCAGGCAGTCGACGATGCCCAGGCGCCCCAGCTTGTCCGCCGTGACCTTGCCGACACCGTGCAGCTTTTTCACTGGCAATGCCGAGACAAAATCCTCGACTTGGTCGGGAGTGATCACAAACAGCCCGTTGGGTTTCTTCCAGTCACTGGCGATCTTGGCCAGGAATTTGTTCGGCGCCACGCCCGCCGACACCGTGATGTGCAACTGATTGGACACGCGCCGACGAATGTCTTGGGCAATGCGCGTGGCGCTGCCGGCAAAGCTCGGGCTGTCGGAGACATCCAGATAGGCCTCGTCCAGGGACAGGGGCTCGATCAGGTCGGTGTAGTCGCGAAAGATCGTGTGGATTTCCTTCGATGCCTCGCGATAGGCGTCCATGCGCGGCTTGACGATCACCAAGTCCGGGCACAGGGACAGAGCATGCCGAGAAGACATGGCCGAACGCACGCCATAGGCGCGCGCTTCATAATTGCAGGTCGCAATCACACCGCGCCGCTCCGCCGAGCCGCCCACTGCCAGCGGCTTGCCGGCCAGTTGCGGGTCATCGCGCATTTCGATGGCGGCGTAGAAGCAGTCGCAATCGATATGGATGATTTTTCGCTGCATCATTTAAAGGCAGTGTTCATGGACGGACAAAACGCTGACAGCAAAGTGGGGCGCCAGTATCGCACTGGCAACTGTATATAGCACCAGTGCCTTGAGTGACCGAGCAATCAGCGCCAGCCCGCCAACACATTTATTTGACCCTGCGTTCAAAAATGGTCAATCGGGCTACAAGCCCCGCCCCGCCTACTCCAATGCCTCTTCAGCAACCTTGCTCAGCGCGCTAAGCGATTGAACCTCAAGCACTTTTTAAAATTTAGCGATTGACACCCCAGCGTTCCTCTGTAGAATGCCGCCACACAGACGCGGGATGGAGCAGTCTGGTAGCTCGTCGGGCTCATAACCCGAAGGTCGTCGGTTCAAATCCGGCTCCCGCAACCAAACATCAAAAAAGGCTACTCGAAAGAGTGGCCTTTTTTGTATCTGTTGAAAAAGTCCTTTCGCAACAATGATCTGTCAGTCTGCAGCGAACCGTCAGCGCGTCCGTGACTGCATGCCCATAACGGCTATGCTCAGTGTCAAACACCCCTTTCAACCTTGCTCAAGCAGGGTCGCCGGACGACGGTGAGACGCGTTAATATTTGAAATTATTTTTTCTACAGGGATTGGTAACTTGGCTGGATACCCCCATCCTGTCGCGCACAATCCAAGAGGTGATTGATGCGCGCCAACTCGTCTGATTCACAAGACACCGATACCGTCACGACAACCCCACCGATCACAGTCACTCGCTTGCGCTGGCTGGACCTGTTGAGTAAATACCGCCAGCCGATCGGCCTGGCTGTGACGCTGCTGCTGTTCGCGATCGCCTTGATCGCCTGCCGCCACTTGCTCAGCGAACTCGACCTATATGCCCTGCACGACTCGATTCTTGAGGTGCCGAAACCAGCCTTGCTCGGCGCACTGGGAGCGACCATTGCCGGCTTTATTATCCTGCTGGGCTATGAATGGTCCGCCAGCCGGTATGCCGGGGTAAATCTGCCAGCCCGCACCCTGGCCCTAGGCGGCTTCACCGCCTTCGCCATTGGCAATGCCATCGGCCTGTCGCTGCTCTCGGGCGGCTCAGTGCGTTACCGGCTGTATGCGCGCCACGGCCTGGGGGCCTCGGACGTCGCCCACATGACCCTGTTCGCCAGTCTGTCCCTGGGTTGTGCCTTGCCACCCTTGGCAGCCCTCGCCACACTGAGCAATCTGCCTGCGGCTTCGGCAGCGCTGCATCTATCGGAAGGCCTGCTGGGTGGCATTGCCATCGCCGTGCTGTTGTTGGGCACGGTCCTGGCCATTGGCATTTATCGCCGCCGCCTGCCGGAACAGCCATACGCCGACAACCTGCTGGTCAAGGCGGGGCGCCGCACCTTGCGCCTGCCGGGGCGACGCCTGACGTTCCTGCAACTGATCATCACAGCCCTCGACGTCGCCGCAGCCGCCACCGTGCTGTACCTGCTGCTGCCCGAAGCCCCGCCTTTCGGTGCATTCCTGCTGATTTACCTGCTGGCCCTGGCCGCAGGCGTACTCAGCCACGTGCCCGGCGGTGTCGGGGTGTTCGAGGCGATTCTGCTGGCCGCCTTCGCCGACCAACTGGGCGCCGCCCCATTGGCCGCCGCCTTGCTGCTGTACCGCCTGATCTACGTGGTGCTGCCGATGCTGGTGGCCTGTGTGCTGCTGCTGATCAATGAAGCCCAGCGCCTGTTCCAATCCCGCCAGTCACTACGAGTGGCCTCAGGCCTGGCAGCGCCGATTCTCGCGGTATTAGTGTTCCTCTCCGGTGTGGTCCTGCTGTTCTCTGGTGCAACCCCGGAGATCGATACCCGCCTGCAACATATCGGCTTTCTGATTCCGCACCGCCTGGTGGACGCTTCGCACTTCGGCGCCAGCCTGATCGGCGTGCTCTGCCTGCTGCTGGCCCAGGGGTTGCGTCGACGCCTGTCGGCGGCCTGGATGCTGACCACCATTCTGCTGCTGGTGGGCGCCCTGCTCTCTCTGCTCAAGGGTTTCGACTGGGAAGAAGCCAGCCTGATGACCCTCACCGCCAGCCTGCTGGCTGTGTTCCGCCGCTCATTCTATCGCCCGAGCCGACTGACCGAACTGCCCTTCTCGCCGCTGTACCTGGTGGCCAGCGTCTGCGTGCTCGGTGCCTCGATCTGGCTGCTGTTGTTCGCCTATCAGGACGTGCCCTACAGCCACCAACTCTGGTGGCAATTCACCCTCGACGCCGACGCCCCTCGCGGCCTGCGCTCGCTGCTGGGTGCTGCGGTGCTGCTGGTGGTGGTGTCCCTGACCTGGTTGCTGCGTACTGCCCGCCCGGTCATCCACCTACCCAACACCGAAGAACTGGATCGCGCTGCGAAGATCCTGATGGCCTCGTCGCAACCCGACGGCGGCCTGGCCCTCACCGGCGACAAGGCACTGCTGTTCCATCCCAACGACGACGCCTTCCTCATGTATGCCCGTCGCGGCCGCAGCCTGGTGGCGCTGTACGACCCCATCGGGCCGACCCAGCAGCGCGCCGAGATGATCTGGCAGTTCCGGGACCTGTGCGACCTGCACCACGCGCGCCCGGTGTTCTACCAAGTCCGTGCGGAGAACCTGCCGTACTACATGGACATCGGCCTGACCGCCATCAAGCTGGGTGAAGAAGCCCGGGTGGACTTGAAACGCTTTGATCTCGAAGCCAAGGGCAAAGAGATGAAGGACCTGCGCTACACCTGGAACCGCGGTACCCGCGATGGCCTGTCCCTGGAAATCCACGAGCCCGGCCAGGCGCCGATGGACGAGCTGAAGGTCATTTCCGATGCTTGGCTGACCGGCAAGAACGTGCGGGAAAAAGGCTTCTCCTTGGGCCGCTTCAGCGATGACTACCTCAAGCACTTCCGTATCGCCATCATCCGCTTCGAAGGGCGCCCGGTGGCCTTTGCCAACCTGCTTGAGACTTACAGTCATGACCTGGCCAGCCTTGACCTGATGCGCGCCCACCCGGACGCGCCGAAGCTGACCATGGAATTCATGATGGTCGGCCTGATCCAGCACTATAAGAGCCATGACTACGCTCGCTTCAGCCTGGGCATGGTGCCCCTGTCGGGCCTGCAACCACGCCGTGGCGCGCCGCTGACCCAGCGCCTGGGCTCGATGGTGTTCCGTCGTGGCGAGCAGTTGTACAACTTCCAAGGGTTGCGCCGCTTCAAAGACAAGTTCCAGCCCGACTGGGAACCCCGTTACATGGCTGTGCCCGCCGGACTGGATCCGCTGGTGGCGCTGGCTGACACCGCTGCCCTGATTGCGGGCGGCCTGACTGGATTGGTGAAACGCTGATGATTCGACGCTCCCTCAAGTACATCCTGGCCGCACTGATCGTGCTGGCCGTGATTGCCGGCGGCGGTTTCTGGTACCTCAAACGCCCGGTACCTGAACCGACCCTCGAACAGCTGAAGCCGGCCGATGGCACCGCCATGACCCGCGTCATCCCTGGCACCAAGCCCAAGGCTCAAGTGCTGGTGGCCGTCACCGAAGAGCAAAAACTCAGCGACAAACAACTGAGCACCCTGAGCCGCAGCGCCTCGGCGCAGATCGTTCAGGTGATTCTGCCCAGTGACTGCCTGCTGCAAAGCCGCGCCCTGCAAACCGGATTGCGTGAACTGAACGGCCCGGCAACGCTGGTCAGCGGTATCGGCCCCGGCGCGGTGCTGGCCTGGCGCTGGTTGGCCGAGCAGAAGGACGACAAGGCTCAAGCCATCTCCGTCGACCTCGCCCTGGAAAAACCCGGCTGCACCCACCTGCTGCCAAAATCCGCCGCCCACGGCCACTGGCTGGTGGCATGGAACGACAACCCGGACGACGCCAGCGCAGGTTTCGTGCGCGATCAACCGAACGCCGAAACCAGCATCAGCGACTACGACATCAATCTGCCGCAAGTACTGAACAACGAACTGCGCAAGATCCTCGTCGGCGGCGACAAGGCCAATGGCGGTCTGCAGATTCCAGTGGTGGAAGTTCCGGCAGGCCAAGCCAAAGACACCGTGACCCTGTTCCTTTCCGGTGACGGTGGCTGGCGCGACCTCGACCGTGATGTGGCCGGCGAAATGGCCAAGATCGGTTACCCGGTGGTGGGCATCGACACCCTGCGCTATTACTGGCAGCACAAGAGCCCGGAGCAGAGCGCTCTCGACCTCGCCGAACTGATGCAGCACTACCGGCAGAAATGGGGCACCAAACGCTTCATCCTGACCGGTTACTCGTTTGGTGCCGACGTATTGCCGGCGATCTACAACCGCCTGGCCGAAACCGAGCAGCAACGCGTCGACGCAATCATCCTGCTGGCTTTCGCTCGCACCGGCAGCTTCGAGATCGAAGTGGAAGGCTGGCTCGGCAACGCCGGCAAAGAAGCCGCCACCGGACCGGAAATGGCCAAGCTGCCGCCAGCCAAGGTGGTGTGCATCTACGGCGAAGAAGAGACCGACGAAAGCGGCTGCACCGACAAAACTGCCGTAGGCGAAGCAATGAAACTGCCTGGCGGCCACCACTTCGACGAGAACTACCCGGCCCTGGCCAAGCGATTGGTGGAGATCATCGAGAAGCGCCAGGCCAAAGCCGAATAACCCCGCGCGCAGTAGGAGCCGGCTCGCCGGCGATCGCGGTAGGCCGATCGCTGGCAAGCCAGCTCCTACAGCCTGGTGCGCAGAAGCAGTAGCAAGCGGCAAGCAGAACAGCTTGCCGCTTGTAGCTTGAAGCTTGCAGCTCCCCCCAAGGGTCTACATCTCGACCTGGGTCCCCAGCTCGATCACCCGGTTCACCGGCAGGTTGAAGAAGCGCAGGTTACCGTTAGCGTTTTTCAGCATGAAGGCGAACAGCGCCTCGCGCCAACGGGCCATGCCCACCAGCTTGGAAGCGATAACCGTCTCGCGGCTGAGGAAGTAAGTAGTGCGCATCGGGCTGAAGTCCAAATCATCCAGATGACACAGCTTCAAGGCTTCCGGCACGTCAGGCTCATCGGTAAAGCCGAAGTGCAGGATGACCCGGAAGAAACCCTCGCCGTACGAATCCACCTCAAAGCGCCGTTGCGCCGGCACCCGCGGAATATCCTCGTAGACCACCGTTAGCAGTACCACTTGCTCGTGCAGCACCTGGTTGTGCAGCAAGTTATGCAGCAAGGCGTGGGGCACTGCGTCCGGGCGTGCAGTGAGGAACACAGCGGTGCCCTGCACCCGATGGGGTGGCTGTACGCGAATGCTGCCGATAAAGATCGGCAGTGGCAGGCCGCCTTCGTCCAGGCGGTCCACCAGTAACTGCTTGCCGCGCTTCCAGGTGGTCATCAGCACAAACAGCACGATCCCAGCGATGACCGGGAATGCGCCGCCCTGAACGATTTTCGGCACGTTGGCCGCGAAATACAGGCCATCCACCAACAGGAAACCGATCGACAGTGGCACGGCCAAGACCGGAGGCCACTTCCACAGCAACAGCATCACCGCCGACACCAGGATGGTGGTCATCAGCATGGTCCCGGTCACCGCCACGCCATAAGCCGAGGCCAGTGCGCCGGAGGACTCGAAGCCCAGTACCAGCAGGATCACGCCCACCATCAACGACCAGTTCACGGCGCCGATGTAGATCTGGCCCTGTTCGTCACTGGACGTGTGCTGGATGTGCATCCGCGGAATGTAGCCCAACTGGATTGCCTGCCGGGTCAGGGAGAAGGCGCCGGAAATCACCGCTTGCGAGGCAATCACCGTGGCCAGGGTCGACAGGCCGACCAGGGGAATCAACGCCCAGCTTGGCGCCAGCAGGTAGAACGGGTTGCGCGCAGCTTCCGGGTCACCCAACAGCAAAGCGCCTTGGCCGAAGTAGTTCAGCACCAGCGCCGGCAGCACCAGGATGAACCAGGCGCGGGCAATCGGCTTGCGGCCGAAATGGCCCATGTCGGCGTACAGCGCTTCGGCACCGGTCAGGGCCAGGACCACCGCGCCGAGGATGGCGACGCCGATACCTGGGTGAACGATAAAGAAACGCACGCCCCACACCGGGTTCATCGCGTTCAAGACTTCCGGGTGCTGGAGGATGCCGTACACCCCGAGGGCACCGAGCACCACAAACCAGGTCACCATGATCGGGCCGAACAGAATGCCGATGCGCGCGGTGCCGTGACGCTGGATCAGGAACAGCGCCACCAGCACGATCAGCGACAGCGGCACCACCCAATGGTCGATGCCCTCGAAGGCCAACCCCAGGCCTTCAACAGCCGAAAGTACGGAGATTGCCGGGGTGATCATGCTGTCGCCATAAAACAGCGCCGCACCAATCAACCCGCACACCACCAACAAGCTACGCAGCTTCGGATGCCCCGCCGCCGCCCGCCGCGCCAGGGCGGTCAAAGCCATGATTCCGCCCTCGCCCTGGTTGTCGGCTCGCAGCACGAACATCATGTATTTGAACGACACCACCCAGATCAGCGACCAGAAGATCAGCGCCAGGATCCCCAGCACGCCGTCATGGTTGACCTGCACCCCATAGCCGCCGGAAAACACTTCTTTGAGGGTGTAGAGCGGGCTGGTACCGATGTCGCCATACACCACCCCGACCGCGGCTATCAGCATCCCCAACGGCTTGGCCGCGGAATGCTCGCCGCCCACCGCCTGACTACTTGCCTGACCCATCAACCACTCCTACTGCCCAGACTGGGGCTTGATATGAAAAGCATGACGCCGACCACGCGTCGGGTCGTTCAACCCGCGCCAGGCGCCCTGCAGCATGCGCTGTTTTACTTGCGGTTACAGACGAACTGTTGACTGCGAGATTTGTAATGGCGCAACGGCGCGAAGCATAGCGCAGCGCTCGTCGTATTTCCCCTGCATAAAGCTGGTCAAGTCGGTCGACCATCGCTAGAATTGCGCACTTTTTGATCAGAGGCGCAGCCAGCGCCCAACCGTCGCACTTGCCCCCCAAGTGACGCGACACCCAATACCGAGGTTAGACATGTCCACCACCACCGCGCCGGCCAACCCGAAAGTCGGTTTTGTATCCCTGGGTTGCCCAAAAGCCCTGGTCGATTCCGAGCGCATCCTCACTCAACTGCGCATGGAAGGCTATGACGTGGTGTCCACCTACCAGGATGCCGACGTCGTGGTGGTCAACACCTGCGGCTTCATCGACTCGGCCAAGGCCGAATCCCTGGAAGTGATTGGCGAAGCCATCAAGGAAAACGGCAAGGTCATCGTCACCGGCTGCATGGGCGTGGAAGAAGGCAACATCCGTAACGTGCACCCTAGCGTGCTGGCGGTGACCGGCCCACAGCAGTACGAGCAGGTGGTCAATGCCGTGCACGAAGTGGTGCCGCCGCGCCAGGACCACAACCCGCTGATCGACCTGGTGCCGCCACAAGGCATCAAGCTGACCCCGCGCCACTACGCGTACCTGAAGATTTCCGAAGGCTGCAACCACAGCTGCAGCTTCTGCATCATCCCGTCGATGCGCGGCAAACTGGTCAGCCGCCCGGTGGGCGACGTGCTCGACGAAGCCCAGCGCCTGGTCAAGTCCGGCGTGAAAGAGCTGCTGGTGATCTCCCAGGACACCAGCGCCTACGGCGTCGACGTCAAGTACCGCACCGGTTTCTGGAACGGCGCGCCGGTGAAAACCCGCATGACCGAACTCTGCGAGGCGCTGAGCACCCTGGGCGTCTGGGTCCGCCTGCACTATGTGTACCCGTACCCGCACGTTGACGAACTGATCCCGCTGATGGCCGCCGGGAAGATCCTGCCGTACCTGGATATCCCGTTCCAGCACGCCAGCCCGAAAGTGCTGAAGTCGATGAAACGCCCGGCCTTCGAAGACAAGACCCTGGCGCGGATCAAGAACTGGCGCGAAATCTGCCCCGATCTGATCATCCGCTCGACCTTTATCGTCGGCTTCCCCGGCGAAACCGAAGAAGACTTCCAGTACCTGCTGAACTGGCTGACCGAAGCCCAGCTGGACCGCGTCGGCTGCTTCCAGTACTCGCCGGTAGAAGGCGCACCCGCCAACGACCTGGACCTGGACGTGGTGCCGGACGAGGTCAAACAGGACCGTTGGGAGCGCTTCATGGCGCACCAGCAGGCCATCAGCTCGGCCCGCCTGCAACAGCGCATCGGTAAAGAGATCGAAGTGCTGATCGACGAAGTCGACGAGCAAGGTGCTGTAGGCCGCTGCTTCTTCGACGCCCCGGAAATCGACGGCAACGTATTTATCGACGGCGCCGGCGACCTGAAGCCGGGTGACAAGGTCTGGTGCCGAGTCACCGACGCCGACGAGTACGACCTCTGGGCCGAAACCCTGTAAGGCGTAAAAACTGAAAAGCCCCGCCCTCTGACGAGATGCGGGGCTTTTTTAGGTCTATCGTTTGCTCTGGGATCGACGTCGATCCCTTTATCAGGAGCAGGCGGCATGCGCCCACATTCGGTCATCCACACCCCACGACACACCGACTATCCGGAACTGACCCAGGTCTGGGAAGACTCGGTGCGCGCCACCCATGACTTCCTCCCAGAGAGCTACATCCAGGTTTTGAAAAAGCTGGTGCTGACCCGCTACCTGGACGCGGTGATGTTGATCTGCACGCGGGATTCTCGCCAGCACATCACCGGTTTTGCCGGGGTGGCCGCGGGCAAGGTGGAGATGCTGTTTATCGATCCGGTGCACCGTGGCCAGGGCCTGGGCAGGCAACTGCTGTGGTACGCCATCGAGCACCTGAATGCCGACCAACTTGACGTCAACGAACAGAACCCCCAAGCCGTGGGCTTCTACTTCAAGCAGGGCTTCGAGATCATCGGCCGCACCGAGCACGACGGCATGGGGCAACCCTATCCGTTACTGCACCTGCGTTTGAAGCAACAGTCGCTGCGCGCGTTACGCGGCTAAAAGCCACAGCCTGCAAATGGACCCGCGATTAACCGGCGCCAGGCAGGTACAATGCGTACCCACTTTTGTTACGGCCCCTGTCATGACTGACCCGATTCGTCTCTCCAAACGCCTCATCGAACTCGTCGGCTGTTCCCGCCGGGAGGCTGAGCTGTTCATTGAGGGCGGCTGGGTCACCGTGGACGGCGAGGTCATCGACGAGCCGCAATTCAAGGTCGAGAACCAGAAGGTCGAGCTCGACCCGGAGGCCAAGGCCACCGCGCCGGAGCCCGTGACCCTGCTGCTCAACGTACCCGCCGGCCAGGACCTGGACAGCGCCATGCAATCCCTCGGCGCTGCCTCCCTGTCCGAAGAGCACCGCTACGGCAAACGCCCGCTCAAGGGTCACTTCCTGCGCCTGACCGCCAGCGCCGACCTGCAGGCCAATGCCAGCGGTCTGCTGGTGTTCACCCAGGACTGGAAGATCCTGCGCAAGCTCACCGCCGACTCGGCGAAGATCGAGCAGGAATACGTGATCGAGGTTTCCGGCGAGATGGTAGCCCACGGCCTCAATCGCCTGAACCACGGCCTGAGCTACAAGGGCCGGGAGTTGCCGGCCGTCAAAGCCAGCTGGCAGAACGAAAATCGCCTGCGCTTCGCCATGAAGAACCCGCAACCGGGCGTGATCGCCCAACTCTGCGAAGCCGTGGGCCTGAAAGTGGTGGCCATTCGCCGGATCCGTATCGGCGGTGTGTCCATCGGCAAGGTGCCGTTGGGCCAGTGGCGCTACCTGTCGGCCAAAGAAAAGTTCTAAGCCCCCCATTCCGACGCCGCGCCCCTTGCGCGGCGCTCCAGACGCATTGATCAGGACACAAGCCATGATTCATAACGACGTACTGCGCAGCGTGCGCTACATGCTCGACATCAGCGACAAGAAAGTGGTCGAGATCATCAAGCTCGGCGGTATGAACGTCACCCTGGCCGACCTCGTGACCTACCTCGACAAGAAAGAGGAAGACGAGGAAGGCTTCGTACGCTGCCCCGACGAAGTCATGGCGCACTTCCTCGATGGCCTGGTGATTTTCAAGCGCGGCAAGGACGATAGCCGTCCGCCGCAGCCGATCGAAATTCCGGTGACCAACAACATCATCCTCAAGAAGCTGCGGGTGGCCTTCGAACTCAAGGAAGACGACATGCACGCCATCCTCAAGGCGGCCGAGTTCCCGGTGTCTAAGCCTGAGTTGAGCGCCCTGTTCCGCAAGTTCGGCCACACCAACTACCGCCCTTGCGGCGACCAGTTGCTGCGCAACTTCCTCAAGGGTCTGACCCTGCGCGTTCGCCCCTGAGAACCTGCTCTGAAACCTCCTCCAGAGGCGGCCGACTGCGGTCACCGCCTCTGCGCATGACGCTGTATTCCCTGCAAAAATAGTGGCTTCGCTGCACCCGCCTGACGACTAGGGTATGCACTCACCCCAAGCTCTCAGGACTCGCCATGCACCCTTATTTCTCCCTACAAGGCCGCACCGCCCTGGTGACCGGCGGCACCCGTGGCATCGGCAAAATGATTGCCAAGGCCTTTGTTGAAGCCGGCGCCAGCGTCTATGTCTGTGCCCGGGATGCCGAAGCCTGCCGGCAAACCGCCGAAGAACTCAGCGCCTTGGGGCAGTGCCAGGGCCTGGCCGCCAACCTGGCCACTGAGGACGGCGTGCAACAGTTGGTCGCAGGCCTGGAGCAGCAGATCGGCCAGCTGGATATTCTGGTGAACAACGCCGGCACCACCTGGGGAGCCCCGCTGGAAAGCTACCCGGCCAAGGGTTGGGAAAAGGTCATGCAACTGAACGTGACCTCGGTCTTCACCTGCATCCAGCAATGCCTGCCGCTGCTGCGCAAAGCCGGCTCAGAACAGAACCCGGCGCGGATCATCAATATCGGCTCGGTGGCGGGCATCGCCTCCTTTGGCGAACAGGCGTACGCCTACGGCCCAAGCAAGGCGGCCTTGCATCAGTTGTCGCGAATTCTCGCCCGCGAGCTGGTCAGCCAGCACATCAACGTCAACGTGATCGCCCCCGGGCGCTTCCCCAGCAAAATGACCCAGCACATCGGCAACGACGAGCAGGCACTGGCCGAGGACACGGCGCTGATCCCGATGAAGCGCTGGGGCCGGGAAGAAGAAATGGCCGCCCTGGCCATCAGCCTGGCGAGCACAGCTGGGGCTTACATGACCGGCAACATCATTCCATTGGACGGTGGGTTCAGCCTCTAAGGAAGCTTCGGCTTCGCCGGCAAGCCGGATCCTGCGGGGACGAACGGGTTATCATGCGCCTCCCTTCCGGCCTCGACCTCAGATCATGACCTACAGCGTTTCTCCTATCGGTTTCGTTCGTTCCTGCTTCAAGGAGAAGTTCGCCATCCCGCGCCAGCCGCAACTGGCGCCGGCAGCCCGTGGTGTATTGGAGCTGGTGGCCCCCTTCGATCAGGGCGATGCCGTGCAAGGGCTGGAGCAGGTCAGCCATGTGTGGCTGCTGTTTCTGTTTCACCAAGCCCTGGAAGACAAGCCGCGACTCAAGGTTCGTCCACCCCGCCTGGGGGGCAACAAATCCATGGGGGTGTTCGCCACCCGCGCCACCCATCGTCCCAATGGCATCGGCCAGTCGGTGGTCAAGCTGGACAAGGTCGAGGCCAACCGCCTGTGGATCTCCGGCATCGACCTGCTGGACGGCACACCGATCCTCGACATCAAACCCTACGTGCCTTACGCCGACATCATTGATACCGCCACCAACAGCATCGCCAGCGCTGCGCCGCAGCTGATTGGCGTGCAGTGGCTGAAGACGGCCCTGCAACAGGCACAAGGCCACGCTCAGCGCCTTGACGAGCCATTGGTGGCGTTGATCGAGCAGTGCCTGGCACAAGACCCGCGTCCGGCGTACCAGACACCGACACCCGAACGGGAATACGGTGCGCAGTTCTGGGACGTGGATGTGCGTTGGCACTACCCGGAACCCGGGATGATTTGCGTATTGGAAGTGGTTCCAGCGCAGTAACCGGCAGAAACGAAAAAGCCCGCGCTGCCTTCTCAGGCAACGCGGGCTTTTCAGTACTGCTGGGGCGCTTACTTCTCGACGAACGCACGCTCGATCAGGTAGTCACCCGGCTCGCGCATACGCGGCGAAACTTTCAGGCCGAAGCTGTTGAGCACTTCGCTAGTCTCATCGAGCATGCTCGGGCTGCCGCACAGCATGGCGCGGTCGTCCTGCGGATTGATCGGCGGCAGGCCGATGTCGCTGAACAGCTTGCCGCTGCGCATCAGGTCGGTCAGGCGGCCTTCGTTTTCGAACGGCTCCCGGGTCACGGTTGGGTAGTAGATCAACTTCTCACGCAGCGCTTCGCCGAAGAACTCGTTCTGCGGCAGGTGCTCGGTGATGAACTCGCGGTAAGCGACTTCGTTGACGTAACGCACGCCGTGGCACAGGATCACTTTCTCGAAACGCTCGTAGGTTTCAGGATCCTGGATCACGCTCATAAACGGCGCCAGGCCAGTGCCGGTGCTGAGCAGGTACAAGTGTTTACCCGGCTTCAAGTCATCCAGCACCAGGGTGCCGGTAGGCTTTTTGCTGATGATGATCTCGTCGCCTTCCTTGAGGTGCTGCAATTGCGACGTCAGCGGACCATCAGGAACCTTGATGCTGAAGAACTCCAGATGCTCTTCCCAGTTCGGGCTGGCAATGGAGTAAGCGCGCATAAGCGGGCGGCCGTTAGGCTGTTGCAGGCCGATCATCACGAACTGACCGTTCTCGAAGCGCAGACCCGGATCGCGGGTGCACTTGAAGCTGAACAGAGTGTCGTTCCAGTGATGAACACTGAGGACACGCTCGTGGTTCATGTTGCTCATGTACGGGGGCTCCTAGAAATTGCCTGCGCTGACCATGAGCGCAATTGCACAGCATTCTAATGGCGGCGACAATATCTGTTAACTGGATTATTAAGATAAGGGTTATCGGTTATATCGATATGCGATTTACTCTCCGTCAACTGCAAGTCTTCGTCGCCGTCGCCCAGCAAGAGAGTGTCTCTCGTGCTGCCGGCCTGCTGGCCCTTTCCCAATCGGCGGCGAGCACCTCGATCACCGAACTCGAACGGCAATCCAGTTGCCAATTGTTCGATCGTGCCGGCAAACGCCTGAGCCTCAACGCCCTGGGCAAACAGTTGTTGCCCCAGGCGGTGGCGCTGCTGGACCAGGCCAAGGAAATCGAAGACCTGCTCAACGGCAAATCCGGTTTTGGTTCGCTGTCGGTCGGTGCCACCCTGACCATCGGCAACTACCTGGCCACCTTGCTGATCGGCAGCTTCATGCAGCGCCATCCGGAAAGCCAGGTGAAGCTCCATGTGCAAAACACCGCGCACATCGTGCAGCAGGTAGCCCATTACGAAATTGATCTGGGTCTGATCGAAGGCGACTGCAGCCACCCGGACATCGAAGTGCAGACCTGGGTCGAGGATGAACTGGTGGTGTTCTGCGCGCCCCAGCATCCCCTGGCCCAACGCGGCCAGGCCAGCATGGAAGAGTTGACCCACGAAGCCTGGATCCTGCGCGAGCAAGGCTCGGGCACCCGCCTGACCTTCGACCAGGCCATGCGTCATCACCGCAGCGCGCTGAATATTCGCCTGGAACTGGAACACACCGAGGCCATCAAGCGCGCGGTGGAGTCGGGATTGGGGATTGGCTGTATTTCAAGACTGGCGCTGCGCGACGCGTTCCGTCGCGGCAGCCTGGTGGCGGTGGAAACCCCGGACCTGGACCTGGCCCGGCAGTTCTACTTCATCTGGCACAAACAGAAGTACCAGACATCAGCGATGCGCGAGTTTCTCGAACTCTGCCGGTCATTCACCGCCGGGGTGCAACGCAGTGACGAGATCGTCCTGCCGAGCATTCCCTAGATCAGAATCACCGCCCAGACCAGGGCGATCATGCTCAAGGCCACGAACTGCGCGGCGCTGCCCATGTCCTTGGCGTTCTTGGACAGCGGGTGGCGATCCAGGGAAATCCGGTCGATGGCCGCTTCCACCGCCGAGTTCAACAACTCGACGATCAGCGCCAGCAGGCACACGGCAATCAGTAGGGCCCGCTCGACGCGGCTGACATTGAGCCAGAACGCCACCGGAATCAGGATCACGTTGAGCAGCACCAATTGACGGAAAGCCGCCTCGCCCGTGAAGGCGGCGCGCAAACCATCGAACGAGTAGCCCGAAGCATTGAGGATACGTTTAAGACCGGTTTGACCCTTGAAAGGCGACATAATAAGTAGGCAACTGAAAAAAGAGGTAAGAAAACTAGTTCAACTAAAGTCAAAAAAGCGTGAAGAAACAGCCCGTTAATGGCTGGAAATTGACTCAAGTTGTTGCAGCAACAATGCCGCCTGCGTGCGGGTACGCACCCCGAGTTTGCGAAAGATGGCCGTCACATGAGCCTTGATGGTCGCTTCCGAGACACTCAATTCGTAAGCGATCTGCTTATTGAGCAAGCCCTCACAAACCATGGTCAGCACCCTGAACTGCTGGGGCGTCAGGCTGGCGAGGCCTTCACTGGCGGCCTTGGCTTCGGCGGACACACTGACCTGCTCGAAGGCTTGCGGCGGCCACCAGACATCGCCATCCAACACACTGCGCACTGCTTTCTGAATGACTTCCAGGGAGCTGGACTTGGGGATGAAGCCACTGGCACCGAACTCACGGGAACGCACCATGACCGACGCTTCTTCCTGAGCCGAGACCATCACCACCGGGATCTGCGGGTATTGACCCCGTAGCAGCACCAACCCGGAAAAACCGTAAGCACCTGGCATGTTCAGATCCAGCAGCACCAGGTCCCAGTCGGCTTTCTCATCGAGACGGGTTTCCAACTCGGCGATGCTCGCCACTTCCACCAGACGTACATCCGGCCCCAGGCCCAACGTGACAGCCTGATGCAATGCACTGCGAAACAGAGGGTGGTCATCGGCAATCAGGATTTCGTATGTGGCCATTTTTCAAATGATCCTGTTTTTATGGCGGGACCGATGCATTCAGTCCTCACCCAAGCAACACAGGTAACCGGCAATGTGCGGCACCTTAAAGAGCACGATCAACGCCAAAGAGTCCGGTACAGCGGCGTTTCAAACTTCGGTCGCGCCCTAACCGGCGCCAAGCATGCCCAGCGTAGCCGGGGTGGTCAAGTTCGATGCTTTGCGGCATCTTAGCCGGCTAACTAATAAGAGTGCCATCATGCGAAGCCAAGCCCTGCGTGCCGATGTTCTGATGCTGATCACCGCCATGATCTGGGGCTCAGGGTTTGTGGCACAAGCCTCCGGCATGGACCATATCGGCCCCTTCCTTTACTCCGGCTTGCGCTTTGCGCTCGGCTCGCTGTGCCTGTTGCCCTTGGTGCTACGACGCCATGATTCGGGAGCGGCCGCAGAACCCTTCATGACCCGGGGCTTGCTGTTGGGCGGCGGCCTCATGGGGCTCGCGCTGGCCCTGGGGATCAACCTGCAACAAGTCGGACTGATGTTCACCAGCGTCACCAATGCCGGATTCATCACCGGGCTCTACGTCATTGTAGTGCCCCTGCTGGGACTGCTGATCGGGCAAAAGACCGGCCTGGGCACTTGGTTCGGCGCCGTGCTGGCCGTGGTCGGTATGTTCCTGCTCAGCGTCAGCGACAGCTTCCACGTGGCTTCCGGTGATTGGCTGCAACTGATTGGCGCCTTCGTCTGGGGCGGGCATGTGGTGCTGGTGGGGATTTTCGCCAGCCGTCACGATGCGATTCGCCTGGCGTTCCTGCAATTCATCACCTGTTCGGTGATCAGCCTGCTGTTGGCACTGTGCCTGGAGCCGATCCAATGGTCCGCAATCATCGCCGCAGGTCCGGCCATTCTCTACGGTGGCATCGTCGCCGTCGGCATCGGCTACACCTTGCAAGTCGTCGCGCAAAAACATGCGATCGCCTCTCACGCAGCAATCATTCTGTCCTTGGAGGCCGTGTTCGCCGCAATCGCCGGCGCCTGGCTTCTGGGTGAGTCACTGCAAATGCGCGGTTACATTGGCTGCGCGCTGATGCTAAGCAGCATGCTGGTGGCCCAGCTCTGGCCAAGAAAACCAGAGCCGTATTCCGCGCCGGCTACAGAAAGGGCTTGAGGCGCTCGTGGGCCTCGTCATCCGGGTCAATCGAGCGTTGGAACTTGGCCGACAGGTAATGGGTACTAAAGACATCCAGGTACGCATCCAGCACTTGGCTGGCCGGCTGATCGTCCGCCAGCTCCAGGCACAGCGCCGCCACCTCGGCGGTGCAGAAATGATCGTCACGCTTGGAACGACGCAGTTTGTAGCGCGATAACTGCTCAGGCTCCAGGCTCAACACCGGCAAGTGCTCCAGATAAGGGCTCTTGCGAAACATCTTGCGGGCTTCACTCCAGGTGGCGTCCAGCAGGATAAACAGCGGACGTTTGCCCTCCTCCAGACGCACCTCGGTGACTACCCGCTCCGGTGCCACGAACTCCCCCGGAAAGACGATGTAAGGCTGCCACTGCGGATCGGCAATCAAGGCCAAAAGCGCTGGATCGACCTCCGTCCGCGACCAGGGAAAAGCGCTGGTGTCGCTGATCACATCGGCAATCAGCCAGCCCGTATTACTGGGTTTCAACGGCTCGACATCATGCATCACCAGGCACATCGCGGATCGGGCCGCGACTTGGGGCCGCCAGGCGCACATGCAATGGCTGGGAATGACCCGGCACCCCGGGCAACGTTCTGCCCGCGAACCACGAGCCACAAAGGGTTTGACGGCGCGGGCCAGGCGCTGGGCGCGCAAACGGGAAACAGCGTGGCTCATCGCACGCGGCACCGACAAAGGAGGGAATTCGACACGAAGGGCACTCAGCAGGGTAAAAAGTCGCGCAAGTTTATCAGAGCTATCTGAGCAAACCTGTACCGCCGGACTCCCACTCCCCTATAATTCGCCGCCACTGAACGCACAGAGGAGTGGCTGGTCGAAGCATCAGTCACTGCACCAGGAGAGTTTCATGCTGCGCTTTATCGTTCCTACCGTCGCCCTTCTGCTGGCGTTGCCCTTCAGCGCCCAGGCTGCGTCTTTGCAAGATTTCGAACTCAGCAAAATGCTGGAAAAGGTCGCGGCGGAAAGTAACGTCGGTACACCCCGAGAGGTCAACGAAAACATCCTTGACCAGGGTTACACCGTTGAAGGTAAAGAGCTGATCAACCACCTCAGCGTCCAGGCCGAACATGCCGAGAAAATGCGCGCCAACCCCAAGGCCGTTTACCTGCAATTGGGCGCCAGCGTTTGCCGTAACCCGAACTACCGCAAGCTGATGGCCAAGGGCGCGATCATGCGTTACGAATTCACCGAGAACCGCACCAATCGCCCGGTGGCCTCGGCAAGCTTCAAGGAGTCCGATTGCCCGGCCCCGAGCAGCACCAAGAAGAAGTAATCACTCCTGGGCTGCGCGCCGCTGCAGGTCCTCGGCCCGCAGCTCGGCCAACAAGGCTTGCAAGTATCGCGAGCGACGCTCCTCCCCTTCCAGCCGGCGCCGGCATTCATCCTCGAAACTCAAGTGATTGTTGGCCGCCGCCGCTTGCAATAGCTGATACAGCTGCGTATCGATTTCCAGAATGATCCGATTCATTCTCCGCCTCCTTGCCCTCGCTCGTGCACGCCGATCAGCATCATCAGCCCCCTTGCGCCTGCTCCTGACGCCGAGATGTCTTGTTGGCGTTGTACCTTAGTAAATCAGAGCCGTGAGCGGTTAGAGTGCCTTCTGACCAGCGGCAAAAGCCCCTGGCAAATCAGCAACAAGCGGTTGCCAGGCAAGACTTTATGGGCACATGATCGACTCAGTGCAGGGGCATCACTGCTCGGGTTTCCCAGTCATCACACTAACGCTCCAGGCCGATCAGGAGGGATCGCCCATCCGAGTCTTGCGATGCGAATATCTTCTAACATCAAGGAAAAATAGGACCTGTATGAGTGACTCGATCAGCGGCGCCGATGTTTCATGGCCCCATCGAGTCAGGTGAACCAGCCGGGCTCACGCCTGAGCTGGCAGCGACACAAGCCGTGTCGTGGAGCGGCCGAATTTCTCGGCCGGGCCTGGGGTTCTATGCAGAAGGAGAAGCTGAATGCCTTACCAACCGAATGACCTCCTCAGTCATCATTTTCAGAACAACGGTGGCGACCTGACAAACAAGGTCGAAGAGCAACTCAACCTGATTGCTCCTAACAGCCCTAATATTCCTCTTTATCGCGACATGATCCTCACCGTCCTGCGCATGGCCCAGGATGACCTCAACCGCTGGAACGCAAAAATCACCCTGCAGGCCCTGCGCGAGCTGGAACACGCCTTTCGCGTGCTTGAGCAATTCAAGGGCCGACGCAAAGTGACGGTCTTCGGCTCGGCGCGCACACCGATTGAACACCCGCTCTATGGCATGGCACGGGAACTGGGGGCCGCCCTGGCTCGCTCCGACCTGATGGTGATCACTGGCGCCGGTGGCGGCATCATGGCCGCAGCCCATGAAGGTGCCGGTCTTGGGCATAGCCTGGGGTTCAACATCACCCTACCCTTTGAGCAGCACGCGAACTCCACGGTAGACGGCACGGACAATTTGCTGTCGTTCCACTTCTTTTTTACCCGCAAGCTGTTCTTCGTCAAAGAAGCCGACGCTCTGGTGCTCTGCCCCGGTGGCTTTGGCACCCTGGACGAAGCGCTGGAAGTACTGACGTTGATTCAGACGGGCAAGAGCCCTTTGGTGCCGGTGGTGCTACTGGACGCCCCGGGCGGCCAGTTCTGGCAAGGCGCCCTGGACTTTATCCAGAACCAACTGGAAGCCAACCACTACATCCTGCCGGCCGACATGAAACTGGTGCGCCTGGTGCACAGCACCGAAGAGGCCGTGGCAGAAATCAACCAGTTCTACAGCAACTTCCACTCCAGCCGCTGGCTGAAGCATCAGTTCGTGATTCGCATGAATCACACGTTGAGCGAGCAGGCGCTGCAACACATGCAAGCGGCCTTCGCCGACCTATGCCTGAGCGATCACTTTCATCAACATGCCTACAGTGGCGAGGAACAGGACGACGTGCAGTTCAGTCACCTGCCACGACTGTCGTTCACCTTCAACGCCCGCAACAACGGCCGTCTGCGTGAACTGATCGACTTCATCAACCTGCCGGAAAACTGGGCTAAAACTCAGACCCGGGCCCAACAACCGGCACGAGAACCGATCAAGGCCACTTGATCAACAGACACCGGCCCGCCATTCAGACTGCGGGCCTGTCAGCCCATCAATCGTCCACACTTCGGCCGCTCAACAAGCGGCCGATCATGTCCATGGAATAACCCCGATAACTCAGGAAGCGACCTTGCTTGGCACGCTCACGAGCGTCGATCGGCAAGTGCCCGGCGAACTTGCGCTGCCAGACATCCTGCAATTGCTCCTGCCAGTCAATACCGCACTCACGCAGGGCGAGGTCAATATCGCCACGCTGCAAGCCACGCTGACTCAGCTCTTCACGAATGCGCATAGGGCCGTAGCCGGATCGGGCACGGTAGGAAACAAAGCTTTCGAGGTAACGCGATTCGGACAACAGCCCGTCTTCCGTCAAGCGGTCGAGCGCTGTTTCGATCATTTCAGGAGGGGCGCCGCGCTGACGCAGTTTACGCGTCAGCTCGACTCGACCATGCTCGCGTCGCGCGAGCAGGTCCATTGCGGTTCGCCGCACAGCGACGAGGGTATCGAGTACGGCGGTCATCGGATCAATCAGATATCAGCGTCGGCCAGGTCATCAACGCTTTCTTTGGCCAGCGAAGCTTTGACATCCGGAGTCGGAGTCAGCAGCTTGTCGCGGATCTGCTTCTCAAGAGCCGCTGCGATGTCCGGATTGTCTTGCAGGAACTTGGCCGAGTTGGCCTTGCCCTGACCGATCTTGTTGCCGTTGTAGGCATACCAGGCACCGGACTTCTCGACGAAACCGTGCAACACGCCCAAGTCGATCATTTCGCCATTGAGGTAGATGCCCTTGCCGTAAAGAATCTGGAACTCGGCCTGACGGAACGGCGAAGCTACTTTGTTCTTCACAACCTTGACGCGGGTTTCACTGCCTACGACTTCATCGCCATCTTTCACCGCACCAGTACGACGGATGTCCAGGCGGACCGAAGCGTAGAACTTCAGCGCGTTACCACCGGTGGTGGTTTCCGGGCTGCCGAACATCACGCCGATCTTCATCCGGATCTGGTTGATGAAGATCACCAGGCAATTGGCGTTCTTGATGTTACCGGTGATTTTACGCAGCGCCTGGGACATCAGACGGGCTTGCAGGCCCACGTGCATGTCGCCCATCTCGCCTTCGATCTCGGCCTTTGGCACCAGGGCTGCCACGGAGTCGACGATGATCACGTCGACCGCGTTGGAGCGCACCAGCATGTCGGTGATTTCCAGGGCTTGTTCGCCAGTGTCTGGCTGCGAAACCAGCAGGTCATCAACGTTGACCCCCAGCTTGCCGGCGTATTCCGGGTCCAGTGCGTGCTCGGCGTCAACGAAGGCGCAGGTAGCGCCGGCTTTTTGTGCCTGGGCAATGACCGACAAGGTCAGGGTGGTTTTACCGGAAGATTCAGGACCGTAGATTTCAACGATACGGCCTTTTGGCAGACCGCCAATGCCGAGCGCGATGTCCAGACCCAGAGAGCCAGTGGAAATAGCCGGGATCGCCTGACGGTCCTGATCGCCCATACGCATTACGGCACCCTTGCCGAATTGACGTTCGATCTGACCCAGGGCCGCAGCCAAGGCTTTCTTCTTGTTGTCGTCCATTAAAGTCCTCACGTAATCAATAAGGCCTGACGGCCAACACCTGTATAAGTAGCCAGTATTATTCCACAGCGCTCGAAGATCGCCTACCCCTGATTTGCGATTTCTGCCGCTGCATGTTGCAGCAAGCCCTCTAGGGCGGCCTTCACCGTTTGTCGGCGGACTTCATCCCGATTCCCCGGGAAGAACCGGCACTCACTGACCAGCGTCTCGCCAGCGCCCCAGGCGAGCCACACCGTACCCACCGGTTTCTGTGGTGAACCACCGTCCGGCCCGGCCACGCCACTGACCGCCACGGCGAAATGCGCCAGGCTTTTCTCCTGGGCGCCGCGCACCATCGCCTCCACCACCTCACGACTGACCGCCCCCACTGACGTGAAGAACTCGCTCGGTACATTCAACTGCTGGGTTTTCTGGCGGTTGGAATAGGTAACGTAGCCAGCCTCAAACCAGGCCGAGCTTCCCGGAATCCGGGTGATCGCCTCGGCAATACCGCCTCCGGTGCAGGACTCCGCCGTGGTGACGTGGGCATTCAGAACCTGCAAACGCCGGCCAAGTTCAGCGGCAAGCTGGGTAATTTCTTTCACGGTGCTCTCCTGATGGGACGGGCGTGAGGCTTACCGTACACGAGCAGCCGAGGCTTGCAAGGCAGCGATCGGGTCAAAAGATTAACGCGTGATGGCCCTGACATACGCCTGGCATGCCTGCAACGCAATCAATCCGCGGTCACCGGCGTCGGTGATGGCGACAATTCGTTGAGCATGCGCCGGGTCAAGTCGGGCTCGTGCGCCTCCATGAACCAGGCCGGTGCCGGCGGAGGCGGCAGGCACTGGACCAGCGACGGCGGCATCGGTGCTATCGAGGAGGACTGACAAGCGCAGATCAGCAGTGGCAAGGCGGTCGCGCAGGCGACCTTGATCACGTTGTGCATCGCTCAAGGCTCGGTAATAAGCATGGTCATTGGCTTGAAGCTGTTGCTCCAGCGCCAGGTGTTTGGCCTGCTCGGCACGCTGCTGGGCAGCGGCCGCCAGGGTGGCTTGGTTCAAGGCTTCACTGTGCAACCAGGCCTGCTCTGACAGCCGGCGAGCGTAGCGCCCATCGAGAATCTGCCAGGTCAGGGTCGAAGCGCCGCCCGCCACCAAGGCCAGCAACACCACGACCGCAACCACTCGCCAGGAACCCGGGATCAGGCCGAAGGCTGGCATAGCACCGCCCTCGCCCTGGCCCAGAGCTGCAGGCGATCCTGCAACCCGTTCAACCCGCCATTGATCCGACGGGTAATGCTGTTGAACTCATCGCGATCGGCCAGGGCATTGAGCCCGCCGCGCTCCCAGAACCAGGCCGCCGACTCGGCGGCCCATTGTGCTTGCTCCAACAGCTCCGGCAGTTCCAGCAGGCGCTCATCGCCAAACAGCCCGAGGCTGCATTGGCGGTAATTGCTGCGCCCGGTGATCTGGATCAGGCCGCGGCCGCGGAAGCGCTGGCCATCGCCATCGGCCTCCGGAGTATTGCCCAGGCGTGCGGCCAAGGTGCCGGTGTCGTATTTGCTCAGATACTGTTCACTGCCCAATTCGCGTACGTATTGCAACTGACCGGACTCATGACCGATCTGCGCCAGAAACGCCGCCTGGCGTTTTGGCGTGGTGATCTGTCGATGAGCCATGGCCGCATTCAGCACGGAAACAAAAACGCCCGCTTGGCGGCGGGCGTTGGGCATGATCTGTTGCAGGTGTTGCTCAGTGATCTGCATAGGTTGGGACTCGGAAGCCAGGAAAGAAAACGCCCCGACGGTGCGGGGCGTTTATTCGATGTGTTCGGCGATACGGGGTGGCACCACGGGGTAAAGTGCGATGGCCTGCGCAACGGTAAGAACCGCCAATTGCTCGATGCTCAACACGGAAAGATCGATTTCCGTTACATCGCGTAGAGCCTTTTTCTTCGCTACGATCTCGGCCGTATCCTGGCCATCCTCAAGGGCCCGCATAACCTGTAAATCCAAGTCAGCCCACAAAGGCTCACGCTCCAGACGCAAACGATCAAACGTCAATACCTCAGCCTTTTCTCGATTTACAACAATCATGCCTCACCCCCTTCAATGGCTGCCGCACGCTGAGTTTCTTCGCTCCACCAGGCGTTAAAAGCAACTATGTCTCCAACGCCAAACGGATCCCCCATAGTGGTCACGTCAATTTCCCAAGCATTACGCAGAGGCCCATCTACAGGGATACTGGACTCGGCAACGATCCAAAACGGCAGGCCGTCGGGCACGCCATGCTGGCCAACACGTTCAAGTGGAAAGACTGCCGCCTCAGGGGCAGCCCTCATAATTGCAACCGGCATATCCACAGGCTGGAAAATAATCACGTGACTCATGACTTACCCCCGAAAATTTGAACCGAGCCATAGATAGGATCGAAAACAGAACCAGCGCCGGCAGAGCATAACAATCGCAACTGCGTAGCGCTGTAGATTGCCCCGGACTCAGGCACTCGCAACGACACAGCGCCCGAGTTTTGAGCGAGCGAAGCTCCGGACGAAAAGGAATAACTAGCAACGGCCTGGTTAATCCAGTTACATGTGAAATCGCCAGTTCCGTTGTCCGTAATGGAAAGGCAGTTATAAGAGTCACGAATTGAAACGGTGCCTGTTCCGTTGAAATTGACCCAACCGGTACAGTCTCCTTTTTTCGGACGAGCAGACTCGAGCACTGCAGGCGTAACAACCCGCTCCATGTCCGTGCCTGCTACAAGCTCCACCGAAGTGGCAAGCCTGACAAGACCACTCCGTGTAGCTGTTGCAGAAACCAACAGCGCCGCCAACGCCGCAATATCGATATTTCCCTGATTGATCGGCGCATTCCAAGCCTTGATGCACCACATCACCGCCAGGTTGCGGGGACGGGTTTCAGCGCCGCCGGTGGTTGAGACCGGATAGTTGCCCGCATCCGCGTAGTTGCCCGTGCTCGTTTGAAATACTCGACTACTCCCAACAGACGAAGGCGCCCCAAAGACCGTCAGCGCCAAAATGTTACCTTCAGCTGATGCCCGCAGACTGTTGTAGTGCGAGTGGGCAGCCATTTCTGCAGCTTGCAAGCTACCAATCGCCCGACCCGCATCCACCCCTCGCCCATGATCCCAACCCCGCAGGAACTCCCCCCGCGACTCAGGCAAACGGAAGACGCCCGCCGCTTCCCCACCGGTATTGAAGGTGGTCCCCAGGTACGCCGCCAGATCCGGATATTCCGCGGCACTCTGCACGCTGCCATTCACTTCCAGGAACCCCGCCGGCACCGTGCCTGTGGGGAACGGCACCATGGCGCCCACCGGCAATGCCGACATGTTCTTCAGCAAGGCCTCGATCTCGGCCTTGGTGTAGGTCACCGACTTGGTGTACGCATCGGTGATGCCGTATTGGGCCAGGGTGGTCCTGACTTGTTCCGGTGGAATGTTGTCTTTGACAATGACCTTGATCGCCGCCAGCAACTGGTCGTGCTCGGCCTCGGCAGGCTCCTCGCCACCGGCCCGAATCACGTTCAGCAACTCGTCGGTGACCGCATTGCCCCACTCGGAGGAAATCAGCGAACCGACCTGCCCGGTCACCGGGTTTTCGTCGATGAACTTGCCGTCCTTCAGCCCAACACTGGGCACACTCTTTGGATAATCCACGCTTCTATCCCCTAGTCATAATTGATGTGCACCCGGGTATGCGCCGGTGCACTGCGATGAATCATGCATTCCAGGGCACTCCCCGGACTCATGCCAAAACGTTCCCCCCAATAGCTGGCGCCAAATCGCCGCCCCAGTTGCAGGCGGCCACCGGTGTTGAGGGTCCACATGAATTGCGCCTGCCAGGTGCCGAAATGCGCATCACCGAAACGCGAGCGCCCCATGCGCGGGGTGCGCAGTTCGGTGACGCTGGCATTGGGGTAACCCTGGCTGCGGGCGATTTCGACGAAGTAGGCGGCGCGCTGGCTGCCCACGGCAAGCAAGCGTCGGCGCACCGCCAGGCGACGATCATCGAACAGCGGCGTTGCCCCCAGGCAGGGGTCGGGCAAGTTCATGACCTGTTCCCAATCCGCCACCAACTCGCTGACGCTGGCCGGGTCCATCTCGTTTTGCAGGTCGACGGCCCGCGCGTCGATGCGCGCCAGTTCCTGGGCAATGCCTTGCAGCACCTGCTGCAACTGCGGGACGTGCTCGGGCTCCCAGGCCGGGCCGCTGGGCAGCAAGCTGCGCAGTTGGCTCAGGTACTGGGCGGCGTTTCTTAGTCCTGCCATTGGCATTCTCCAAACACCAGCAACTTGTTGCCGCCCGCCAGCACATCCGCCGTGGGTGCCAACAAACGGTGGTCGTGCTCACCGGCGGCGCTGCTGATGGCTTCGGCGATATGGGTCAGCAGCAGGGTTTCCCCAAGGCCACCTTCACGCTCATGCAGGTCCCGCAGCTGGGCCTCGACGGCAGCACGCACCGCACTGGTGTCGGGGCTCAAACGCAGGTTGTAGTGCACCGGCGTGATGTCGGGGCGCTGCACATCCACCTCGGCCGTCACCGGGCGCAGGCCGTCGATGTAGGCCTTGACCAGTGCCAGTTGCTGGTCATTGGGAACCGGTTGCGGATCGTCATCACGCATGACAAAGACCGTGACCGCCACCGGGCCGGTTTTATCGTCTGGCGCCAGGTAACGCGGGCGACACCAGGCACGGGTAATCCCCGCGCATTCCAGAGCCCAGGTTTCGTAGTCATCCGCCGAGCCGCCGTGGGGAATGATTCGGTAGGAACGAATCACCCGGGCCCGCAGGGACTCGAGGCTTTCCTCGGCCAGCCCGCCGGTCAGGCCCGGCGCCAGCACCGTGAACAGGTTGCCCACCCCCTGCACCGGCTGCACCGGAATCAGCTCCAGCCCGGCGTCGGCGTTGCCCAAAACACCGGCGTCCACCGCAGCGATCGAGGCACTGTTAAGACCGGCACGGGTGGTGACCGCGGCGGTCACTTTGTAGCTGCGACCGTCGCTGCTCTGCAGCAAGGTGTCGACATCCAGCACCGCACCGGCAGCGGCCGTAAAGCTGACACTGCCGGTGGCGCCCTGGGCGGCTTTGCGCGGTTGGTTGAGGCGCAGGATCGCCATGCGCTCCAGGGTCGGCTCATCGGCGGTGTCCGGCAGGATCTGCTCGGCGATCCAATCCAGATAACCGTACAGGCCAAAGGCGGCACCACTGAGGGTGCGCGCCAGCACTTGCGCATCGGACTGGCGCAGCGCATCGCTGGCCAGGTCGCTTTGGGTGCGCTTGATCAGCACCGGCAGCGAAGGGGTTTCAAACGGCATAGGTCACCTGCCAACTGTGATTGGGGTTGATGTCCAGGCGCTCGCCATCCGCCAGCACCAGCACCGTGCGCAGATTCAAACGCTGGGCGTCGAGGCGCTCGCTGAGGATTTCGACCGCGCTGCAATGGCCGTCTTCAACCAGCCATTGCAGGGCTTCACGGGCATAGAACTCGGCGTCGAGCTGGGTTTGCCGGGTCAGCTTGACCCGGCGCAGCAGCCACAGGCGCGAGCCGATGCGGTCGTCGGCAACACTGGGAAAACTGTCGCCCCACCAGCCGAAACGCTCCTCATCGTCGAGGGCATCGTCATCGGCGGCGCGGCGCCAGGTATAGAGGCTGATCAGCACCGAACGGGTCAGGGCCTGTTTCAGGTTGTCACTGGCAAACATCTTCAACCTCCCACCGCGCGCCGGTCTGGCCCGGGCCCGGCTGAACGCCCGAGTGCAGGTGGTTGATCTGGCTGATGCCGGCGGCGACCTGGTCGCCCTGGGAAACGATTCGGCCGCTCTGGGTCAGGGTCGGCGTATCGATGTTCACCGCCGTGGCGCGCGGATGTTCAAGGTGTCGGTTTCAATCTCGATGACCCGCCCACGCTTGAAGTGAACCTTGTCGCCCTCGTCGGTGTAGATCGCCACTTCCCCCGGCGCCAGGGCCTTGAGGCGGTAGCGGCGGTCAGCGACCACCAGCACCACAGCATGGGAACGGTCGCCCCCGAGAAAGGTGGCAATGCCCTCGGCGCCCGCCAGCGGGTTGCTGGTGAAGCCATAGGGCTCGAAATGCTCCATGTCGTCGTTCACTTCCCCGGCGGTCAGGCGCATCTGTAGCGATTGCAGTTTATTGGCCGAATTGACGAGCACGACGGTGCCGCGCGCCAACAGGCGTGTCAGTAAGCTCATGTTGAATTCCTTCAGGCCCGCGAGGTTACGCAGAAGCCGGCTTCTGGGTTTTCGCCGGGGTGGGGTTGGCGTCAAAGGTATGGGGTGGCGCCACCGCCAAGGTGGTGACCGACCCCTGCTCGGACAGCGTGTAGGTGACCTTGGAAATCAGCAGGTCCTGATCGAAACCCAGCACCGGGTCGATCACTCGCACCAGGGTGTTGTGCCGCCACAAATCACCGTTGGCCTGGCGCCAACCCTGGACCCGGTAGACCGTGCTCAGGGCCTTGCCGGCGCGGCTCACGCTTTCCCAGTTGGCCCGTTGCTGGGCCAGTTCCGGGCTCAACTGGGCGGCTTCGCTGATCACCGTGATGCGTTTGCGCAAGACCTTGGGGTCCTTGGCCTGGCCAAACACCTCGCTGACCGCCGCGCCGCTTTTCTGGTCGCTGCCCTTGTGCTGGCCAATCACCCGGTACTCGGAGAACTGGCTGCTGAAATCCATCGCTGCCTGGGCCGAGAGAATGTTCTTGCCCAGCTCCAGCACGTCGCTGGCGCGCCCGCCACTGCCCGGCGCCGCCAGCAGCAAATTGCCTTCGGCATCGTCGGTGGAGAACACCCGGTACAGGGTCAGCAAGCGATCGATGGACGCGAACACCGTCTCCCCCGGGACAATGCTGTGGGTGTGCAACTTGCTAGTGGGCGCAATTTCGCTGCGCACGCCCACCCCGTAAGTGCCGGCCAGGGCCCGCACGATGCTCAGCAGGTCTTGCTGGCGCCACTGCCCGGGCTGGTTGAGCGCCGCGCAGTCCACCAGGTCCTGGGTCAGCGAACTGCCCTGGATGCTCAGGCTGATCTGCTTGTCGTCATAGCTGATGGGCGCCTTGAACACATAGCCGTTGAGCACCAGGTCGCAACCAATGCGCACCTGGCAACGCGCCCCGGGCAGGATCCGCACCGGCTGGTCCTGCCCCGGCCACTGCCAGGTGATGGTCAGGCTGAAGGTGCGAAATTGCCGCTCCAGGTCGGCGCTGATCTCGACACTTTTCCAGCCGCTGTACTCCAGGCCGTCCACGGTCAGGGTGACGATATTTGCCAATTCATCCATGACTTACTCCCGCGCCACTTGCACGTCAGCCGGTGGCAGAAAGCCCGGATGGGCCACCCGATTGCGCTGTACTACTTCACCCACCCGGGTGGCATCGGCAAAGCGCTGATAGGCCAGGACCAGGGCCGGCATGCTCTGCTTGGGGCTGAGGCTGATCAGCCGCACCCCCGACGAAGCCACGGCATTGAGGTGCGACTGCAATTGCTGGCGCAGGGTGTTGAGCACTTGGTAATGCACCGCGTCGGCCTTGAGCGCGGCTTGCCAGATCACCTCGTTGACCCGCTCGCGCAGGGCCAGTACATCGTCGGCCACCGGCACTTGCAAACGCTGCACCGGCTGGGCCGCCTGCTGCGCCACAGACGGCGTGGTGGTCAGTTTCACCACCGGCGTGGCCACCGGCATCGCTGCCGCCAACCGAGCCATCTGCACCAGCAGCACGTCCTGGACCAGGTTGGCCACGGCCTGGGCGGTGGCGGTGCTGTCCTTGCCGGTGGTCAGTTTCGGCACGTCGACCTGCTTGGCCGACTCCACTTGCTGGGACAGGTCGGCGAGCATTTTGCGGTAGCCATCGCGGGCAAAATCCTCAAGCCCGCGGACGTCTTCCAGCAGCCCGTTGAACGCCGTGCTCAACTCCTTGGGCAACGCCTTGACCGCCTTGACCAGGGCCGTGACGTCCCCATACAACTCGATCAGCGGCTTGAACTCCTTCTGGATCACTTCGAAGACCTGGGTCAGGCCCTTGCGCAGTTCCTCGATCCCGACCCGCGCCAGTTTGATCAAGGCCATCGCCTGCTCAAAGCGCAGCACCGCCGCGCCCAACAGGCGGTCGCTGGCCACCAGCAACTGCTGCTGGGTGTTGACCGCCGCCACCGGGAACGGCAGCGGCGGTGCGGGGTAGAACTTCAGGCTGAAGGTCACCAGCCCGCCGTCCTGGCGGGTCTGGGTCATTTCGCATTCACCGACCTTGACCTGCATCCGCCCCAACCAGGGGTGAACCAGCTCACCACTGCCCTGCTCCAGCGCCTGGAGCAACTGGTCACGCTGCTCCAGGCAATTGGCGCCGACAACAAAGGCCGTCAGGTCGTGGATTTTTGTCTGCTGGCCCAAGCCTTCGAAAAACGCCTGGTCGCGCTGGGGATACTCGTGCAACTGGCCTTTGCGGCCCACCGGGGTTTTCGCCGTGTCGACCCAAAAGGCCACACCGCGAAAGGACGCCGGCAACAAACGATCACGCCAGTTATCAGGCATAGGAACCTCCCAGGGAAAGTGAGCGATAACCAATGGTCGAGGCCACGCTCAGGCCGGGTTGATTGGTCTTGGCCTGTTCGGCGCGCAGGCCTGCCGGTGCGTTTTCAAAGCGCAGGGTCAACCCGCCCTCCAACTGCGCACGGTTATTCACCGCCAGCTGTTGCAGCAACGAGCTGGAGCTTTGTGGCAACGAACTGGACAGGGCCAAACCGCTGGAGGCCTGATCGGCATCCTTGCGGAAAAAACCAGGCACTTGAGCACCGCCTTCGGCATCGGAACCCTGGGAACCAAAGAAGCCTCGTACACTGCTGCCGGCCTTCTCCATCAAGCCGCCTATGCCGCTGATGGCCTCCCTGATAGGCGCCAGCACCACCTCGAGCTGCTCTCCCCAACCGACAAACCATGCGATCAGCGCGTCCCAATAGGGGCTCACCATTTCCACAGGTGACCAGTCGAACACCGACTTGAAGGTGTCCATGAACGCTGAGGCCATTCCCTTCAGGGACTCCCAGAGCCCGGTAAAGTAAGCACCCAGCGAGTCCCAGATGTCCGTGATCAGGACCATCGGATTCCAGGAGAACCTTGTCTTCAACTCATCGAAGAGACCCAACGCCTGGGTCTTGATCTGCTGCCACGTCTCACTGAAAAAGCCCGTAACCGTTGCCCAGTTGTTGATCAGCAACATCGTCGGCGTCCAGCTGAAAAACTCCTTAAGCGTTTCCTTGACCTGCACGGCAGCGGCAGGAATCCGCTTCAGGATGCCGATCAGAAAACCACTGAGGTCGCCCCAAAGCCCTGCAAGCACCGCTTTCGGCGACCAATTAAACAGGGCCTTGAATTCAGCCCAGCCCTTATCCACTGCAGCGCCAATAGACGCCCATAGACCGGAAAAAAACTCCGTCACAGAAGCCCACCCGCTGACCAGCGTTTCAACCGGGCTCCACTCGAGCGCGCTTTTGATCCGGTCCCAATTCGCGACTATCAGCCCTGCCACAACCGCTACCACCGCCGCAGCGATCCCCAAGGGAGACGCCAGCACACCAAACACCGTAGCAGCTCCCATTGCAGCGGCAGTCACCACCACAAACGCCACGGCGGCGGCAGCCAAGCCTTCAACCAGTGACGGGTTGTTCGCTACAAATTCGCCGATGCTGGTCAGCATCGGCTGCAGGCCCGTCACCATGTTGTTAATGGCTGGCAACAAGGCGCTACCGATATTCTTGGAGATGCCCTCGACGGCCTCATCGAACTGTTTAAGGTTCTTCGCCGTATCCCCGAGCGCACCCTTGGAGTTTTTCTGCCCCAAAGACTTGGCATGGGCCACGGCCAGCTCATTCTCGGCCTTGATCGCCGCCTGCACGCCCGTTACAAAGGGCGCAATCAACCCTGTACCCGAAACCAGCGACGAAAAATTCAGGTCGCCTAGTCCGTTATCGTCCATGTGTTCCCTGAACTTGCTGACCTGTAGACGTACCCCGGTCAGTTCGTAATCCAGCGTCTTGGCGTCAGCCGCCGCAGCGGCCGCGATGGCGGCCACCGGTTGACTGGTTTTACTCCCACTCGTTTTCTTTGATTTGTTCGCCATCACTGCACCTGCTGCATCGCATTGATCCGTTGCGCGTGCTCCAGGGATTCCCGGAGCACATCCAGTGGCCTGGCCATCATCTGTTCGGGGTCAACCTTCCAGAACCAGGCCAGGTCATAGGCGACAGCGATCAGGTCGGCGATGGCTGCGATGCCGCACTCATGAAAAAACTCGCCACCGCCCAGCTCAGGGCGTTGAGGTCGGCCAGGTCCAGTTGGTTGACCGAAGACGGTGGAATGCCGGCGCACACCGCGATGTATTTGGCGGCGATGTCCATGTCCAGGCTGACTTCTTCGCTCTTGTCGATCTTGTACGGCAGCGCCTTGATCGCGCGCACTTCCTGCACCGTAGGGCGGCGCAGGGCGAGTTCGCTCAAGGGCTCGCCGTGGGCGTCGATGGGCACGTGCAGCTTCACGATGTTGCTCATTGCCAGGTCCCCTTCTGCCCTTCGAAATTCAGTTCGATGGTGGCGTCATCGCCCTTGGCCACCGGCTCGTCCACCAGGTAGGCGCCGGCCAGCACATAGACTTTGCCGTTGGCGAATTCGCAGGTGACGGTCATGTCGGAACCGGCGATCAGCTGTTTGAGTGGAAAGTCCGGGGTGTGCAACGCCGTGACCTTGAAGGACGGGGTGAGGTCGGTTTCCTTGTAGAAACCCGGAACCACGGTTTCCCGTTTGACGGCCATCAGCGGAGCCTCGCAGCCGCCGTTGATGGTCAGTTGAGCGCCGTCCACTTTGACGTAGCAGGTGCCCGCAATCAGTTGACCCATGATGTTTCTCCCAAAAAATAAGCCCGCTCAAGGCGGGCTGAAAAGACGCAGTGCGGTCGGCGGTTCAGGCCGCAGCGTCGTACTGCAGACGGAACTGGTTGAGCAGCGCGAAGACCCGCAGGCCATTGATGTAGTCCGGCGGGAACAGCACGTTGACTCGGCTCGGGTCCTGCACGTCGCGCTCGACGATCAGGTGCTCGGCGAACAGCTCGGCGTTCTCCACGTGGCCTTCCAGTTCCAGCTTGGCGTACTGGGCGATCAGTTCACCGCGAATGGTGCTCGGGGTGACGATGGGCTGGCCGGCGCCGAAACGGGTGCCGTCGGCAGCCAACTTGTGGCGCCCGTACTTGCTGGTGATCACGCTTTGCAGGCGGCGCACGATAAACGCCGACTGGTGCATGGTTTCGCTGTCCAGGTAGGAGTTGTCGGCCTGGCCGTAGGCGTTCTTCTGGTAGGTGGTGATCGAACGCTGGATGCGCACGTAACCGCCTTCGTAATAGGCCGTAGCGATGCCGTAGTTGAGCAGCGACTGGCGCTCGGTCAGGGTGAAACGCTCGCTGGCGGGGGCCGGATCGACACCGGGCAGGCTGCCGCTTTGGGTCGGACGGCTGGCGTCTGCGGAAATAAACACCGCGGTGCGCGCCGCCAAGGCTGCCGCCTGGACCCACACCGGTTGCGGAACGCCGATTTCCAGGGCCTGGAGGGTGACGTGCTGGTCGTTGCGTGCCTGGCCAGCAGTCACCAGGGTGCCGACGGTGCCGCGCTTGGCGCTGTAGACGTGGCCGAACAGTTGCTTGGCCCAGGACCAGCGGCCGGTGCTGTCGTCCATCGCACCTTGCCAGGCGTTCAGGCTGGCGGTGTCGGTCCAGGGCATGCAGATGAACTCGAAGGGCTCGTCACCCAGGGCCGCCAGGGCCGCGACCTGATCCGGCACGCCGGTGCCACCGGCCATCTTGCCGACCACCAGGGTCAGGCCGGCGGGCGTCTCTTCGCCATTGCTCTTGCCCAGGCGATTGAACTGCAGGCTGATGTCGTTACCGCTGTCGCCGGTCCATTTGGCGCTCAGGGTCACGGTGGCGTCCACGACAGCCGCGGTCACCGGTAGATCCACGGCCGCATTGATTTTCAGGGCCAGGGCGCTGGCGGCCTGGGCGGCGGTGGCGCCACTGACGATGGACGCCTGCACCCGCACGCCACCGACGTACAGATTGAGCAGGCCGCTTTCGCTGGCGGCGCCGGTGATCTTCACCTCGGCCTTGGCCACGCTGCCTTCAGTGCTGTGCAGCGGCAGGCACCAGATCTCGCCCACCGGGTCGGTCTTGCGCCAGGTTTCGTACATCGAGGCAAGCATCGAACCCTGCCCACCGATGCTCTTGGCCAGCGCCACGCTGGACACCAGCACCAGCTTGCCGAGGTCGTCACCGGCTTGATTGTCATTGACCTGGGCGACCAGCAAGCGGCGCATGGCCGACGAGGCGCTATTGGCTGCCGAGTTGTCCATCTCGGCGTAGAACAGCGGTACACGGATGTCCGCCGGGATATTGCTGAAACCGATCGCCATTATTTGGCTCCTTGAGATTTCGCCGTCTTCACGGCTTTGGTGGTGATATCGCCATCGGCCAGACGTCGGCGCCACCAGGCGCTGTCCGACACTTCACGGCCCGAGGCCGGCAGCAGGTCGCCGGCCTCCGGGTCCGGTACGGCACGGCCGGCGACCGGCAGCACAGTGATGCGTTTGCTCATTGCGTTAGCTCTCCTGAAAAACTCAGTTCCAGGCGCCCGTCAGGCCCTGGACGTTTCAAGTTGGGGTCGGCCGGGTCGATGGCATCGACCCGCACCGTGACCCCGGTAAAAGACGGCAAGCCGTCCAGTTCGCGCTCGTGCCAGGTTTCCGCCGGTTGGCTGGACAGGTTGCGTCCCAGTTGGAACTCGGCGAAAAAAACCAGGCGATACAGCAAGCGGGTGGCGTTGAGGGACACCCGCTCACCGCCGTCGTATTGGATGGGGTTGTACTCGGCACCCGGTTTGAAACCGACCAGGGCCAGCCAGAGTTCGGCGCGCAGGTCGTGGAGCTGGTCCAGGGCCTGCTGCGGGTTGCCGGCGTCCAGCAGCAGGAGCACTTCGAAGCGGTCGCGGATGCTCTGCCGATGGGCGTTTTGGGCACTGTTGGCAGTGGCCAGGTCGTTGCTCGGGGCGATGTACGCCGCCGGTACCGGTTGCGTGGTGTGACTGGTCAGGCTGTCGAGGTCGACGCCGGCCAGGATGCGCCCAGCGAGGCTGGGGCAGTGATTTTGCAGCTGATCGAAAACAGCGCTGAGTTTCATCGAGAGACTCCTGCGGGTTGGCCGCATCACAAGGGGGAATAACGCGCGGGCTCTAGGCCAAGCCGAATAAGCGCCCGACGAGCAGGCTTACCGCGGCACCACTTTGAGCGGCTTGCTGGCGGGTTTTTTCTTGCCCGCGGCCTTGGCCTTGCCTTGCTTGCCGGCGTTGCACTCGACCGTGGTGCTCCACCCGGACGGGTTGAACAACTGCTCGACCGAGTCCAGCAGGTACTGGCCATCGAGCCCGCCCTTGAAGCCCAGGGCGTTGATCATGCGTTCCGCAAACAGGTCGGTACGCCCGGGCATGTCCAGGCGCAGGCTGGCGGTGCTGCGGTTGAAAGCCGCCAGGCGCGCACTGGCCGCCTGCTCGGCGGCGGCCTTGTTCGGGTAGAGGTGCCGATCGGTATGCACGGACGGCACACCGGCGGGCGACTGGCTGTTACGCAGGTCGACGACCTTGAGTTCTCCGGTCTTTTTGTCCTGGTGCTTGGTCTGCACCGCCTTTTGCGTGCTGCCGTCGCTCAGGCGGAATTGATAGCGGTTCACGTCGCGGCGGGTGACTGTAACCACCCCCAACACCTTGCCGCTGGCACTCAACCCGGCCTGGCGGGGCAACACCAGCAACTTGCCTTCAGCCACCTTGGCGGTGCAGTCGTATTGCCGGGCCAGGCGGGTGATGAAGTTGAAGTCGGACTCATTGAGTTGATCGACCCGCGGCACCTTGGTGGCGACCGGGCACAAGGGCGTCCAGCCGTTGCGAACCGCCAGGTCATGGACAATCTGCTGCAACGGGACGTTTTCCCAACTGCCACTGCGGGTGGTCTTGCCACTGCCGCGCATGTCGCTGGCCTTGCCGCGGATCTCGATAGAGTCCGGCGGCCCCGTCACCACCACCTCATCCACCGTGTAGCGCCCGAGGCGGGTCAGCGGCAGGCCGGCGTAGCCCATGAACACCTCAATGATGGCGCCACGCTTAGGCAACGCCACGGCGCCGTCGCGGTCATCGATACGCAGCTCGAATTCATCCGACTCCATCCCGGGCTTGTCCGTCGTGCGCAGCGTCAGCAGCCGGTCGTTGATCAGGGCGGTGATGTCCCGGCCGTCGGCAACGATTCGAAACTCTGGGGTCATGGCCCACGCTCCAGAAAAAGAAAACCCCACACGCGGTGGGGTCTGTGGGTGGGGCTGGCAATCAGTCCCACAGTTGAACCAGGGCCTGTGCCTGGATCGGCAAGACGGGCAGCACGATCAATACCCCTGCCCGAAACGGCTGTGCTTCGTCGGCCAAGCCCTGGTTGGCATCCAACACCGCCTCGACACTGCCATTGAGGTGCCCGTAGTACTGCTGGCACAGCGTATCGAGCAGGTCCCCGTCAGACGTTCTGCAGGTCGTCGCCATAACTTACAAACTCCAGTGAAAAGCCTTGTTTACGGGGAATACCACCGGCCAGCAGGTGGCTCTGATCTTCGTCAATGCGGGTCAGGCACCAGGTGCCCAGCACTTCACCGTAGCCAGTGGTCAGGCTCAACGGCAGCAAGCGACTCCCAATGCTACGCAGCGCCTGCAACTGCCCGAGCCCGCCCTTGAACCCCGGAAAGATCGCGCCCTTGAGGGTGATGCTCTCAGTGCCCTGGCCCACCGCCTGCTGGGCGACACTGCGGCTCAGACGCTCCTGGCCAGACCAGCGAAACCCGGTCTGGCGGTGCAGCTCGTCAAAGGCCGCGGTGTCGACGTTGAAGTAGTAAGGCTGAGAAACGCCCCCCAGCGGCTGCAAGATCAGCAAGTGTGGAAAGGGCTTCACCGCCTCGGCCGCCGGAGTGCTCGGCTCGGCAAACGCCTCACTCGGGAAAATATTGCCCAGGGCCGGGCTGATCTGCCCGCCGATCCGGTTGATCGCTGCGCCCGCCTTGGCGGTCTGCTCCTGCAGGGCACCAAGGCGCTGCTGGATCTGTGCGGCGGCGGTCACGACCTGGCTGTACTTGGCCGCCACCTCACCGACCACGGACTGTGCGGCGCTGATGCTGCGCATCGTGCGCTGCAACTTGGCGCCCAACACAGGCCCGACGAAGGGCATGTTCTCCAGCTCCGAGGCAGCGCCAGCGATGTCGCTGATGGCGCCATTCATCGGCCCCAGCATCTCATCTGCACTGCGCCGCCCCGCTTCTGCCGCCGCCACCAGGGACTCAAGCCCCGAGTGCAACTGTTCCATATAGGCCATGCCACCTCCTTAAACGTGTGGGGGGTCGAACAACTGGCGGGCGGTCGCCTGCCGGCTGTATTCGTCGAACTGAAAGCGCAAATAGGGCTCCAGCTCACGGGCCAGTTGGGCGGGGTCTTTGACATCCTCCTGGACCGAGATCGACAGGTAGGGCGCGAAGCTGAATTGCTGCTCAAGCACCGGCGATGCCTGTGACGCGAACGACTGCGGCGGGTTGATCGTGGCCAGTGTCGATGCAGAGGGCGACGGACTCTCCATCGAACGCACCACCTGCCCCATCATCAAGGGTGTCTCGCGTGGCTTGAACGATTTGGCGATGTCGCCCATGACCGGCGGGATAGTCTGCCCAGCATTGGCCATCATCAGCGGGCCGGCTGCGGGCAGCCTCTTGAGCGACTCATCAGAGCCGAACATCTTTTTACCCAAGGCACCGCCCAAGGCAGAACCGCCCCAGGCACCGAACGCCCCCCCGATCAAACCACCAATCACTGTTCCAATCACCGGCACCGCGGAGCCAATGGCGGCACCCGCAGCGGCACCGGCCAGGGTCCCGGCGAGATTGCCTGCCGCCTCGCCATAGCCCTCAGCTTTTTCATCCTGGGTCTTGGCGTTCTGGTAAACATCCGCCACCTGGAAACCGGCGCTGATCACCGAGAGCAGCGAGCCCCCCCTGAATCCCTTCGCCACGGATGCGGCGTCTTTCAGCGCAGTGCCCGGCACTCCGGGCGCAGTGGCACCCTTGGGCAGTTTCTCCAAGCCACTGGGCGTCAGAGGGTTCTTCAATCCACCTGCCCCCTTCGAACGGCTGTTGCCAGAGTTGCCAGACTGGCCACGAGCGCCACCTCGGGGACTTCTGCGCCCCCCACGGCTCCTACGGCGCTTGTTGTCTGCACAGCAACCAACCGTTGACTGAACACAGCCCAGCCCCCCCGCCTTGCTCGCTGACACCCGCTTTGCCACCTCGGGGTCGATCTTCAAAGACCCCCGGAGGACATTGAGCAGGCCCTTGCCAAGGGTGTACGCGGCCATCAGGTTTTTTATCGCGACAAAGCCAACACCCACGGCCGCCAGCCCTAGCACTAACGGAGGAGCCGCCCCCGCCAGTTCAGTCAGTTTGCCGACCACCAGGGTGATGCCTTTGGCCACCTGATCCGTGGCGGGGCGCAAGGCCTCTCCAATGGCCAGCATGCCGTTGTCGACCGCTTGCTCGGTTTCAGCCCACAACTGCTTGGAGAGTTGCCGGCGCTGGGCGAGGTTCTCGTCGAGAGCGCCCGAAGCACTCAACGAACGCTTGCTCAACGCCTCATAACGCTCCCGGCTCTGCGAGTCAGTCAGAGCAGCGGCCTTGAGCGCATCGCCAGTGCCGAGTTTTTCTATCCAGTTATTCAACTGGCTGGCGGCCTCATCGGGACTACCACCCGTACTCATCTGCACTTGCAGCATCGACCCCAACTGGCTCACCGCCTGCATGCCGGTAAGCCCTCCCGCGCTCGCGCTCTTGAGCAGCGCCGGCAGCAGACGGGCCATATCGGCCGCCTCGAAGTTGCCCTCCTGCCCCTGCAGGGCGATGGCCTCCAGGGCGCTCTCCATGACCTTGGGGTCGTCGATCTTGGCTTGCAACTCCAGGGCCCGCATCAGATTCGCGGTGTTTTCGGCACTTGCGCCCTGGCCCACCGCAAACTTCGCCGCCAGCGGGGCATAGCCCTGGGCCTTGTCCAGCGACATACCATTGACGAGCATCTTGCTCACCAGCCCGGCCACCTCGTTGCGGCCCATTCCCGTGTCTTTCGCCGCCTGCATGACGGATTGACTCAACTGCGCTTCCCGGGGCGTGTTGGCAACATTGGCCTTGATCGCCATGTCACGGATAAGCGCCTGATAATCGGCACTGACCTTGACCGGAGCTTTCAGTGTGTCGACACCGATCTTGGCCCAACCATAAGCCGCCTTGAGGTCGGTCTTGCCCTGATCGATCTGCTGCTGCCCACGGGCCTTAAGCTCTGAACCACGAGCCACTGCGCCCAGGGCCTGATACTCCTCACGCAGTTGATGGACCAGGACACCCTGCTTGCGCAGCCCATTCCGGTTGTTTTCCAGACTGCGCCACAACCCGGCGGCGGAAGCAGCGCCACGATCGTGAGCCTTTTGCCATGCGTCCTGCAGACGCAAGGTTTCACCAATGGTTTTTTCCAACACCCTGGCATTGTTGCCTTGCGCTTCCAGTTTTTTGATCCGGTCTTCCACCGTCTTGAAGGCGGCGTCCAACGTCGAACTGACGGCAGCACCAATCACCACCAGCCCTGATACCAGTTTGCTCGCCATCTGCTACTCCTGATCCTGCGGTGAAGGGCTCAATCCGTGAGCCACCAGACCATGTCGCTAAAGCGCATGGTCATGATCTCCTCGGCGGAAAAATGCAGCTCGCTGGCGAGCCGCTTCGCCGCCATCTTCATCACCGCCGGGTCAAAGCTCGTCGTCTTGCACCAGGCGAAAATAACCGGCCTGCAGGCGCTGGTAGTCCTTGAGGGCCATGCCCTCCAGGTCCTTGGCGCTGATCTCGGCCAGGCTGGCAAACAGGATCAGCTCGCGCTGCTCATCGTCGCCAGCGGCCGCCGCATTGGCCGCACGCACATCGCGCACGGTCGGGGCTCGCAGCGTGACCTTGTCGCAGACCACGCCATTCATCTCCACCGGTTTGCTGAGGCTGACAGCGACGCTGTCGCTGCCGAGGATCATCCAGTCCGGGACTTTTTTCAGTGCTTGAGACATCGGAAGTTTTCCTTACAGGCCCAGGGCCGAGCGTTGAGTGGCGAGTTGGTCGACGCCGTTGATCACGCGCTTCATACCCAGTGCATCGATCTCATAGATCAGGCGACCGTCCACTTCGAGCTTGTAGTACGTCAGGGCCACGTTGTGCTTGATCTCGGCCTTGTCGCCGGATTTCCAGTCGCCCATGTCGACCTCCTTGAGCAGCCCGCGCAGGGTCACGATCACCGGGGTGACCTTGCCCTTGAGCCCCTTGAAGGCGCCACGGAACACGCCGTTGAAGCCGGTGCTGTCTGCCAGGCCGAAGAGTTTCAGCGACTCACGGCGCACACCGGTGGTGCTGAACGCGGCCTCTTGTTTCTCCATGCCCATGTCCAGTTCCACCGCCACGTCCATGCCGCCGACACGATGCTCCTCGGTCTTGAGGGTCAACTTGGGCAGGGTCAGGCTCGGCACGTCGCCTTGAAAGCTGATGCCATCGACGAACAGGTTCATGTTCGCCAGGGTTTCGGGAATCATTGCCATTGCTACTGCTCCTTAAGCGGTTTGTTCGATGACTTCGGTCAGCCACTGGTTGGTGACCTCGACGCGGAAGTTCGGGTTTTCGGCAGGCGGTACGTCGGTGAAACGAATGTTCCAGTACACCTTGCCCTGCTCCAGCTGGCTGGCGGTGTTCAACTCGGTGTCGGCGTAGACCTCGAAATTGATGATCGCGCCCTGGTTCTTCAGGTCGCGCATAAACGCCTGCAGGCCTTCGGTCACGTCCTTGACGTAGGTCGCGGTGATGGAGCGGTCGACCGCCCATTTGTGGCCGTAGAGGATCGCGTCCATCACGATGTCCAGGGTCCGCACGCGGGTGACAAACGCCCACTTCGGATCGCTCGACAGCGTGCGGTTGCCCCACAGGCGGAAGCCCGCATCACGAATGATGGTGGTGATGTTGGCGTTGTTCAGCAGGTTGGCGCGGCAGGTTTCATCACCGTCCAGGAACTCGATGGAACGAGTGGTGCCGGTGATGCCGACAAACTCTTTGTTCGACGGCGAGGCCCAGAAGCCGTACTCGTTGTCGGTCCAGGCAAACAGGCCCGCGACCCAGGCCGAGGCCGGCGCATCGACGGTGGCGCTGTCACCGGCGTCCCAGTACTGAACACCCGGGTCCACCATGAACGCGCGCTTGGCGCCGAAGTTCTTGGCGTACGCCATGGCTGCTTCATCGGTAGTGTTGGGGCCATCGAGAATCGCCAGGCCGCGCAGCTTGTCGGCCAATGCCACCAGCGCGGTGCCGACCGCCAGGGTCGAACTGTGCTTGGGGGTGACCAGCAGACGTGGCTGCGCATTGAAGCGGCTCTTGCCGTCCAGCAGCGCCTGCAGACCGGTGCGCTTGCCGTCGGCCAGCACGCCGCCGATGATCGCCGAGGTCTGCTGGGCCGCGTCCTCGACCTTCTCCACGCCACAGGCGACGATCACCGCCTTGGCACGTTGATAGATGGCCTGGCAGGCCTTGGTGATCGCCGCATCCGGGCCCCAGGCGGCAATCGCCTCACGCTCGTTGGTGATCAGCAGCAGGTCGTTGAACTTGGCACTGAAGGTCGGGCCTTCGGTGAAGGTATCCACCAGGCCAATGATCGAAGACGTCGGCAGCGAAATGGTGCGTGCGCCGGTGTCCACGTTGGTAACGGTAACGCCGTGGAAAAAACCACTCATGGATAAACTCCAGACATGAAAAAGCCCCGGGTAAAGGGGGCTGTGAGGGTGTGGGTGAAGGGGAAAAGAAAACGCCCCGTCGGTGCGGGGCGTTTATTCAGTTGAGTTGGCGAGCCAGGTCGGCGAAGGCGGCCTTTGCTCGGGATTGGGAAATGCCGAGGACTGAGGCCAGTCGCGCAAGGCCTGCATGTGCAGCAACAGCTCTTTGAACTGATCGCCGCTGAGCGCGGGCTGTACCTCGATCTCCAACTGGTCGCGGTGGCGATCACGCAGTCGCATACCCAGCGCCAACTCGGCGTTACGCCATGTCCGCTCCTGGTCCGCGAGTTCAGCCAAGGTTGGGGGCGGCGGATCTTGGAACGAGATAACGCCCCCTCACAGACCACGACCTGATGATTCGCACGAGCTGCAATAATCTCGGTCCGCCGCTCATTGCTGACTTCAATAAGGCCGCTGGGCAGATTTTTCCCGTGAATCACGGTGTCAAGAAAACCGCCCGAGGCAGGGTTGTAGTAAATCAATGGATGTTCCCCCTTTAGCGGCCAAGGCCAAAGCCGATGGTATTCGACATGTTTTTAGCGGCGACTGCCGCGTTGTAGATGCCTAGCGTCATACCCACTTTTGTAGGAATGCTGGCAGTGGGGACCATCCCCACATCACCCACGGTTGCCCCTACAGCGATCCCCCACTGGGCAAGAACCTCAGTTGGGAATATCAGCGGCCAGACAACCGGCCGAGTGGCTGTGCCCCCTGACGCGAGATTGGTTATCGCTCCGGTGCTGACCCACTGCAGAATCCAACCGCCCAGCCAACTCGGCAGCGCGATGTAACCGGTGCTAGCAAACTCGGCTGAGAAACCATGGCGCAGCTTCATCGGCGTTACAAAGCCACTATCGTCAGTGCCGGCATCCACCGCGGATTGAGTCGCGATTTTTGCTGTGCCCTGATTGATTTCAGTGGCCTGGGCAGACAGCGTCGCCAATGTAGCAACGTCGATGTTTCCCTGATTGATCGGCGCACTCCAGGCCTTGATGCACCACATGACGGCCAGGTTGCGGGGACGGGTTTCGCTACCCCCATACGGCAGCGTCTTGACCTTGTCGGTATCAGGCCGGGAACTACCCGACTCAGCGTAAATAAGGTGCCCATCCAAAGGCGTGGTGGCATTTCCGTTGTCGTTCCAAAACTCGTGCGTATGGCTTTCAACAGATCCCAACTGATTGCTGCCAATCGACCGCCCAGCATCCACACCGCGTCCATGGTCCCAGCCCCGCAGAAACTCGCCACGCGAATCCGGCAAGCGGAAGTTGCCAGCACCTTCGCTGCCCGTGTTGAACGTGCTGCCTAGATAGGACGCCAGATCAGGATAGGTGGCGATGCTCAGCACCCGTCCATCCAACTCAAGGTACCCAGCGGGAACGGCGCCCATTGGGAACGGAATAATGGCGCCCACCGGTGTGGCTGACTTCAGCGCAGCCACTTCATTGGCCAGCGCCGCCACGTCGATTTGGCCCTGATTGATTGGAGCGTTCCAGGCTTTGATGCACCACATCACAGCCAGGTTGCGAGGGCGAGTCTCGGACTCACCAACTTTCGATGTATAGCCCTGAGAGTTGACCCCAGTCGATGCGGTTTCAGTCACAAAGCTATTGGCCTGGCCCGGTGTATCGACATCGGTACGACCGTAGACAAAGGGATCAACACTGCCACCCCAAACAGAGCCAACCCCGCCCAAGTGCCTGTGCTCCTTGAGTGCATCTGCCTGGGAGCTTCCAAGCGCCCGCCCCGCATCGACCCCACGCCCATTGTCCCAGCCACGCAGGAACTCGCCCCGCGAATCCGGCAAGCGGAAGTTGCCGGCACCCTCAGTGCCCGTGTTGAAGGTAGTACCCAGGTACGCGGCAAGATCGGGATAGGCTGCAATGCTCAGCAAACCGCCATTGGCCTCAAAGAAGCCCACAGGAACGGGCCCCTTGGGAAACGCCACCATCGAACCCACTGGCAATGACGAGGACTGAGCCACCAGCGCCTCGATCTCGGCCTTGGTGTAGGTGTCGTTGATGCCATGCCCGGCGAGCGTTGTGGGGTTGGTCCCGGCGATCACCCGGCCGTACTTGTCGACGGTGACATTGGCATAGGAACCGGCGCTGATGCCCGTCCGGCCCACGGCCATTTCAAAAGCCAGGGCCGTGGTGCCGAGGACAATTGGCCCATCGGTGACCAACTGCCAGACGCTGTCGCCGTTGACCGTGCCCTTCTCGATGCTGACAAACAGCCCGGGGGTCACTTCCAGGCTGCTGTCGGCGTCCGTCGCGCGCTTCCAGGCACCGGCCGACGCCACATACAGCCCGTTGTCCTTGGCTTGGGTCTGGTTTTTCACCAGCACCCGGGCATCGACCGGCAGCAGCACACCGTCGACGGTCAACAAGCCGCTCAAGGCGATATTGGCCGTGGTGGCCACCAGCGCCGAGTGTTTGAAGTCCAGTTTGGCCAGGGCTTCGATCACCGCGTTATCGACGTAATCCCGGGTCGCCAGCACCACCGCCGGATCGATTTTCAGCACGATCTGCGCCGTGTTGGACACGATGAAGTTCATGCGGATCACTTGGGTCTTGCCCGTGCCCTGGGCCAGCAAGGGCTTGAAGCTCGGTGCGCAGTTGGCCACCGCCACCATGTCGCCGTCGGCATCGTAGAGCGCGATTTCACGGATCCAGCGACCACCGGCATCGGCCGGAATCACTTGCTCGGTGACCACCACGTTCGGGTTGGCCGGGTCGGTACGCACCTGGTTGACCGGTGCGCGGCGCCATTCGTTGATGAGCCTGGTTTGGCTGCGCAGCGGAATCGGATCGGTGCCATTGGCATCGCCGACCGCCATTTCCGTAAAGGTCCAGGGAAGGCCCAAGGCCGTGGCATTGGCCTGTTTCGCCTCGCCCACGGCCGTGAGAATGGCAAAGAACTGACTGTTTGAATCAATCATAAGTACACGTCCAGGGTGTCAATTTCATCAATGCACATGACCTGGCCATAGCGGCCGGTCACTTCGATATCGCGGGAGCTGGGCGGGTAAACGTCGATCACTTCCCCCTCTCCCACATAGGCGCCAAAGCCGATCACGCCGGTGGTTTCCAGGCTGATCGCCAGGCCGCTCATTTGCCGACTGAGCGGCTTGGCGTCGTCGATCAGCCGGGTCAGCTCCTGGTACATTTCCTCGCTGATGCCGGTGTCCAGTACCCCGACCTTGAGAGCGAAGGTGGCAGGATCGCCTTCGGGCACCGTCTGCCACCACTCGACCACGTCGATCAGGTAGCCCAGGGGCTCGACTGCCCGGCGCAAGGCACCGATGGTGCCCTTGCGCTCATGGATGAAGAACGAGGCGCGGATGGCGTTGCGCTTGACCGACTCGGACCAGCGCGGGTCCCAACGGTCCACCGACCAGGCCCAGGCCAGCTGGGGCAACAGGTGCACCGGGCAGGTCGTGGGGTTGTAGAGGGTGCGCAGCAGGATGCTGGTGTCGCCGGTGTTCGCGGCCTCAAGGGCGCGCTCCAGCGGCGTGCTGTTGATCGGCAGTAGGCTGGTCATATCAGCCCCCCAACGTGACGCTGTAGCCGATGCAGTAAGCCGCCTGGGCCGGTGTGGGAGCGAGGTCCTGCCAATCCGTCAGCTCAACCCGGGCCACACCGGCGACGTGCAACTGGGCGTCGATGGCCGATCGCGCCACCTCGATGCCGAGCCGTCGTCGCGGGTTGATCCAGGCCGCCAGCTTGCGTTCGGCTTCGGCCTGGGCCGCGTCACTTTCCGGCCCAGGCCCCTTCATGTGCAGCACCGCATCGATGCGATAGGGCAGTACCTGGGCACTCTGTACCGTGACCCGATCCCCCAGCGGCCGCACATCTTCGTCGTTAAGGGCCGCCGCGACATTCGCCAGCAGCTCGGGGCTCGCCGTGCCATCGCCCTCCAGGCTCAGCACCGTGACGGTCACCCGGGCTGGCGACGGACTTTGCGCCTCGGCATCGGCAACCAGGGCAGAGGCGTTGCGTGCATGCAGGATGTAACTGTTGCGCGGCCCTGCCGTGGTCAGCCCTTCGTAGGCCAGTTGGATGCGTTCACGCAGAGCGTCGTCCGATTCCTTGACCTCAGCAACAGGTGGCACCGCCTGCAGGTCCTCGACCTGGATCACCAAACGCTGCAGATTGACGTTGGCCGCCAAGTGATCCAGGTCGGAGCCCTGGGCATGGGCCAACAGCAGCGCCTTGGCCGCGTCGTTGACCCGGGCCCGGAGCAGCATGTCCCCGTAGGCGGCCAGCTCCAGCTGTTTGGTGACCGGGTCGCTCTCCAGGTTGGCGGTCCAGTTGTCGCCCATGTGCTGACGAAAGGTCGTCAGTTTGCCTTGATACAGCGCCTCGAAATCGAGGCTTTCCAGCACCTGCGGCGCCGGCAATGCCGACAAATCCAGCATGCTCATGCCGTCACCTCCAAAACCGCGTTATTGCCCAGGTACTGACCCGTTAGCTGAAAGCTGATCTGGCCCTCCACCACCGCGACCACCTGCACCCGCTCCAGTTTCAGCCGTGGTTCCCAGCGCAATAGCGCCCGGGCCACATCAGCCTGCACCGCGCTTTTCCACCCGCCGGTCACCGGCAAGTCGACATAACGGCGCAAGTTGCTGCCGTACTCCGGTCGCATCCGCCGACTGCCAAGGGGGGTGGTCAGGATGTCCTCGATGGACTGCCGCAAATGCTCGATGCCGGACAGCGGCAAGCCGGTACGGCGATCCATTCCAATCATCGTGTTACTCCTGTAGCTGCAGATCCGGGTGTTTGTTCAGGTAGTCACGGGCGACGCTGTCGCCGGCCGGCGCCGACACTCGCCCCTGAACCACCGGCAACGGACGGCCGTCCGGCAAGATCAGAACGCGGGAGGTGAAGCGGGTGTCGCGAAACACCGCAGCGCCTTTATCTGCCGAGCGGACGACACTTTTTCTAGGGGTGGCCATGCTGTTCTCCGGGTACAAAAAAACCGCACGCGGCGGGTTTATGGGTTGATGTGAGAGGTGATGGCTGTGGCGTCGGCGATGATTCGCAACGCGTCACTGAGGGGCTGCGGTTGAGCCGGGCCCCGGCATCACAGCGGAATGGGTGTGGGTCGAACCGACGTTCACCCCGTTGTGCTTCAAGCTCGAACCGTTGATGAGCACATCACCATTCAAGGTGATGTCCCCGGTCAGGCTAAGGGTGCTGGCCTGGCCAGTGATCGAACTGGGCGTCACCACCCATGAGCTGCCGCCGACCTGAACGGTCACCGTGCCGCTGGGCAGGCTGATGCTGTAACTCTTGGCCTGCCAGTCGTAGACCAGCGAGCCGCCATCATCGAAACGCCAGACCTCGACATGGTCGCGGTTGTCCGGCTGGGGGCCGGCATTGCCGTACAACCCGGGCACAAACGTACCTTGGGCTGGTTCACCGCTGGGGCTGATCAAGGCGCCCTGCTCGCCGAGGCTCGGCGCTCGCCAGTGGCGAGCCTTGCCCGCGGCCTGGCTGTGCCAGCGAACCCAGGCGCTGGTCCAGCCGGCGCCATCGGAAACACGCACAGTGCCTGCCGCCAGATCCACGCCGACCACGCTGCAAGGAATGATCAGCCCGGCGATCATCCGGTCATGGGTCGCAGACACGAAGCTCATTCCATTTGCTCCGGTGACTGGTAACCCGCCTCGTGACCCGGGCTGGCATCGGGGCTGATGGACAACATCAGTGTTCCCGGGGGTTGATCGGGCCACAGCCACTGTTCTTCCCCGAGGTAAATCACCTGCTGCCACTGCACCGTCCACACCGCGCTCTGTAGCGGCTCAGTTGCCGAACTCACCGGCAACGCCCGAACCGCTGTGGCGGCGTCGACAAAGTCGAGATTCCAGTACTGGCAACGCAGCAGGTTGATCAGTTGCGCAGCCAGCGTGGCCGCCTGCAACGGTGCCTGCGGCAGGCTGGCGTCCACCAGCACCCGGGCCTCAACAGTGGCCCGGATGCCGCTACGCCCGTCACCCGGGTCGGTTCCCAGGTCCATGGCGCTGATTGCACAATAAATGGTGGGGGCAAAAGGGCTATCCAGTGACGCGGGGAATTCCTCGACCGTTTGGACGTGCGGCATCGCCGCCTTGATGGTCGAGAGAATGGCGTCATGCAAGTTCGTCAGTTCGCTCATTGTCCGGTTCCAGAATCGTGTCGACACTGCGACGTACAGGGGGCTTGGGCCGACCAGCCTGGCGGGCGGCGGCGGTTGATCGGGGGCTCAGGGCCGATCCGAGTGCGAGTCCCGTGAAGGGGGTTCGCACACGCCGATGCGCTTGGCGGCCCAGCGTTCGTAAAGGCCGATCGCCACATCGGCGCCGGCCATGGCGGTCAGGCAACCAAAGGCGCAGGCGGCCCAGATCGAGACCCCGGCGGCGTACAGCAGCATGATGGCCGAGACGCCGCAGACCACGCAGGCTCCGGAGCGCAAGGCCAGGCGCCGGATCAGCGACCAGCCGCGAGCGCCCTCCTTGTCGGCGCGCCACATTTCGCCGGACACCCCGCCGACCAGCGCCAGCAAGATGACCAGCCAGATCGGCATATCCAGCAACGCTTGTTGCTCGTTCGTCATTCATGTCTCCCGGGCTGAAAAAAGGCCTGCGAACAGGCCGGACAATAGATGTGTGTAACCTGCGCTGCAGAGCGCCTGGCGGGGCAAGCCCCCGCGGCTTCGGTAGGCATTCCAAAAAGCCCGGTCGCCCGGGCTTTTCAGTAATGCGGTCCTCTGATCTTTCGGCGCTACTGGCGCGGTACGGATCCATTCAAATTGTTCCTCCGACCGCGACCCTGTCCGCCGGATAACTGCTTCTGGTGCTTTACGCTGCACACCCGGGTCAGTTGCCAACCCTCTGAACCGTTGAGGCCGGTTCATCGCTGCCTTTGCTTTGCCACTAAAGAGCGGTGTTGCTCGCCGTTGTTGAGCGGCTTGGGACAAAGAATATGCATGGATGCATATACAGTCAATGCATAAATGCATTTATTTATGCACTGAAAATGCACAAACGCATGGAGGCCGCGCAAATCAAGGCTTGAGGGGATTTCGTCAGGGCGAAAAAAAACCCGCTCAGTGGCGGGTTTTGAAGGAAAGGGAAGAATCAGCGGGCGTACATGCCCCACCAGAAGACGTGGCCGAGGATGCTGATCTGCTCTTCCTGGATGTCCTGGAAGCTGTAGTCTTCATCCGGATGCTCATCACGGTTGAAGCTGCGCAGGCGAATGCCCGTGGGCAGGCGATAGAGCTGCTTCACCCGCAACTGGCCGTTGTGGTTAATGGCGTAGAGGTCGCCATCGATGATGTCGCCAATCGCGCACTTGCCCGCATTGACCCCGACCGTGGCGCCATCACGCAGCACCGGCAACATACTGTTGCCGCGCACGGTGACGCACTTGGCCTGATCGAACTGCACACCGTTATGGCGCAGGCTGCGCTTGCCGAACCGCAGGCTGGCGCGCTCGCTCTCCTCGATGACGAATCTTCCTGATCCAGCAGCCAATTCAACCTCGCGAAGAAAGGGAACCGAGACCTCGTCGTCGTCGACGGGGGTGTCGTCATCCCACAGGCTTATGTCCTTGAGTTCGGAATGAACCTCATCGCGGTCCACGGCGCGGGCCGGCGCTACATCGGCGCGCCCACGCAGTTGATCGGTGCTCACCTGGAAGTATTCGGCGATCCGCGAGACGTGTTTGTCCGACGGATCGACGATCTTGCCGCTGAGAATCCGCGAGAGGGTGGATTGAGGCACACCGGTACGACGGTGAAGCTCCGTGGGGGAGATCCCGTGACGATCCAGCAGCTCTCTTAAGACGGTAGAAACGTTGCGTTTTTGCATAATGCGCATATTGCGGGTTATTTTGCCTGAATACAAATGCTGAATTGCATATATAATGCATAACCTGAATACCCACCCACTTCGCGGTGCCTGCGAAGGCCGCCGCCCCCGTGGTAACCTTGCCGCCATCGCAAAAGCCGGGCCTTGAGCCCCTTACGCCTCACCACTTTCAACGAATCCGCCTAAATACCTAATGAGTAAAAATACCTCCGATCTGTCCTCACACACGCCGATGATGCAGCAGTACTGGCGCCTCAAGAACCAGCACCCTGATCAGTTGATGTTCTACCGCATGGGCGACTTCTACGAGATCTTCTATGAAGACGCGAAGAAGGCCGCCAAATTGCTGGACATCACCCTGACGGCGCGCGGACAGTCGGCTGGCCAGGCGATTCCCATGTGCGGGATTCCTTACCACGCGGCCGAAGGCTACCTGGCCAAGCTGGTGAAGCTTGGCGAATCGGTGGTGATCTGTGAGCAAGTGGGCGATCCGGCCACCAGCAAAGGGCCAGTGGAGCGCCAAGTGGTGCGCATCATCACCCCGGGCACAGTGAGTGACGAAGCCCTGCTCGACGAGCGCCGCGACAACCTGATCGCAGCAGTGCTGGGTGACGAACGACTGTTTGGCCTGGCGGTACTGGACATCACCAGCGGCAATTTCAGCGTCCTGGAAATCAAGGGCTGGGAAAACCTGCTGGCCGAGCTGGAGCGTATCAACCCGGTGGAACTGCTGATCCCGGACGACTGGCCACAAGGCCTGCCGGCGGAGAAACGCCGCGGTGTGCGCCGTCGTGCGCCCTGGGATTTTGAACGAGACTCGGCACACAAGAGTCTGTGCCAGCAGTTTTCGACCCAGGACCTCAAGGGTTTTGGCTGCGAAAACCTGACCCTGGCCATCGGCGCCGCCGGTTGCCTGTTGAGCTACGCCAAGGAAACCCAGCGCACCGCCCTGCCCCACTTGCGCAGCCTGCGTCACGAACGCCTGGACGACACCGTGGTTCTCGACGGTGCCAGCCGCCGCAACCTGGAGCTGGACACCAACCTGGCGGGTGGCCGCGACAACACGTTGCAATCGGTGGTCGATCGCTGCCAGACCGCCATGGGCAGCCGTTTGCTGACTCGCTGGCTGAACCGCCCGCTGCGGGATTTGGCGGTCCTTCAGGCACGGCAAACCTCGATCACCTGCATGCTGGATGGCTATCGCTTCGAAAAGCTGCAGCCCCAGCTCAAGGAAATCGGTGATATCGAGCGGATTCTCGCCCGTATCGGCTTGCGCAACGCCCGTCCTCGGGACTTGGCCCGCCTGCGGGATGCCTTGGCCGCCCTGCCGGAACTGCAAGTGGCCATGACCGAACTGGAAGCCACGCACCTCACCCAACTGGCCGTGACCACCAGCACCTACCCGGAACTGGCCGCGTTGTTGGCCAAGGCGGTGATCGACAACCCTCCGGCGGTGATCCGCGACGGTGGTGTACTAAAGACCGGTTACGACGCCGAGTTGGATGAGCTGCAATCCCTGAGCGAAAACGCCGGGCAGTTCCTCATTGATCTCGAAGCCCGGGAGAAGGCCCGCACCGGCCTGGCCAACCTCAAGGTCGGCTACAACCGTATCCACGGCTACTTTATCGAGCTGCCCAGCAAACAGGCCGAGCAGGCACCAGCGGACTACATTCGGCGCCAGACCCTCAAAGGGGCCGAGCGTTTTATCACTCCAGAGCTGAAGGCCTTTGAAGACAAGGCCCTGTCCGCCAAGAGCCGGGCCCTGGCGCGGGAGAAGATGCTGTACGACGCCCTGCTGGAGGAGATGATCAGCCACTTGGCGCCGCTGCAAGACACCGCCAGCGCCCTCGCCGAGCTGGACGTACTCAGCAACCTGGCAGAACGCGCGCTGAACCTGGACCTGAACTGCCCACGGTTTGTCAGCGAACCCTGCATGCGCATTACCCAGGGTCGTCACCCAGTGGTCGAGCAAGTCTTGACCACGCCCTTCGTCGCCAACGACCTGAGCCTGGATGACAACACCCGCATGCTGGTAATCACCGGCCCGAACATGGGCGGTAAATCGACCTACATGCGGCAAACAGCGTTGATCGTCCTGCTGGCCCATATCGGCAGCTTTGTACCGGCGGCCAGCTGCGAACTATCCCTGGTCGACCGTATCTTTACCCGGATTGGTTCCAGTGATGACCTGGCCGGCGGCCGTTCGACCTTTATGGTGGAAATGAGCGAAACCGCCAATATCCTGCACAACGCCACCGACCGTAGCCTGGTGCTGATGGACGAAGTGGGTCGCGGAACGAGTACTTTCGATGGCCTGTCCCTGGCCTGGGCTGCGGCAGAACGTCTCGCCCATTTGCGTGCCTATACATTGTTTGCCACCCACTACTTCGAACTGACGGTGCTGCCGGAGAACGAACCGCTGGTGGCCAACGTTCACCTCAACGCCACCGAGCACAACGAACGCATTGTTTTCCTGCACCACGTACTGCCTGGGCCTGCCAGCCAAAGCTACGGCCTGGCTGTGGCCCAGTTGGCCGGGGTTCCCAGCCAGGTGATCCTGCGTGCCCGGGAGCACCTGAGCCGTCTGGAAACCACCAGCCTGCCCCACGAAGCGCCACCTCCAGCAGCAGGCAAACCCTCGGTTCCACAGCAAAGCGATATGTTCGCCAGCTTGCCTCACCCAGTGCTCGATGACCTGGCCAAGCTTGATCTGGATGACATGACGCCACGTCGTGCACTGGAAATGCTCTACACATTAAAGACACGCATCTAACGCAGACGCTTGCAAGCTGTTAGAATCTCGCGCGGTTTGGGATGCTGCGAACTATTAGCCTGGTTCGCAGACTATCGCTCCCAAACCTGGCGACCCCATCCTGAAGGGGCTCCGCTGCCGCCGTCTGAGGAGAGAATTAGAAATGACCTTCGTCGTCACCGACAACTGCATCAAGTGCAAGTACACCGACTGCGTAGAAGTCTGTCCGGTGGACTGCTTTTACGAAGGCCCGAACTTCCTGGTGATTCACCCGGATGAGTGCATTGACTGCGCGCTGTGCGAGCCTGAATGCCCCGCTGTGGCTATCTTCTCCGAGGACGAAGTCCCGGAAGAGATGCAGGAGTTCATTCAGTTGAACGTAGAGCTGGCAGAAATCTGGCCCAACATCACTGAAAAGAAAGAATCTCTGCCGGATGCCGAAGAGTGGGATGGTGTTAAAGGCAAGATCAAAGATCTCGAACGCTGATTACCGCCGCGTTCCCTAAAAGGCCCCTTGCGGGCCTTTTTGCTTTTCCGGAACCGGGACTTTTCTACAGACGAAAAAAGGGGCGGTATGACCCGCCCACATTTTTTCCCTAGTCCCTGTGTTCCTTTTCATCGTCCTGATGAATCGCTTCCTGCGATGTCCTGACCATCATCCTTGATGGCTGTGTCTATCCGTCGACACAGGGTTGATATTAAAGAGTTCCCCGGCGAGAGCAATCGAACGATTGCCCGAAAAATCGTCTTCCAGGGCAACACATAATTTAAATAACTTATAAATCAACAAGTTATAAATTAACGCAGTATAAATCGACAATCTCAAGTGAATAATCAAACCCAAAACTTACGAAAAAGTAAGCGTTGGCTTAACATGGAAAA
>NZ_JALQCX010000062.1:0-55251 GCF_023241665.1 Pseudomonas morbosilactucae | reverse complement strand
GCCAATTCGCTGATTGGCGACCTGTTCCCCGCCCATCGGCGTGCCCGGGCCATGGGCATTTTCATGCTTGGCCTGCCGCTGGGGCTGTTGCTGGCGTTCTTCACCATCGGCGCGATGGTCAAGGCCTTCGACAGCTGGCGCGCGCCGTTCTTTATCGCTGCGGTGCCGGGATTGGTGCTGGCGGTGTTCATGTTCTTTATCAAAGAGCCCAAGCGCGGTGCGGCGGAGGCGGTGAAGGTTTCCCAGGAGCGGGTGGACCGGCCGATTCGCCGGGTGCTGGCGATCCCGACCTTTCTTTGGCTGACCCTGGCCGGCTTGACCTTCAACTTCGCCACCTACGCCTGCAACTCGTTCCTGGTGCCGATGCTGCAGCGCTATTTCCTGATGCCACTGCATGATGCGGCCGTGGCCACGGGGATCATTGTCGGGGTCACCGGGTTGTTTGGCCTGACGCTGGGAGGCTGGGTGGCGGACAAGATCCACCAGCGCGTGGCCAACGGTCGCCTGTTATTCGCGGCCTTCAGTTTGATCATCACCACGGTGACCACGGCCTGGGCCCTGTATGCCGGGCGCATCGAGATCGGGGTGTTTGTCGCGGTGTTCAGCGTCGGCTGGCTGTTTGCCTACAACTTCTACACCTGCGTGTACACGGCGATCCAGGACGTGGTGGAGCCGCGTTTGCGGGCGACCGCCATGGCGCTGTTCTTTGCCGGCCTGTATTTGCTGGGGGGCGGTTTGGGGCCGGTGGTGGTGGGGGGCTTGTCCGATCATTTCGCCCATGCGGCCATGTATGCCGAAGGTGCGGAGCAAATGACCGAAGCCTTCAAGGCCGTGGGGCTGCACGACGCCATGTACCTGATTCCGGTGGCGCTGTTCCTGACCATGCTGTTTCTGTTCCAGGCCTCCCGTTGTTTTGTCCGCGATGCCCAGCGCATGAAAGATGGGTTGGCGGCGGTGCAAGTGCCGCTTGAGGACGCCATCGCCGGCAAGCCCGCTCACACATGACGGAAGGTGCACACGAGCCCCTATAGGCGCCGGTTCGCCGGCGATCAGCCGCCCAATAAAAAAGGCCCGCATTGCGCGGGCCTTTTTGTTCACCAGGGCAGGGAGGGTGATTAACCCGCCACCAGCACCCGAATCGCTTCCAGTCGCAGTGCGGCTTTTTCCAGCATTGCCAGGCCCTGCTCCTGTTGTTGGCGCAGCGCTACCAGCTCGCTGTCGCGTACGGTCGGGTTGACCGCTTGCAAGGCGGTCAGGCGCGCCAGTTCTTCGTCGGTGTCGGCGGCCAGGCGGCGTTGGGCTTCGGCCACGCGCTCGGCGTGACGCGGCGTGACCTTGGCTTCACCGGCGTTGATCCGTGGGGTCAGTTGGTCCCGTTGTGCCTGGATGAACTTGTTGGCGCTGGCCCGTGGCACGCTTTCCAACTGGTCATTCAGGGTCTCGAACGCCACCCGCGACGACAGGTCATTGCCGTTGGCGTCCAGCAGGCAGCGCAGGGCGGCCGGCGGCAGGTAACGGCCCAGTTGCAGCGCGCGCGGTGCAACCACTTCACTGACGTAGAGCAGTTCCAGCAGCACGGTGCCGGGTTTCAGCGCCTTGTTCTTGATCAGCGCCACTGCGGTGTTGCCCATGGAGCCGGACAGCACCAGGTCCATGCCGCCTTGCACCATCGGGTGTTCCCAGGTGATGAACTGCATGTCCTCGCGGGACAGCGCCTGGTTGCGGTCGTAGGTGATGGTCACGCCTTCGTCGTCGCCCAGGGGGAAGCTGGCGTCGAGCATCTTCTCGCTGGGCTTGAGGATCAGGGCGTTTTCCGAGTGGTCTTCGCTGTCGATACCGAAGGCGTCGAACAGGGTTTCCATATAGATCGGCAGGGCGAACTGGTCGTCCTGCTCAAGGATCGCCTCCACCAGCGCATCCCCTTCACCCGCGCCGCCGGAGTTCAACTCCAGCAGGCGGTCGCGGCCGGTGTGCAGCTCGGCTTCCAGGCGTTCACGCTCGCCACGGGCTTCATCGATCAGGGCTTGCCACTCGCCGTCGTCGGCGTTTTCCAGCAGCGGCAGCAGGCGCGGGCCGAACTGGTGCTGCAAGGCGTTACCGGTTGGGCAGGTATTGAGGAAGGCGTTCAGCGCTTCGTGGTACCACTGGAACAGACGCTCTTGCGGGCTGGTTTCCAGGTACGGCACGTGCAGTTCGATCACATGCTTCTGACCGATCCGGTCCAGACGACCGATGCGCTGCTCCAGCAGGTCTGGGTGAGACGGCAGGTCGAACAGTACCAAGTGATGGGAGAACTGGAAGTTGCGACCTTCACTGCCGATTTCCGAGCAGATTAGTACCTGGGCGCCGAATTCTTCATCGGCGAAGTAGGCGGCCGCACGGTCACGCTCAAGGATGTTCATGCCTTCGTGGAACACCGTGGCCGGGATGCCGGAGCGCACGCGCAGGGCGTCTTCCAGGTCCATGGCGGTTTCCGCGTGGGCGCAGATCACCAGGACCTTGGTGCGCTTGAGCATTTTCAACTGGTCGATCAGCCACTCGACCCGAGGGTCGAATTTCCACCAGCGCTCTTCGTCGCTGGCTTCTGGCTGGGCCTGGAAGCTGACTTCCGGGTACAGCTCGGCGTGCTCGCCCAGGGGCAGTTCCAGGTATTCGTCCGGGCATGGCAGCGGGTAGGCGTGCAGTTTGCGCTCGGGGAACCCTTGCACAGCGGCGCGGGTGTTGCGGAACAGCACGCGGCCGGTGCCGTGGCGGTCCAGCAACTCACGCACCAGGCGCGCGCTGGCTTCGGTGTCGCCATCATTGACGGCGGTCAGCAGGGCTTCGCCCTCGTTGCCGAGGAAACCATGGATGGTCTTGTGCGCCTTGGGCGACAGGCGACCTTTATCCATCAGTTCCTGTACGGCTTCAGCCACCGGGCGATAGTTCTCGCTCTCGGCGCGGAAGGCGGCCAGGTCGTGGAAGCGATTCGGGTCCAGCAGGCGCAGACGGGCGAAGTGGCTGTCCTGGCCCAGTTGTTCCGGGGTCGCGGTCAGCAGCAGCACGCCGGGGATGGTTTCGGCCAGTTGCTCCACCAGGGTGTATTCCGGGCTGGCCTGGTCTTCGTGCCACACCAGGTGGTGGGCTTCGTCGACCACCATCAGGTCCCAACCGGCCGCGAACAGTGCGTCCTGGGCCTTCTCGTCGTCCACCAGCCATTCCAGGGCCACCAGGGCCAACTGGGTGTCTTCGAAGGGGTTGCTGGCATCGCTTTCGATAAAGCGTTCTTCGTCGAACAGCGCAACCTGTAGGTTGAAGCGCCGGCGCATTTCCACCAGCCATTGGTGCTGGAGGTTTTCCGGCACCAGGATCAGGATCCGGTTGGCCCGGCCCGACAGCAGTTGGCGATGGATCACTAGGCCAGCTTCGATGGTTTTGCCCAGGCCCACTTCGTCCGCCAGCAAGACCCGCGGCGCGATGCGATCGGCGACTTCACGGGCAATGTGCAACTGGTGGGCGATAGGTTGGGCGCGCACGCCACCTAGGCCCCAGAGCGAGGACTGCAACTGGCGGCTGGTGTGTTCCAGGGTGTGGTAGCGCAGGGAGAACCAGGCCAGCGGGTCGATCTGCCCGGCGAACAGACGGTCGCTGGCCAGGCGGAACTGGATGAAGTTCGAGAGTTGGGTTTCCGGCAGGGTAACCTGCTCGTTCTGCCCATTGAGGCCGTGGTAGACCAGCAAACCGTCGACGTCGTCGACTTCTTGCACAGTCATTTTCCAGCCTTCGAAGTGGGTGATGCTGTCACCCGGGGAAAACTCACGCGAGTGAGGGGCGCATTCCGTAGCGCATACTGGCGTGTGTCGCCAGTGGCCGGATAGAGCACGGTCAGCAAGCGACCGTCCTGTGCCAGAACGGTGCCTAAACCTAGCTCGGCTTCGCTGTCACTAATCCAGCGTTGCCCCGGTTGATACTGCTGCGCCATGCTGCCTGACTCCCGCCTTGAAAAAGCCGACTATCTTAACGGAACGTGGCTCTGAGACCCAAGAACTCTGAGAAAAACACTTGGTTAAACGGTAGCGCAGGATCAGATTTATCCGGCCCAAGGGCACCTTTGGCTGACGATTGGGTCACAAGTTTGCGACAGATGGCTCAAGTCGCCCCCCATGCAGCCGACAGCTTGCCGACAGGAGACTAAAAACATGCTGCCACCGATGCTGCCCCTGAGCGCCGTGCCCGTTACATCCCAGCAGGATCCGATCCGACAGCGTCCGGACATTCCGCCGGTGGTGCCGGTACAGGAAAGCTCCAACGAAAGCACGATCGACCTGCAAAAGCGCGATGCCGAGCAGTCGGCCTTGTTGCTGCGCGAAGAGCAGCGTCGCCAGCAGGAACGGCAGAAGCGCCAGCGCGAAGCCGAGGAAGACCCCGAAGAGCACCTGGCGGTGCCGGGTGACGAACTCAATGCCGACAACACCGTGCCGGTGATCCCATTGATCGAGGGGGCGCCGCGCCAGGGTTTGTGGGTGGACGTCGAGGTCTAGGGGCCTGCGGCTGCTCAAAGGCATGGAGCGAAGGATTTTATTGCCACGTGCAGGGTCCGATCACTGGTCAGGCGGTGCCTCACGCCGCATGATTGGCACACCTGCAAGGGCCGTAGGCTGCCTATCCCCAGCGCTGCGGCTGTCATTGAACCCAACGATGCCAAGCCAAACCATGAGCCAAGATGACAAGCTGATCGACCTGAATGCCGAACGTGCCAAGCGTGTGCACGACCTCAATGAAAAGCGTTTGAACGAAGTTCGCCAGGCCTTCGAGCAGGCAATGCCTTTGGGTAAAGCCAAGAAAAAGCCGAAAAACAAACCGAAAAAGCGCTGAACAGGGCGCTTTTTTTGATTCAGATCAGTTATTCCCCCTTCCTCGCGCCCCGTCTTGGGCGTCATTGACGCCGGTCAATTTTCCCCGCCGCCTGTTTGTTTAACTTAGCCCCATCGCAACAGGGCAAGAGCAGGAGGCCAGTCATGTTTTTCGACAATGTGGTGATCGCCGGAGTGCTGACTGTCGGCCTCATGGTTCTGTTTTTCGCAGGGTTTGGATTCTTCATCTGGAAAGACGCAAACAAGCGTAAAAAACCTTAAGTCTTTCCGATACAACGAGCACGCAAGGCATTTTGGGCAACTTCGGTTGCCCTTTTTTTTGCCTATCGTTTGGCCGTTATGAGACAAATATTCAGGCGTAAAAAAAGGTGCAACCCGCAAGGGCGCACCTTTTTTCGTTGCCGCTGAAGATCAGGTGCCGAGGACGGTGGACGCCAGCCAGAACAGGCCGGCCGACAAGGCCACGGTGGCCGGCAGGGTCAGGACCCAGGCCAGCAGGATGGTCCGCACAGTGCCGCCTTGCAGGCCGCTTTTGTTGGCAACCATGGTTCCCGCTACACCCGAGGACAGCACGTGGGTGGTGGAGACGGGCAGGCTGAATACGTTGGCCAGGCCGATCAAGGCTGCTGCGGTGATCTGTGCCGACATGCCTTGGGCATAGGTCATGCCTTGCTTGCCGATTTTTTCACCGATGGTCAGGACCACACGTTTCCAGCCGATCATGGTGCCCAGGCCCAGAGCCAGGGCGACGGCCAGGATCACCCAGAACGGTGCGTACTCGGTGGTGGCAGTCAGGTCTTTGCGCAGCTTGTCCAGGTCGGCTTTTTCACGCGGGGCGAGACCCGGCAGCTTGCCGACTTTCTTCGCGGTGTCATCCAGGCACAGCAGGTAGCGACGCACTTCAATACGGGTTTCCGACGGCAGCGAATGGTAGTCGGCCACACCTTTGAGGCTGCCCAGCAGCGCAGTGATGGTCGGTTCAGTCTGCTGTGGGTTGCAGCGGAACTTGCCCGGCAGGTCGTCTTTCACGCTTTTGCCCAAGGCTAGGAATTCGCCCAGGGAATCATTGTTGCGCTGGTAGAACTGGCTGAGGTGCAGGGTGGCGTCGCGGGTGCGCTCGATCTGGTAGGTGGTGCTGTTGAGGTCGAGCACGAACTGCGCAGGAACGATGCCGATCAGTACCAGCATGATCAGGCCGATGCCTTTTTGACCGTCGTTGGAGCCGTGGACAAAGCTCACGGCCATGGCGGAAATCACCAGTACCAGGCGGTTCCAGAACGGCGGGTGCTTCTTGTCATCGACCTTGCGGCGCTGTTCCGGGGTCTTGTGCATCTTCGAAATCGGACGCCACCACTTCAAGCCGATCAGCACCAGGGCGGCGATGATGAAGCCGGCCATGGGCGAGAACACCAGGGAAGCGCCGATATCGATCGCTTTCTGCCAGTTCACGCCATCGCCCAGGGGAATGTCGTTGAGCAGGGCATTGGCCAGGCCGACGCCCAGGATCGAGCCGATCAGGGTGTGGGAGCTGGACGCCGGAATGCCGAAGTACCAGGTGCCCAGGTTCCAGGCGATGGCCGCAGCCAGCAACGAGAACACCATGGCCAACCCGTGACCGGTGTTGACATTGATCAGCAACTCGACCGGCAGCAAATGGACGATGGCATAGGCCACGCCGACGCCGCCGAGCAACACACCGAGGAAGTTGAAGACACCGGAAAAGAACACCGCCAGGTGCGGTGGCATGGCTTTGGTGTAGATGACGGTGGCAACTGCGTTGGCAGTGTCATGAAAGCCGTTGATGAACTCGTAGGCGAGGACAAAGGCCAGGGCGAGCAAGAGGCTCACAAGCACCCAAGCATCCAGTCCGCTGAATAAATCGATCATGAAGGTTTTCTGACCCGGTCATAAGGGGGCGCGATTATGCCAGAAAACCCCGGTAATCAATGCATAAGGTGCTCGCCGGTAACATTTTTCAACGGAAAAATTGACCGGGAGGAGAGGATCCTGGGAATTTTCGAGGATCGGATAAGCCATTGAATTCATTGACTGAACGTGCATCGAGCAGCCGATTTGCGAGGCGTGTCGCGGGTTCAAACGCTTGTATGAAATTTCAAGGTGCAAGCCTGTGGCGGGGCCCGGCCCGATTCTGTCAGGTCGCCGCGCCGCCAATCATCCGCCGGGCCGCTGGCTGTGGCCACGCGGTGGGCGAAGCAGGCTGGAAAAAGATCAAGAGAGCGGCATCAAGGCTGTTCGGCCTTGAGTTCTTTCTCCATCTTTTGCAGTTCTTCGTTAAATGCCTGATCAAGAATACTGGCGCGTTTACGCCATGGTTTGCGTTCTGGTTCAGGTTGGGCGGCGTAGGTGGTGACTTCCCCGCCGTAAACTTCCTTGTAACGTTGTTCCTGGCGCTCAAGTTCCGCGCGCAGTTCGTCTTTCGTCACAGTGTTACCTAATTGAGTTGAGGTAAATTCCGGTGCTACACATTGCCTGTTGGCGATTAATCAGCGCTTGAGGATACGAGCCTGTTTAAAGGCCGAGCTCCTCGCGGTGAATCAACGACGCCCATGTTGCATGCGGCCACGCCACCGGATCAGAACAGCTGTCGTAGCAACAGTCTTGTTTGCTGGCAAACGCATTGGCCGGATGGAACATATAGGGTCAAGCGCTTGCGGCAGGTTCGTCATCTAAGTTTGAGTTGCCTGAGTGACACCCAGGCCGGACAAGCAATAAGTCCCGGCGGGTCACCTGCTGCATTATAGCTATCAGGTTGAATAACTCTATTGCCGCAAAGTTAAAAAGTGGCAACTTCTGTGTGAGTATTTTGTGACGTCAAAGTTTTAATCGTTGAATGCTGGACTAGACCAACACCCATCAACGGTACTTTTGCCCTCAATAAGGCTGGCAGGTGAGGGGATGGAAAGCGTCACCTGAGTGGTGAGAATCGGGTGTTGCGATTATCGGTCGCTGGTTCGATAATCGCCCGATGTGGGCGGTACTGGCGTGTGCTACCTCTCCAGTACGCCCTGTCATACGGCAGAACTTCGTCGCAGAGAGCCTGAAATGAACGATCAAATGCGTAATTCCTTTGCCTCCGTGGCACCGCCGATTGTGGCCTCTCCAGCCAAGCGCATTCAGGCTCTGACCGGCGACCCTGATTTCATGACGTCCCTGGCTCGCGGTCTGGCGGTGGTCCAGGCCTTCCAGGAGCGCAAGCGGCACCTGACCATCGCCCAGATCAGCCACCGCACCGAAATCCCCCGGGCGGCGGTGCGCCGCTGCCTGCATACCTTGATCAAGCTGGGGTATGCCACCACCGATGGCCGCACCTACTCGTTGCTGCCCAAGGTCCTGACCCTGGGTCACGCCTACCTGTCGTCCACGCCCCTGGCGGTGTCTGCCCAGCCCTATCTGGACCGCATGAGCGAGCAACTGCACGAAGCCTGCAATATGGCGACCCTGGAAGGGGAAGACATTCTCTACATCGCCCGCTCGGCGACCACCCAGCGCTTGATCTCGGTGGACCTGTCGGTTGGCGGGCGGTTGCCGGCCTATTGCACGTCTATGGGCCGAATCTTGCTGGCGGCCCTGGATGACGCTTCCTTGCGTGAATACCTGGAGCACGCTGATCTGCAAGCCAAGACCAGCCGCACGCAGCACACCCCCGAGGCCTTGCTCGAATGCCTGCAACAGGTACGTCAGCAAGGCTGGTGCATCGTCGACCAGGAGTTGGAGCAGGGCCTGCGTTCCATTGCGGTGCCGGTGTATGACGCCTCGGGCCAGGTGTTGGCGGCGCTGAACGTCAGCACCCACGCCGGGCGGGTCAGCCGGGCCGAGTTGGAGCAGCGTTTTCTGCCGGGTTTGCTCAGTGCCAGTCGCGACCTGAGTGCCCAGTTGTTTGCTTAAGGTGTTCGATAAACGCACAAATACGCGCTTGGCGAATTGACGCTCTTTCCCTTGGCTCATTAATGTCGCGGCAGCGTCATCGGCCGTTGGTGCATGTCACCGGCGGCCAGTGGCGACCCGATAATAATGAAGAGGCCCATCCTCATGAACACAGCATCCCGGCGTCGTCGCCACGACCTGTTCTGCCGTCCCGCGCGAGTCGCCTGATTCCGCTATTCCCTTGATTGTTCGATGACCCGAGCCGTTGCGCCTGGCCTCTGCTCGCCCGCGTTTTTGTGTGGAAATAAAAATAATGACCCAGCCTCAATCCGCCAACTGCCTCGATGTGCAGTCCTTTATTAATACCCAGCCCTTGTCGCGTTATCAGTGGCGAGTGGTGATCCTGTGTTTCCTGATTGTCTTCCTCGATGGCCTGGACACGGCGGCCATGGGCTTTATCGCCCCGGCGCTGTCCCAGGATTGGGGCATCGACCGCGCCAGCCTCGGCCCGGTGATGAGTGCCGCGCTGATCGGCATGGTCTTTGGTGCCCTGGGTTCCGGGCCGCTGGCTGACCGCTTCGGTCGCAAAGTGGTGCTGGTAGGGGCGGTGTTGGTGTTCGGCGCCTTCAGCCTGGCCTCGGCCTACAGCAGCAACGTCGATCAATTGCTGGTGCTGCGCTTCCTCACGGGCCTGGGCCTGGGTGCCGGCATGCCCAACGCCACCACCTTGCTCTCGGAATACACCCCGGAGCGCCACAAGTCGTTGTTGGTCACCAGCATGTTCTGCGGCTTTAACCTGGGCATGGCGGGCGGTGGTTTTATCTCTGCCAAGCTGATCCCGGCCTTCGGCTGGCACAGCCTGTTGCTGATCGGCGGCATCCTGCCGCTGATTCTGGCAGCGGTGCTGTTGCTGTGGTTGCCGGAGTCGGCGCGTTACCTGGTGGTGCGCAATCGGGGTACCGACAAGGTGCGCAAGACCTTAGCCCCCATTGAGCCGACCATCGTTGGCCAAGCCACCAGCTTCAGCGTGCCGGAACAGAAGACCGTCAAGGCTCGCAACGTCTTCGCGGTGATTTTCTCCGGCACCTACAGCGTCGGCACCTTGCTGCTGTGGCTGACCTATTTCATGGGGCTGGTGATTGTCTACCTGCTGACCAGTTGGCTGCCGACCCTGATGCGTGACAGTGGCGCAAGCATGGAACAGGCCGCGTTTATCGGCGCCTTGTTCCAGTTTGGCGGGGTGCTCAGTGCCGTTGGGGTGGGCTGGGCCATGGACCGCTTCAACCCGCACAAGGTCATCGGCACGTTTTACCTGCTGGCCGGGGTATTCGCCTACGCGGTAGGCCAGAGCCTGGGCAATATCACCCTCCTGGCCACTCTGGTGCTGATTGCCGGTATGTGCGTCAACGGTGCGCAATCGGCGATGCCTTCCTTGGCGGCGCGTTTCTATCCGACCCAGGGCCGGGCCACTGGCGTTTCGTGGATGCTGGGCATCGGCCGTTTCGGCGCGATCCTGGGGGCCTGGATGGGCGCCACACTGTTGGGCCTGGGCTGGAACTTCGAGCAAGTGCTGACGGCGCTGGTGATTCCAGCGGCCTTGGCCACCGCTGCCGTGTTGATCAAAGGCATGGTCAGCCATGCGGATGCCACCTGATACGGGCTGCGACTGGTTGACCGGCCCTGTGCAGGCAAGTCCGCCCCGGCAATTCCTGCCGGGCCGGGCTTGTCCACAAGCTTTTATGGAGATAGATAGCCTTGCAACAATCCGTTCGATAAGCGAACGCTCAGTCGATTATCGGATTGTTTGGGCGTTTGCCCCGGCTTAATCTTCAGTACCTTTATCTTCAATTGCTTTGGCGTGCCCCTCGCGCCGTTTTTTTCAGCGGTCTGATCAACGTCGCAGACCGCCGTACTGACCGAGATCGAATTGACTGCCCTGCGTGACCTGGAAGCGCGGAATGCCGCCGCTCACGGCCAAGCCCCTGGAGAAGCCTGATGCGTGAAGTATTTATCTGTGATGCCATTCGTACCCCTATCGGCCGTTTTGGCGGTGGTCTATCGGCCGTGCGCGCCGACGACCTGGCCGCCGCGCCGATCAAGGCGTTGATGGAACGCAACCCGTCGGTGGACTGGACGGCCGTTGACGAGGTGTTCCTCGGCTGCGCCAACCAGGCCGGTGAAGACAACCGCAACGTGGCGCGCATGGCGCTGCTGTTGGCAGGGCTGCCGGAGAGCATTCCGGGCGTGACCCTGAACCGTCTCTGCGCTTCGGGCATGGACGCCATCGGCACCGCCTTCCGGGCCATTGCCAGCGGCGAGATGGAGCTGGCGATTGCCGGTGGCGTCGAGTCCATGTCTCGCGCGCCGTTTGTCATGGGCAAGGCCGACAGCGCTTTCTCGCGCAACATGAAACTGGAAGACACCACCATCGGCTGGCGCTTCATCAACCCGTTGATGAAAGCCCAGTACGGTGTGGATGCGATGCCGCAGACCGCCGACAACGTGGCCGACGATTACAAGGTGTCCCGTGCCGATCAGGACGCCTTTGCCCTGCGCAGCCAGCAACGCACTGCCGCCGCGCAAGCCGCCGGGTTCTTCGCTGAAGAAATCGTTCCGGTGCGCATCGTCCATAAAAAGGGCGAGACCGTGGTTGAGCAGGACGAGCACCCACGTGCCGATACCTCCCTGGAAACCCTGAGCAAGCTCAAGCCGGTCAACGGCCCGGACAAGACCGTCACCGCCGGCAACGCCTCGGGCGTCAACGATGGCGCGGCCGCCCTGATCCTGGCCTCGGCCGAAGCGGTGAAAAAACACGGCCTGACCGCCCGTGCCCGCGTATTGGGCATGGCCAGCGCCGGTGTCGCGCCGCGCGTCATGGGCATCGGTCCGGTGCCTGCCGTGCGTAAACTGATCGAGCGCCTGGGCGTGGCGGTCAGCGATTTTGATGTCATCGAACTCAACGAAGCCTTCGCCAGCCAAGGTTTGGCGGTATTGCGTGAGCTGGGCCTGGCGGACGATGCGCCTCAGGTTAACCCCAACGGCGGTGCCATTGCCCTGGGCCACCCGTTGGGCATGAGCGGTGCACGCCTGGTCTTGACCGCTCTGCATCAGCTGGAAAAGACCGGCGGCAAGAAAGGCCTGGCGACCATGTGCGTCGGTGTTGGCCAAGGGCTGGCACTGGCGATTGAGCGCGTCTGACGCGCTGCTTTATAAGAAGAGAGAATTGAACATGACTGACAAGCCCGGTTACCGGCGCCCGCAAGCGGGCACTCAGCCTGATTACTTGCACCCTGAATACAAGTCCACCAATCTGCGCTCGCCGTCCCAGCCGTTGGTGTTCCTGCCCCATTCGCTGTCGGAAATCACCGGCCCGACCATCGGCGCCGATTACCTGCAGGGCAAGGATAACGACCTGACTGCCCAACACGCTGCCGAGCCCCAGGGCGAACGCATCATCGTGCACGGGCGGGTACTGGATGAGAACGGCTTGCCGGTGCCGGGGATCCTGGTGGAGATCTGGCAGGCCAACGCCGCCGGTCGCTACAACCACGACCGCGACCTGCACGATGCGCCCCTGGACCCGAACTTCACCGGCACTGGCCGCACCGTCACCGACGCCGACGGCTGGTATCAGTTCCAGACCATCAAGCCCGGTGCCTATCCGTGGGGCAACCACCACAACGCCTGGCGCCCGGCGCATATCCACTTTTCGCTGTTCGGCCCGAGCATCCTCACGCGCCTGGTGACCCAGATGTACTTCCCGGGTGACCCGCTGCTGGCCTACGACCCGATCTACAACTGCGTACCAGACACCCGTGCCAAGGAACGCCTGATCGCCAGCTTCGACCTGGACAAGACCATCCCTTCCTACGCCCTCGGCTACCGCTGGGACATCGTCCTGCGCGGCCGCGATGCCACGCCGATGGAGAAATAACATGACGCTGACTGCGACCACTTCCCACACCGTCGGCCCTTACTACCACATCGGCCTGACCTGGCTGAACCGTGAAGACCTGACCCAACCCGAGACCTGGGGCGACCGCGTAGCGATCACTGGGCAAGTGGTGGACGGCAACGGTGACTTCGTCAACGACGCGATGCTGGAAATCTGGCAGGCCAACGCCGTGGGCAAATACGATCACCCCGAAGATGAACAGGACAAAGCCCTGGACCCGAACTTCCAGGGTTTCGGCCGCGTGCCGGTGGACGCCGAAGGGCGTTTCCGTTTCACCACCATCAAGCCGGGGACCGTGCCGGGCCTCAAGGGCAGCACCCAGGCACCGCACTTGGTGGTGCTGGTGTTCGCCCGTGGCCTGGTCAAACACTTGCTGACCCGCATCTACTTCGATGCCGAGCCTGCCAATGCCAACGACCCGCTCTTGGCCTGCGTGCCCGAAGCGCGTCGCGGCACCTTGTTGGCCAAAGCCGATGCCGATGGCCAGTACCAGTGGAACGTGATTCTCCAGGGCACCGACGCTGAGACGGTGTTCTTCGATTATTGAGTTCGCTGGGTGTTGATTGCCGGCAAGCCGGCTGCTGCGAGCCCACGATCTCGTAGAAGCCGGTTTGCGGGCATCGCCTTGAGGCCTGAAGCGCTGATCGGCGCCTGGTCGATGGGCTTTGCGGAACGGGACTGTTGCTAAGTGTGTCTAGACTCACACGGTCCCCTCAGAGTGAAAAACCATGACAAGCACAACCAGTCACTACACCAGCGAGGAACGCAGCAAGAGGATCTTCGCGATCGTCGGTGCGTCTTCCGGCAACCTGGTCGAATGGTTCGACTTCTACGTCTACGCCTTTTGCGCCATCTATTTCGCCCCAGCCTTCTTCCCCTCCGATGACCCCACGGTGCAGTTGCTCAACACCGCCGGTGTGTTCGCCGCCGGGTTCCTGATGCGTCCTATCGGCGGCTGGCTGTTCGGCCGGGTGGCCGACAAGCACGGGCGCAAGAATTCCATGATGATCTCGGTGCTGATGATGTGCGCCGGCTCCCTGGTCATCGCCTTCCTGCCGACCTACGCCAGCATTGGCGCCTGGGCCCCGGCGCTGCTCTTGGCGGCGCGGCTGTTCCAAGGGTTGTCGGTGGGCGGCGAGTACGGCACCACGGCCACCTACATGAGTGAAGTGGCGCTCAAGGGGCAGCGTGGCTTCTTTGCTTCCTTCCAGTACGTGACCCTGATTGGCGGGCAACTGCTGGCAGTGTCGGTGGTGGTGATCCTCCAGCAGTTCCTCGACGAAGCGGAGTTGAAAGCCTGGGGCTGGCGCATTCCGTTTGTCATCGGTGCCATTGCGGCGGTGATCTCGCTGTTGTTGCGGCGCTCCCTGAAGGAAACCAGCAGCAAGGAAATGCGTGAAGACAAGGACGCCGGCAGTATTGCCGCGCTGTTCAAGAATCACTCCAAGGCCTTTATCACCGTGCTCGGCTACACCGCCGGCGGCTCGCTGATTTTCTACACCTTCACCACCTACATGCAGAAGTACCTGGTGAACACCGCCGGCATGCACGCCAAGACCGCCAGCTACATCATGACGGGCGCGCTGTTCCTCTATATGTGCATGCAGCCGTTGTTCGGCATGCTTGCCGACAAGATCGGCCGGCGTAATTCCATGCTCTGGTTTGGCGCCCTGGGCACCCTGTGCACGGTGCCGATCCTGCTGACCCTGAAAACCGTCACCAGCCCGTTCCTGGCCTTTGTATTGATCACCCTGGCGTTGGCCATCGTCAGTTTCTACACCTCCATCAGCGGCCTGGTGAAGGCCGAGATGTTCCCGCCGCAAGTGCGTGCGCTGGGGGTGGGCTTGGCGTATGCGGTGGCGAATGCGATCTTCGGCGGCTCTGCGGAGTACGTGGCCCTGGGCCTCAAGTCCCTGGGCATGGAAAACACCTTCTACTGGTACGTCACGGCGATGATGGCGGTGGCGTTTCTGTTCAGTCTGCGCCTGCCCAAGCAGGCGGCTTATCTGCACCACGATCTTTGACCTGTTCGCCGGCGCCCATGGTGGGCGCCGGCTTCCATAGGACTGTTTATGAGTACACCGGCGAGCAATCAGCTGTTTGATGCCTACTTCACTGCCCGGGACATGCGCGGCGTGTTTTGCGACCAGGGCCGGGTCCAGGCCATGCTCGACTTCGAGGCTGCCCTGGCGCGGGCTGAGGCCCGTGTGGGGTTGATCCCGTCGAGCGCTGTGGCACCGATCGCGGCCGCCTGCCAAGCCCAGCGTTACGATTTTTCGGCCCTGGGTGATGCGATTGCCACGGCGGGCAATTCGGCGATTCCCCTGGTCAAGGCCCTGGGCAAGCAGATTGCCCAGTCCGATGCCGAGGCCGAGCGCTATGTGCACTTGGGGGCTACCAGCCAGGACGTCATGGACACCGGGCTGGTGCTGCAACTGCGCCGCGCCCTGGCATTGCTCGAAGCCGACCTGGAACGTCTCGGTGGAACCCTGGCCGCCCAGGCCAAGCGTTACGCGACCACGCCGTTGGCCGGTCGTACCTGGTTGCAGCACGCCACGCCAGTGACCCTCGGCATGAAAATCGGCGGCTGGCTGGGGGCGCTGACCCGCAGTCGGCAACGCCTGCAAGAACTCAAGCCTCGGTTGCTGGTGCTGCAGTTCGGCGGGGCGTCCGGAACCCTGGCCGCCCTGGGTGACCAGGCCATGCCGGTGGCCGAGGCCCTGGCCGCCGAGTTGCAGCTGACATTGCCGGAGCAGCCTTGGCACACCCAGCGTGATCGCCTGGTGGAATTCGCCGCGGTGCTGGGCTTAATCGCTGGCAGCCTGGGCAAGTTGGGCCGGGACATCAGCCTGCTGATGCAGACCGAGGCGGCGGAGGTGTTCGAACCTTCGGCGCCGGGCAAGGGTGGGTCGTCCACCATGCCGCACAAACGCAATCCGGTGGGCGCAGCGGTGTTGATCAGCGCTGCGACCCGGGTGCCGGGCTTGGTGGCGACGATGTTCAGCGCCATGCCCCAGGAACACGAGCGCAGCCTGGGGCTGTGGCACGCCGAATGGGAAACCCTGCCGGAGATTTGCTGCCTGGTGTCTGGGGCCCTGCAACAGGCGTTGCTGGTGGCCGAAGGGCTGGAAGTCGATGCCGAGCGCATGCTGCGCAACCTCGATCTGACCCAGGGCCTGGTGCTGGCCGAAGCGGTCAGCATTGCCCTGGCCCAGCGTCTGGGGCGCGAGACGGCACATCATCTGTTGGAGCAATGCTGCAAACGCGCGGTGGCTGAACAACGCCATCTGCGTGCCGTACTGGGGGACGACCCGCACGTGACCGCCGAATTGTCGGCGGCCGAGTTGGACCGTCTGCTGGACCCTGCCCATTACCTCGGCCAGGCGCACACCTGGGTCGAGCGTGCCGTGGCCGAACATTTCGCGTTGAACGCCTGAAGGAGACTGCTGTGGGATTCGTACAACTCGCCGATGGCGAACTGCACTACTTGATCAACGAGCGGCAGAGCGAGGGTCCTGATGAGGCCCCGGTGCTGGTGCTGTCCAACTCCCTGGGCACCGACCTGCACATGTGGGACGCGCAGATCCCGGCGTTCACCGAGCATTTCCGGGTCCTGCGTTTCGACACACGTGGCCATGGCAAGTCCCTGGTCACCGAGGGCCCTTACAACATCGAACAGCTGGGGCACGACGTGCTGGCCCTGCTGGACGCCTTGAATATCCAGCGTGCGCATTTCTGCGGCCTGTCCATGGGTGGCCTGATCGGCCAGTGGCTGGGCATCAACGCTGGCGAGCGCCTGCACAAGCTGGTGGTGTGCAACACCGCGGCGAAGATCGGCGAGCCGGCCATCTGGAACCCACGGATCGAAACCGTGCTGCGTGACGGCCAGGCGGCCATGGTGGCCCTGCGTGATGCCTCGATCGCGCGCTGGTTCACCCCGGACTTCGCCGAAGCCCACCCGAACCAGGCCAAGCGCATCACCGACATGCTGGCGGCCACTTCGCCACAAGGTTATGCGGCCAACTGCGCTGCGGTGCGCGATGCCGACTACCGTGAGCAGGTGTCGGCGATCAAGGTGCCGACCTTGGTGATTTCCGGCACCGAAGATGCGGTGACGCCGCCGTCGGGCGGGCATTTCATCCAAGAGCGGGTCGCCGGTGCCGAGTACGCCGAGTTCTATGCTGCCCACCTGTCCAACGTTCAAGCCGGTGCCGCGTTCAGCGACCGGGTTGTGGAATTTCTGCGGGCTTGAGTGCCCCATTTAAGGAGCCCCTTGTGGACGAGAAACAACGTTACGACGACGGCATGCAAGTGCGTCGCGCGGTGCTGGGCGATGCCCACGTCGACCGCAGCCTGAGCACCCTGACCGAGTTCAACTCGGAGTTTCAGGAAATGATAACCCGCCACGCTTGGGGCGATATCTGGACCCGTCCGGGTTTGCCGCGGCACACCCGCAGCCTGATCACCATTTCCATGCTGATCGGCATGAACCGCAATGAAGAGCTCAAGCTGCACTTGCGGGCGGCCGCCAACAACGGCGTCAGCCGTGGCGAGATCAAGGAAGTGATCATGCAGAGCGCGATTTACTGCGGCATTCCGGCGGCCAATGCCACCTTCCACCTGGCAGAATCGGTGTGGGACGAGCTGGGCGTGGAGTCTCGCGAGGGCTGATTGCCCTGGCGCGTTAAAACACAAAGGCCAGCCCGGTAACGGGCTGGCCTTTGGCGTTTCTGCTGTTCGGGTATGGGCCGGAAGCGCCCCGCAGGACGCTCCGGCGCAACGTTACAACAGGCTCAGAGGGTAGCTGACGATCACCCGGTTTTCGTCGAACTCGTTGGTGCTGAAGTCGCGGCGCATGGTCGAGTTGCGCCATTTGAGGCTGAGGTTCTTCAGGGTGCCGCTCTGGATGGTGTAAGCCAGTTCCGACTCGCGGCCCCACTCCTTGCCGTCGGTAACCCCCCCAGTGTGCACGTTGCTGCCGCTGATGTAGCGGTTCATCAGGGTCAGGCCCGGAACGCCGAGGCCGGCGAAGTTGTAGTCGTGGCGCACCTGCCAGGATTTTTCCTGGGCGTAGTCATAGCTGGCGTTGTAGCTGTCGTTCGCCAGGGTGCCGCCGCTGGTGCCGTTGACGCGCATCCAGGCGCTGTCGCCGGTGAGTTTCTGCAGGCCGACATAGAAGGTGTTGCTGCCGTACTTGGCGGAGAACAGGCCAGACCAGGTGCGGTTGTCCAGGTTGCCGGCCAGGGCGCTGCCGTCTTCCTTGCCGTAGAAGTAGCCGAGGTTGGCGCCCAGGGTCCAGTCGCCCAACGGTTGGCTGTGCACCAGGTTGACGTATTGCTGGCTGTAGATGTCTTTCAGCTCGGCATTCCACACGCCGATCAGGGTGCGCTTGTCGTTGAAGGTGTATTCGCCGCCCTGGAAGTTGAAGCGATCGGAGGTGATGCCGGCTCGGCCGTTCATCGACATCTCGGTCATGCTGCTGTCGTTGCGCGGGCTGTTGTCGCGGAATTGGCCGCCGTACAGGGTCAGGCCGTCGATTTCCTTGGAGGTGATCTGGCCACCGCGGAAGGTTTGCGGCAACGAGCGGCCGTCATCGGAGCGCAGGATCGGCAGCACCGGCATCCATTCCCCGACCTTCAGTTCGGTCTGCGACAGCTTGGCCTTGAAGGCCACGCCCAGGCGGCCGAAGTTGTCGGCCGGGCGGCCGTCATTGTCGGTCGGCAGCAGTTGGGTGCCGCGGGTGCCTTTGCCGCCATCAAGTTTCACCGAGTAGGTGCCCAGTACGTCCATGCCGAAGCCGATGGTGCCCTGGGTGAAACCGGACTTGGCGTCGAGGATAAAGCTTTGCGTCCACTCTTCAGCCTTGCCCTGGGCGTTGTCCGGGTTGGTGAAGTTGCGGTTGATGTAGAAGTTGCGCAGGTTCAGGTTGGCCTTGGCGTCTTCCAGAAATCCGGATTCCTCAGCCATGACCGGTACGGCAGCGCTGGCCAGGGCCACGGCCACGAGGCTTGGCAAGAAGAGGTGTTGAGGGGCGGTGATTGGCTTCATGTTGTCGCTCTCTAATTGTTAGGGGTGCAGCACTGCACTGCGGCAAAAACGCTTGTCGCAAGGGTTCGGAAGTAGGGGGGCAACGCTGACGATCAGCCGGAGCGGGCAGGGCGCTGGGTCATGGTGAAGAACCTGTTGTTATTGGTTTTTGTCAGTGCGGGGAATGGTGGTTTGCGCGAAGAGGCGTTTCAATCGGGGGGAAGCGGGTTTTGGGCGATAATCGAACACTACTGTAGGCGATGCTCCCCGCATAAAAAAACCCACCGCAAGGTGGGTTTTTCGGGTGGCCGCCAATCGATCAGAACAGTCGCAGCTTCGGCGCTTGTTCCGCCACCGGCTCGTTTTTCGCCGTCTGCTCGTTCCAGCCGCCGCCGAGGGCCTTGTACAGGTTGACCTCGCTGGTCAGCTGGGATAGGCGGTCGGTGATCAAGGCCTGTTGGGCGCTGAACAACGAACGCTGGGCATCGAGGAAGGTCAGGTTGCTGTCGACCCCGATCCGGTAGCGACGCTCGGCCAGGCGGTAGTAATCCTGGTTGGCGTTGACGAAATCACGCTGGGCCTGCAACTGCTGGTTGTAGGTCTGGCGTGCCGCCAGCCCATCGGAGACTTCCTGGAAGGCGGTCTGGATGGACTTTTCGTATTGCGCGACGGTGATTTCTTTCTGGATTTTCGAGTAATCCAGGCTGGCGCGCAGGCTGCCGGCGTTGAAGATCGGCAGGTTGATCTGCGGCTGGAACAGCCAGGTCCCCGACCCCCCCTTGAACAGGCCGGACAGGTCCGGACTCAGGCTGCCGGCGTTGGCGGTCAGGCTGATGCTCGGGAAGAACGCCGCCCGTGCCGCGCCGATGTTGGCGTTGGCCGCCTTGAGGCTGTGCTCGGCCTGGAGAATATCCGGGCGTCGTTGCAGCAACTCCGACGGCAGGCCGGCCGGCAACTCGCTCAGCAGGTCGGCCGACAGTGGTTGTGCCCCTGGCAGGTTGCCCGGAACCGCCGTGCCCAGCAGCAGGGTCAGGCTGTTTTCGTCCTGGGCCACTTGGCGGGTGTAACGCGCCAGTTGCACCCGGGCATTTTCCACCGACGTGCGCGCCTGGCTCAGGTCCAGGGCCGAGGCCACGCCGACTTCATTGCTGCGCGAGGTGAGCTTGAAGCTCTCTTCGTAGGCGTTCAGGGTGTCCTGGGTCAGCTTCAGCAGTTCCTTGTCGGCCTGCCAGGTCAGGTAGGCGTTGGCCACGCTGGCCACCAGGCTGATCTGGGTGCTGCGCCGAGCCTCTTCGCTGGAGAAGTAGGTCTGCAGGGCTTGCTCGCTCAGGCTGCGAACGCGACCGAACAGGTCCAGTTCGTAGGCGCTGATGCCCAGGGTTGCCGAGTACTGGCTGCTGATCGCCGCTTCGCCGGTCTGGGAAACCCGTGCCGGCGTGCGCTGGCGGCTGCCGCTGCCGGTCGCCGATACCGCAGGGAACAGGTCCGCTCGCTGGATCTGGTACTGGGCGGCATACGCGTCGATGTTCAAGGCCGCGACCTTGAGGTCGCGGTTGTTCTCCAAGGCGGTCTGAATCAATTGCTGCAGGGCCGGGTCATGGAAGAACTGGCGCCAGCCCTGTTCGGCGGCCGCCTGGTTGGCGGCCTCCGCTGGCGAGTAGGCCGGGCCTTGCGGGTACTGCGCCGCTACCGGCGCTTGCGGCTGCTGATAGTCAGGGATCAGCGAGCAACCACTCAGCACTGCCGCCGTGATTGCCAGGGAGAGTAGCGACTTGCTCATTGGCCAGCCTCTTTAGGAGTTTCAGTGGTGACGTTCTTGCGGCGGCCCATCGCGGTCACGATCACGAAGAACAGCGGTACCCAGAAGATCGCCAGAACGGTGGCGGTAATCATACCGCCAATTACCCCGGTACCAATGGCGTGCTGGCTGCCCGAACCGGCACCGCTGGAGATTGCCAGCGGCAGTACGCCGAGGATAAAGGCCATGGACGTCATGATGATCGGTCGCAGACGCATCCGGGACGCTTCGACGGCCGATTCGATGATGCCCTTGCCCTGTTCATGCAGTTCCTTGGCGAACTCGACGATGAGGATCGCGTTCTTCGCCGCCAGCCCCACCGTCACCAGCAAACCCACCTGGAAGAACACATCGTTGGACAGCCCGCGCAGGCTGGTTGCCATCAGTGCACCGAGAACCCCCAGTGGCACCACCAGCACTACCGCGATCGGGATCGACCAGCTTTCGTACAGCGCTGCCAGGCAGAGGAAGACCACCAGCAACGACAGGGCGTACAACGCAGGCGCCTGGGAGCCGGACAGACGTTCTTCATAAGACAGGCCGGTCCAGGCGTAACCGACGCCCGCTGGCAGTTTCTTGGCGATCTGCTCGACTTCCGCCATGGCGTCACCGGTACTGTAGCCAGGTGCTGGCGTACCGAGGATTTCCATCGCCGCTACACCGTTATAGCGCGAGAGTTTCGGCGAACCGAAGATCCAGTGGCCCGAGGCGATGGCCGACAGTGGCACCATTTTCCCGGAGTCGCTGCGCACGAACCATTTATTCAGGTCTTCAGGGGACATCCGGCCTGCGGCCTCACCCTGGAGATAGACCTTCTTCACCCGACCACGGTCGATGAAGTCGTTGACGTAGCTACCGCCCAGGGCAATCGCCAGGGTCTGGTTGATGCTCGACAGGCTGATGCCCTGCGCGCTGGCCTTCTCGTCGTCGATGGTGAGCTCGTACTGCGGCTCATCGTTGACGCCGTTGGGGCGCACGCCTGCGAGGATCTTGCTTTGCGAGGCCATGCCGAGGAACTGGTTACGGGCCTCCATCAACTTGTCGTGGCCGACGCCGCCCTGGTCTTGCAGGAACACGTCGAAACCGGTGGCGTTACCCAACTCCAGGACCGACGGCGGCACGATGGCAAATACCATGGCGTCCTTGAAGGTCTGGGAGAAGTAGCCCTGGGCACGCTTCGCCACTTCGAACACCGACTGCGACGCATCCCGCTCGTCCCAGGGCTTGAGCATCACGAACGCCAAGCCGGAGCTTTGGCCACGACCCGCGAAGTTGAAGCCGTTCACGGTGAACACCGACTTCACAGCCTTGCCTTCGCCTGGCTCGCCTTCCTTGTCGTTCAACAAGAAGATGCGCATGTCGTCGATGACTTTCTGCGTGCGTTCCGCCGAAGAGCCGACCGGCGTCTGCACCTGGGCAAAGATCACGCCCTGGTCTTCCTCGGGCAGGAATGCCGCCGGAATCCGGGTGAACAGCCAAATCATGCCGGCGAAGATGATCACGTAGACCAGCAGCGACGGAAACTTGTGCTTGATCATGTTGCCGACGCCGCGCTCGTAGCTCAGAACGCCACGGTCGAAGTTACGGTTGAACCAGCCAAAGAAACCGCGTTTGGGTTGGCCGTGCTTTTCCGGGTCGATCGGCTTGAGCATGGTGGCGCACAAGGCCGGGGTGAAGATCAGGGCAACCAGTACCGACAGCGCCATCGCCGAGACAATGGTGATGGAGAACTGTTTGTAGATCACGCCCGTGGAGCCGCCGAAGAACGCCATGGGCAGCAGTACCGCGGACAGCACCAGGGCAATACCCACCAATGCACCCTGGATCTGGCCCATGGATTTGACCGTCGCCTCCTTGGGCGACAGATGCTCCTCGGCCATGACCCGCTCGACGTTTTCCACCACCACGATCGCATCGTCCACCAATAGACCGATGGCCAGGATCATGCCGAACATGGTCAGGGTGTTGATGGTGAAACCGAAGGCCGCGAGGATGCCGAAGGTCCCCAGGAGTACAACCGGCACGGTCATCGTGGTGATGATGGTGGCGCGGAAGTTCTGCAGGAACAGGTACATCACCAGGAACACCAGGACGATCGCCTCGATCAGGGTGTGAACCACACCGGAGATCGATTCGGTCACCACGGGGGTGGTGTCATACGGGACCACGGCTTTCATGCCCGGCGGGAAGAACGGCTCCAGGGACGCGACTGTGGCGCGAATGGCCTTGGCGGTGTCCAGGGCGTTGGCGCCCGAGGCCAGCTTGATTGCCATGCCGGAAGCCGGCTTGCCGTTGAATTGTGCACTGATGCTGTAGTTCTGGCCGCCCAGCTCAACACGAGCCACGTCGCCCAGGCGAACCTGGGAACCGTCGGTGTTGACCCGCAGCAGGATCTTTTCGAACTGCTCGGCGGTTTGCAGGCGCGTCTTGCCGATGATGGTGGCGTTCAGCTGGGTGCCGGGCAGGGCAGGCAAGCCGCCCAACTGGCCGGTGGCCACTTGCACGTTCTGCGCCTGGATGGCGGTGCTGACATCCACCGGAGTCATCTGGAAGTTGTTCAACTTGGCCGGGTCCAGCCAGATACGCATGGCGTACTGGGAACCGAAGACCTGGAAGTCACCCACGCCCGAGGTCCGCGAGATCGGGTCCTGGATGTTGGAAACGATGTAGTTGGACAGGTCGTCCTTGTTCATGCTGCCGTCTTCCGACACCAGCCCGATCACCATCAGGAAGTTCTTCACCGACTTGGTCACGCGGATACCCTGCTGCTGCACTTCTTGCGGCAGCAGTGGGGTCGCCAGGTTCAGCTTGTTCTGCACCTGAACCTGGGCGATGTCCGGGTTGGTACCCTGGTTGAACGTCGCGGTGATGGTCATGCTGCCGTCGGAGTTACTGTCCGAGGCGACGTAACGCAGGTTGTCGATACCGTTGAGCTGTTGCTCGATGACCTGAACCACGGTGTCCTGCACGGTTTGTGCGGAAGCGCCTGGGTAGGTGACCTGGATATCAATGGCCGTTGGTGCAATGGCCGGGTACTGGTTGATGGGGAGCTTGAGGATCGATAGTGCCCCGACCAGCATGATCACCAGGGCAATTACCCAGGCGAAAATGGGACGGTCGATAAAGAATTTCGACATGAATTACTCCCCTTTGCCAGCGGCAGCAGCAGGAGCGGTGGTGCCAGCGGCCTGGGCGTTGGTGGCATCCTTGACCTGGACTTCGATGCCCGGCTTGATGAATTGCAAGCCTTCGGTGATCACGCGGTCACCGGCGTTCAAGCCTTTTTCCACCAGCCAATAGGCGCCGGCGGTGCGGTTGGCGACCAATACGCGCTGTTCAACCTTGTTGTCCTGGTTGACCACCATCGCGGTTGGAATGCCCTTGAGGTCACGGGTCACACCTTGCTGCGGCGCGAGGATGGCCTTGGCGTTCACACCTGCCTGCAGCTGCGCGTGGACAAACATGCCCGGCAGCAGGGTGTGGTCTGGGTTGGGGAACACAGCGCGCAGGGTCACGGAACCGGTGGTTTCGTCCACGGACACTTCGGAGAATTCCAGCTTGCCGTCCTGGCCGTATTCGCTGCCGTCCTCCAGGGTCAGCTTGACCTTGGCGGAGTTAGCACCGGCTTTCTGCAACTGGCCGCTTTCCAGGTCGCGACGCAGCTTCAGCATCTCGGCGGAGGATTGCGTGACGTCGACGTAGATGGGGTCCAGTTGCTGGATCACGGCCATGGCGTCGGTCTGGCCGTTGCTGACCAGTGCACCTTCGGTCACCGAGGAGCGGCCGATGCGCCCGGAAATCGGGGCGAAGACCTTGGTGTAGCGCACGTTGATCTGGGCCGTCTGCAAGCTGGCTTCCGACTGCAGGCGGTTAGCCATTGCGGTGTCGTATTCCTGGCGACTCACGGCTTGCTCATCCACCAACTGCTTGTAGCGGTCGGAGATCGACTTGGTGGATTGCAGGTTGGCTTGGGCACTTTTCAGGGTTGCCTCATAGACCGACGGATCAATTTGGTAAAGCTGTTGCCCTTCCTTGACGTCGCCGCCTTCCTTGAAAAGGCGCTTGAGAATGATGCCGTTGACCTGAGGACGAACTTCGGCAATGCGGTACGCAGTGGTACGACCCGGCAGCTCCGACGTCAGGGTGAAGGCTTGAGGTTGTAGGGTGACTACGCCGACCTGAGGGGTCTGAGGGGCCGGAGCCGCCTCTTCCTTTTTACATCCGCTGAGCAGCGATGCCAGGGCGACGGCAGTAACCAGAGCGGTAACAGCTGGCTTGAGTTGCATGAAGATCCTCGGGTCAGGCACGCGAGATGCGCACAAGAAAAGTGGAAGGGTAAAAAAAGAGTGCTGAGTGGATAAGTAGCTTGCTAAGGAATATACTTACGTTCATGGTTGTTTGTAAATACCTTTCGGCTGCGTGTCCACACGGTTACAGAGGCCGTTTCAAAGGTTGAATTGTAGGCTGGGTAAACGGCACCAGAGAGGCCGTTCCATATTTATTCAGAAGGTCTTCATGCATCGCTTGAGGATCCTGATCGAGGTTTGACTGCCATGGTCCGCCGTACCAAAGAGGAAGCTCAAGAAACCCGTAACCAGATACTCGAGGCGGCTGAAAAAGCCTTTTACGAGCGCGGTGTTGCGCGTACCACCCTGGCCGATATTGCGACATTGGCGGGGGTGACTCGGGGCGCTATTTACTGGCACTTCAGTAACAAGGCCGACCTGGTGCAAGCCATGCTCGATAGCTTGCGCGAGCCGTTGGATGAGATGGCCAAGGCCAGTGAAAATGTAGATGAGATGGACCCGTTGGGCTGCATGCGCAACCTGCTGATTCATTTGTTTCATCAAGTTGCCCTGGACCCGAAGACCCGACGCATCAATGAGATTTTGTTTCATAAGTGCGAGTTCACCGATGAAATGTGCGACTTGCGTCGTCAGCGGCGCTCGGCCAGCCTGGATTGCAACGTGCACATCGAACTGGCGTTGCGCAATGCAGTGAACCGGGGGCAATTGCCCGAAAACCTGGACACGGCCCGTGCGGCTATCACCCTGCATGCCTTTATCGACGGCATGCTGTATCAGTGGCTGTTGGCGCCGGAAAGTTTCGCGCTGCACGCCGAGGCCGAACGCTGGATCGACATCGGCCTGGATATGCTGCGCGTGAGCCCTAGCCTGCGTCATTAAGACAACCTGTGAAATTGAGTCCAGGTGTGTCAACGCCCACCCCGCTGGAAGATCACTCCCCGTGCTCGCGTTGTTTCAATTGCGTGCTTTTATATACGTGCGGGCTCTATCTTGATAGATAGCGAGCTATGTATTTTGTAGGGGATTTGTGTCGAGCGTGTGAATGAGTGTGAGTGCCTCCGTCTTCAAGGGCTCCGAGCAGCCCATCAAAGGCATCGCCCTGATCTGTCTGGCGGTGCTGCTGTTCGCCAGCCACGACACCCTGTCCAAGTACCTGTCCGGCTTCTACCCCATCGTCATGGTGGTCTGGGCCCGCTACGTGGTGCACACCTTGTTGATGCTGGTGGTGTTCGTTCCGCGCAGCGGTTTTTCAGCAGTGGTGCGCACCAAACGCCCCGGCCTGCAGTTGCTGCGGGCGTTGTGCCTGATCGGGACCAGCCTGTTCTTTACCACGGGCTTGCGCTACATCCCGTTGGCGGAAGCCACGGCGGTCAACTTCCTGGCGCCACTGCTGGTCACGGCCTTGTCAGTGCCGCTACTGGGCGAGCGGGTCACGCGTAGCCAGTGGCTGGCGGTGTTGGCGGGTTTTGTCGGGGTACTGATTGTGGTGCGTCCCGGCGGCGCATTGTTCACGCCGGCGATTCTGCTGCCGCTGTGCTCAGCCCTGTGTTTCGGCTTCTATCAATTGCTCACGCGCAAACTCAGCGGCATCGATAGCCCGACCACCAGCAACTTCCTCACCGGGATTCTCAACAGCCTGATCATGAGTGCGCTGCTGCCGTTTTTCTGGAGCACTCCGAGCCTGCTGCACGGCCTGTTCATGATCGGCTTGGGGGCCTGTGGCATGCTCGGCCATATGTTGCTGACCCAGGCGTTTCGCCATGCTGCTCCGGCGATGCTGGCGCCGTTCAGCTACGGGCAGATTCTGTTTGCCGGTCTCTATGGCTACCTGATTTTCGATCACACCCCCGACACCTATGGGGTGATCGGTATCACGGTGATTTGCCTCAGTGGTTTGGCGGTGGCCTGGGTACAACGCTAGGCTTGAGTCGCTCGCTACCCTTTACCAGCGCCCACAAACAACAAAGCCCCGACTCGTCAGAGCCGGGGGCTTTTTCATGCCGCGCTGAACCTTACAACGTCGGGTAGTCGATGTAGCCGACCGGGCCCTGGCCGTAGAAGGTTTCCGGGTGCGGCTCGTTCAATGGGGCGTCGGCCTTCAAGCGTGCTGGCAGGTCCGGGTTGGCGATGAAGGGGACGCCGAAGGCCACTGCATCGGCCTTGCCACTGGCCAGCCAGGCGTTGGCGCTGTCTTTGGTGAAGCGTTCGTTGGCGATGTAAGGGCCGCCAAAGGCCTCTTTGAGTTGCGGGCCGAGGCTGTCGGCCCCTTCTTTTTCGCGGGAGCAGATAAAGGCGATGCCGCGCTTGCCCAGTTCACGTGCCACGTAGATGAAGGTTTCTGCGAGGTTCTCGTCGCCCATGTCATGGGAGTCGGCGCGGGGTGACAGGTGCACGCCCACGCGGCCAGCGCCCCAGATTTCAATGGCGGCGTCGGTGACTTCCAGCAGCAGGCGGGCACGGTTTTCCAGGGAGCCGCCGTAATTATCGGTGCGCTGGTTGGTGCTGCTTTGCAGGAACTGGTCCAGCAGGTAGCCGTTGGCACCGTGGATTTCCACGCCGTCGAAACCGGCGGCCTTGGCGTTTTCCGCACCCACGCGGTAGGCGTCGATGATGTCGGCGATTTCAGCGGTTTCCAGGGCGCGCGGGGTCGGGTAGTCGGACAGAGGGCGCACCAGGCTGACGTGGCCTTTAGGCTGCAGGGCACTCGGTGCGACCGGGGTTTCACCATTCAGGTAGGACGGGTGCGAGATACGCCCCACGTGCCACAGTTGCAGGAAGATCTTGCCGCCGGCGCCGTGGATGGCCTTGGTCACGTTGCTCCAGCCACGGACCTGGTCGTTGGACCAGATGCCAGGGGTATCCGGGTAGCCAACGCCCATCGGGGTGACCGACGTGGCTTCGCTGAGAATCAGGCCCGCGGAGGCACGTTGCACGTAGTACTCGGCCATCAGCGAGTTGGGCACACGGCCTGCGTCGGCGCGGCAGCGGGTCAGTGGGGCCATGATGATGCGGTTGGACAGCTCCAGGTCGCCCAGTGTGATCGGGTCAAAAATCGTCGTCATGAAGTACACCCTTCTTTAAATGAAATGAACGTATCAATGAGTCGCAGGCGCCAGGTCGGGGTTGCCGCCCTGGCGAAAGGTAATCAGCGTCACCAGCAGCGCGAGCACCGCCAGCAGGGCCGCCGCCAGTGGCACGCTGGTCAGGCCGAAACCGTGGGCGATGACGCTGCCGCCCACCCAGGCGCCCAGGGCGTTGCCGATGTTGAAGGCGCCAATGTTCAGGGTCGACACCAGGTTCGGCGCGGCCTTGCCGAAGCTCACCACGTTGACCTGCAGGGCCGGCACGGCGGCAAAGGACGCTGTGGCCCAGAGGAACAGGGTGATCTCGGTAGGAATCAGCGCGACGCTGGTCCAGCTCAGTACCGTGGACACCACCGCCATGGCGACGAAGACCCCGATCAGGGTGGCGCCCAGGCGTTTGTCCGCCAGCTTGCCGCCGATGATGTTGCCCAGGGTCAGGCCCAGGCCGATCAGCAGCAGGGTCCAGGTCACGCCGTCGGGCGACACACCGGTGACATCCCCCAGCAGCGGGGCGACATAAGTGAAGAGGGTGAACATCGAGGCGGCGAACAACGCGGTCATGCTCAGGGACAGCCAGATGCCAGCGCCCTTGAGGGCAGCGAGTTCCGAACGCATGTCGAGTTTTTCTTCATCGCGCTTGGCCGGCAGAAAGCGGATCAGGCCGATCAGTGCAATCACGCCGATCACGGTCACCGCCCAGAAGGTCGAACGCCAGCCGGCATCCTGGCCCAGGGCGGTGCCCAGCGGCACGCCGAGAACGTTGGCCAGGGTCAAGCCGGTGAACATCAAAGCCACCGCCGAGGCGCGTTTGTTGGCAGGCACCAAGCCGGCGGCGACCACCGAACCGATACCAAAGAAGGCGCCGTGGCACAGGGCCGTGACCACCCGGGCAAACATCAGCACGTTGTAGTCACTGGCCAGGGCGCACAGCAGGTTGCCGACGATAAAAATCCCCATCAACGCCACCAGGGCGGCCTTGCGCGGTAGCTTGGCCGTGGCCAGGGCCATGAAGGGCGCGCCGATGGCCACGCCCAGGGCGTACCCGGTCACCAGCCAGCCGGCACTGGGGATCGACACACCGAGGTCCTTCGCCACATCGGGCAACAGGCCCATGATGACGAACTCGGTGGTGCCGATGGCGAAGGCACTCAAGGCCAGGATGATGAGCGAGAGGGGCATTGATGGATCCTTGTCAGGTCAGAGCTCTTGGCTCATTTGCTTGAGGAATTGCTGGATGTTTTCCTCATTGCGTTTGAAAAAGTGCCATTGGCCGACTTTGCGGCTGCTGATCAGCCCGGCACGTTGCAAGGTGGACAGATGGGCCGACACGGTTGACTGCGACAGGCCGCAGCGCTGATCGATCTGCCCGGCACACACGCCGTGCTCGTTGCTATGGGACTGATCGGGGAATTCGACTGTCGGGTCTTTCAGCCAGTGGAGAATCTCTCGCCGTACTGGGTGCGCCAGGGCTTTTATTATTTCGTCGAGGTCAATGGACATGGCAGGGCTCGGTATCCGTAAAACGTTATATCGCGATAAGACGAACTTTAAATCGGTACTTCGCGATATACCAATATGATTTTGGTCTTAAATCATGCTTTATCGGTATATCGAGTTATAACGATATGTTGGGCGCGGTGCTAAGCTGCGCGGATGAATTATCTCGCACATCTGCACCTCGGCGGCCAGCGCCCCGGCCAATTACTCGGCAGTCTGTACGGCGACTTTGTCAAAGGGCGGCTGCAAGGCCAGTTCGTCCCGGACGTCGAAGCCGGCATCCGCCTGCACCGCAGCATCGACATCTACACCGACAGCCACCCTTTGGTGGGGGCGGCATTGTCGCGGTTTTCCCTGACCCGGCGACGTTACGCCGGCATTGTCCTGGACGTGTTTTTCGATCACTGCCTGGCGCGGGACTGGGCGCAATACGCCGACCGGCCGCTGGAACTCTTTACCCGCGATGTGTATCGGGTGTTGGCGGCGGAGCCCCAGTTACCGGGGCGCCTGGCGCAGATCGCGCCCCATATGGCGGCCCATGACTGGCTGGGTTCCTATCGGGATTTCGAGGTGCTGGAGCAGGTGTTGCAGGGCATCGCCCGGCGCTTGTCGCGGCCGGAGGAACTGGCGGCGGCCATGGGGGAGCTGGAGCGTTTGTACCAGCCGTTGAGCGAAGATTTTCGGGCCTTCTACCCGCAACTGCAGGCGTTCGCTGCGCAACATTCCACCCCGTTGTAGGCGTTGGCTTGCCAGCGAAGGCGGCCTGATGGGCGTTGTTTGCCTCAGGGCGCTCTTCGCCGGCAAGCCGGTTCCTATACGTTCAGGCGGCGATCAGTTCGCCGGCGCGACGCGGTTCGGCCGGTTGTGCCACATCGCCAAACAAGGCTTTCTGCACCGCCTGTTGTGCCTGGAATGCCAGTGCTGCGCGCTCCTGGCCCTGGCAGGCGATCGGCTTGAGCAAGTGGATGTGCACCTGGCCTTGATCGTTGGCGAACAGGCGCATCAGGTGTGACAGCAGGTCATCGTCGCCGATAAAGGGTGCCAAGGCATCGATCTGCCCGTCTCGCAGGTAACGAATCGCCACCGGTTGCAGCGCCACGTCGGCATCGATGGCGCTGGCCAACAGGCGCCCGTGGAAGGTGCGCAGGGCACGTCCGTCGGTGGTGGTGCCTTCGGGAAACATCAGCAAGGGATGTTCCTGCTGCAAGTGCCGGGTCATCTGTTTGCGGATCAGTTGGCTATCGCCCGAACCGCGACGGATAAACAGGCTGCCGGCCTTGGCCGCCAGCCAGCCCGCCACGGGCCAGGTGCGCACTTCGGCCTTGGACAGGAACGACAGCGGCGCCAGCATGCCCAGCAGGGGAATGTCCGTCCACGACACATGGTTGCTGACCCACAGCATCGGCTGTTCGGGCAACTGCCCATGGACCGTGACGCGAAAGGGCAGGGCATTGCTCAGGCGGGCCATGAAAAAGCGTGACCAGCGCTGGCGACGCACCATTGAGTGGGCGATGCCCAGGCGCTCGAACAGGCCGAACACACCGGCCATGCACAAGCCCAGGGCTACCACCAACAGCACTCGGGCGATGCGCCCGTAGACCCGCAGGCGGCTCATCACACGGCCGCCTTGAAGTGGCGGGCGTAACGCGGGCACAACTCGTCGCGCTTGAGCAGGATAAACACGTCGGCCACCTGGAAGTCCTCGTCCCAGCAGGGTTCACCGCAGATCTTCGCGCCCAGGCGCATATAGGCCTTGAGCAGGGGCGGCATTTCGGCGATCACGTTGGACGGCACATCCAGGTTCGGCAGCGGCTTTTTCGGTTCGGCCCGCAGGTATTCGGTGCACAGATAGCGTTCGCGCAGGCGCTGCATGATCGCCTGGGCCTGCACACCGCCGTCCTGCATCGGGATGCTCGCGCAGCCCATCAGGTAGCTGTAGCCACCCTGGTTGAGCACTTCGGCCAATTCGCCCCAGAGCACGGCGATGGTGCCGCCGTTGCGGTACGCCGGGTCGACGCAGGTGCGACCGATTTCGAGGATTGGGCCCTTGAGCTGGAGCAGGCCGTGGAGGCTGAATTCTTCTTCGCTGTAGAAGCGTCCCAGGCTGCTGGCGGCCTGGTGGTCGAGCAAACGGGTGGTGGCGACCAGCCGACCGCTGTTCAAATCCCGCACGCCGATGTGGCTGCAGTGAACATCGTAGTCATCCATGTCCAGGCCCAGTTCCGCGCCTTTCAGCTTGGCGTTGAACTCGCCGCTGAACACGTTGAAGCGCAAGGCTTGAGCTTCCTCAAGGGCCTGGGCGCCAATCAGGCGTTCGGCTTGCAAGCGGCGTTCATGGCCGGTGTCGCTGATGCGGGCGATCTGAGTCATTGTGAATCTCCGTGCGGGCCACTGACCCGCCTTGGGTTGCAGCCGATCGACTTTGTTGTGCAAAGTCAGGCTATGTAGCCCCGGTGTCATCGCCATGAAGCTTTGGTGATGCTTGTATGACAGCCCCAGAGGAAGCCCCCATGCCTTGGCCAGCCCTGCTCAACTGCCGTGAACGCCTGCCCGTCCAAGCCGATCTGGCTGAAGCCTTTGCCACGTTGTTGCAGCATGTGGGGCCGGTCACTCCCTTCGAGTTGGCGGTGCGCGGCGGGCGCTTGATGGCCACCCCGGGGCTGGCGTTCCTGGTGGGTTACCAGGCCGCCTTGCGCATGCTCTGGCCCAGTGCGCCGCCGGGCCTGGGGGCCCTGTGCGCCACTGAGCAGCGCAGCTTGCGGCCGGCGGACATGCAAACCCGTCTGCAAGATTTGCGACTGACCGGGCGCAAGGATTTCGTCACCGCCGGCGATGCGGCCGACTGGCTGCTGGTGGCGGCCCGCAGTGAAGGCCCGGAAGAGGCCCCGCGCCTGAACCTCGCCGTGGTGTACGCCGGCGACCCAGGCGTCAGCGTGGAAAAACTCCCGGCCTTGCCGCTGATGCCGGAGATCAGTCACGGCCGCCTGCTGTTGGACAACGCCTTCTGCGAGTTGCTGGCCGGTGATGGCTGGGACGCTTACGTGAAGCCTTTTCGCACCCTGGAAGACATTTATGTACTCAGCGCCATGAGTGCCTGGCTGTACGGGGTTGGCCAAGACTGTGACTGGCCGCAAGCCCTGCAACTGCAATTGCTGGCCTTGCTGGCGGGCTGCGCCGAAGTCAGCCGGCAGAACCCGTCGGCGGGCAGCGGGCATGTGCTGCTGGGAGGTTTGTTCGCCCAGTTCGATGGGCTTGCGCCGCAGCTGACCGCCGCGTTCGCTGCAGGGCCCGAAGAATGGGCCGGGTTATGGCGGCGAGACCAGGCGATCCTGGCGTTCGCTGCACCGGCCCGTGCCCAGCGTCTGGCCAAGGCCCTTGCCCGTTAACGAGCACTTGTTCAAGGCGCTGGCTAGTCCCGCCTGGCGCCAGCGCCCCTTGCGCTGCTGCAAAACTGTCATCTGGCCAGGCTAGTCTTGACGGTTGCCGCTTCCCGAGTGCCCACCATGGCCAAAGGCTCGACCCTATTGTTGATGCTGCTTCTATGGCTGCCCTGTGTCAGCCAGGCGCAAGAGTGGCCGGGTGTGCAATGGCCTCAGGGGCCGGCGCTCAGCGGCCCGGCACTGACTGCCCTGGAGGATTACGCCTTCCCGCCCCGGGATGACGTGACCCGCGCAGGCATTCGCAGCGACGCCTTGCTGGTGATCCAGGACGGCCGGCTGATCTATGAGCGCTACGCCGCGCCGACCACCGCCCAGACCCCGCACCTGACCTGGTCCATCAGCAAAAGCCTGATGGCGACCTTGCTGGGGGTGGCCTATGGCGAAGGGCGTTTTGCCCTGCAGGACAAGGCCGTCCGCTACTATCCACCCCTTGCGCAGCACCCTGACCTGAGCCTGGCCGACCTGCTGCATTGGGCCTCGGGCCTGGATTGGCAAGAAGACTACGAGTACGCGCCCTTGCATTCTTCTGTGGTGGCGATGCTCTACACCTGTGGCTCGCAGGACATGGCGGCCTTTACCGCTGAGCGAGGGGCATTCGCCAAACCCGGTCAGGCGTTTCGCTATTCCAGTGGCGATAGCAACCTGTTGTCCGCCGCCTTGAAGCATATGCTCGGCGCCCAGGCGTACGCGGACTACCCCTGGACTGCACTTTTCGAACCCTTGGGCATACAGCACGCGGTCTGGGAGCGGGACGCCAGCGGCACTTTCGTCGCGTCTTCCTACGCGTACTTACGTGCCCAGGATTTGGCACGGGTGGGCTTGCTCATGCTGCGTGACGGCCGTTGGCACGAGCGGCAGTTACTGCCCAAGGACTGGGTGGCCTTCAACCGTGAGCCGTTCCCCGGCTACCAGGACGGCCAGGATGAGGCCGTGCCCGGCGGCCATTGGTGGCTCAATCGCTCATTGGCCGGGGCCCCTCGGCCCTGGCCCGATGCTCCGGCCGATACCTACGCTGCGTTGGGCCATTGGGGGCAGGCCCTCTATATCGTGCCCAGCGCGGGGCTGGTGATCGTGCGCTACGCCGATGACCGCGAGGGTGGCTATCAGCACAACCAACTGCTTAAGCGGGTGCTGGCCGCCGTTACGGCCCGGGTGCAGCCATGATGGCGCGGACAGGGCAGCGATCTTGGCGTCGTCCTTTCAGCCTGGGGCTTCTGCTGTTGCTGGCGCTGCTGCTGGGCTGGGGCTGGCAGGAGCGAAAAGCCTTACAAGCCTTTCCCGATATTCTCAGTGCCTACACCGCCAAGGAGTACTGCTCCTGTCGCTACGTGATGCACAACCCAGCAGACAGTTGTCGGGCGTATGTGCAGCAGTACCTGCCCATCAGTCGCCTGGACGATGACCCCGAGCGGCGCCAAGTCAGCGCCAGTGGCTTGGGCCGCAGCCACCGTGCGATCTGGCTGGACGAACGCCAAGGCTGCCGTTTGCAACCCTGAGTTCTCACCCCGGTATCGGGCGGCTTCGGCCAGTGGTTCCACCCAGCGGAACCACATTTGATTGTTCTCTGATCGACCTCGCGGTTAGCTGGCGCAGAGCGTTCACTACGCCTTGCGGCGCCCTGCAATGCTCCGAAAAAGAACGGGAATACACCCGCCCCCGAGGAGATTGGCCATGACCGAATACCCGCATATTGTTGCCTGGCTCGAGGACGTCGTCGGCGACCTGCGTGCCACGCGCCAAGACATTCACGCCCACCCAGAACTCGGTTTCGAGGAGCAACGCACCTCGGCCCTGGTGGCCCGCGCCCTTGAAGAGTGGGGCTATGACGTCCACACCGGGGTTGGCAAGACCGGCGTGGTGGGCGTGCTGCGCAGTGGCAACAGCGCGCGGACCCTCGGTTTGCGCGCCGACATGGACGCTTTGCCCATCGTCGAGAACAGCGGCGTGCCCTACAGCAGCCGCTACCAGGGTTGCATGCACGCCTGTGGCCACGACGGCCACACCACCATGCTGCTTGGGGCCGCACGTTACCTGGCCGCGACCCGGCTGTTCGAGGGCACCCTGAACCTGATTTTCCAACCGGCGGAAGAGGGGCAGGGCGGCGCCGAGGCCATGCTGGCCGACGGTTTGCTGGAGCGCTTCCCCTGTGAGGCGCTGTTCGCCATGCACAACATGCCGGGTTTGCCGGCCGGGCACCTGGGCTTGCGCGAGGGGCCGATGATGGCTTCCCAGGACCTGCTTGAGGTGGTGATCGAGGGGGTTGGCGGCCATGGTTCGATGCCGCACCTGAGTATTGATCCGGTGGTGGCCGCGTCAGCCGTGGTCATGGCCCTGCAAACGGTGGTGGCGCGCAATATCGACGCCCAGCAGGCGGCGGTGGTCAGCGTCGGAGCCTTGCAGGCCGGTGAAGCCGCCAACGTGATCCCGCAGCAGGCGTTGCTGCGCCTGAGCCTGCGTGCGCTGGACAGCGCGGTACGCGAGCAGATGCTGGAGCGGGTCAAGGCGATCGTCCAGACCCAGGCCGAGAGTTACGGCTGCAGCGCCCGGATTGTGCATCGTCCAGCCTACCCGGTGCTGGTCAACAGCCCGGCAGAGACCGAGTTTGCCCGCCAGGTGGGGGTGGCGCTGGTGGGGGCGGCAGCAGTCAACGGCAATACGCCGACGCTCATGGGCAGCGAGGACTTCGGTTGGATGCTGCAACGCTGCCCTGGCAGCTACCTGCTCATTGGCAACGGGCTGGCCCAGCCCATGGTTCACAACCCCGGATATGACTTCAACGACGACATCCTGCTGACCGGTGCCGCCTATTGGGCTGCCTTGGCCGAACGCTGGCTCAAGCCGGCCTGACACCCGGCTTGTTGCTGCCACCGAACCGGGCGCATGAGCATGCCCGATCCCTTCCCGAGCCTGCCCTTTGGCTCACGCGTGATTGAAGGTCAGCCCTATGAGTTCCACGACACCCTCTGTTTCCCGCAACCGCCAGGTGGTCGCGGCCGTGATCGGCAACGCCCTGGAGTGGTACGACTTTATCGTTTACGGTTTTCTCGCCAGCGTGATCGCCCGGCAGTTCTTTCCCTCCGATGATGAGTACACCTCGTTGCTGATGGCCCTGGGCACCTTCGGTGTGGGTTTTTTCATGCGCCCTGTGGGCGGTGTGCTGTTGGGCATCTACTCGGACCGCAAGGGGCGCAAGGCCGCGATGCTGGTGATCATTCAGTTGATGACCCTGGCCATTGCGCTGATTGTCTTCGCGCCAAACTACGCGGCCATCGGCCTTGGTGCGCCGTTGCTGATCGTGGTGGCGCGGATGCTCCAGGGCTTCGCCACCGGCGGTGAGTACGCCAGTGCCACGGCCTATCTGGTGGAGAGTGCGCCGCCGCATCGCAAAGGTTTGTACGGTTCCTGGCAGTTGGTCGGGCAGTGCCTGGCGGTGTTCAGCGGTGCCGCCATCGTGGCCCTGGTGACCCATTTCCTGCCCCCGAAAGCCTTCGAACTCTGGGGTTGGCGGCTGCCGTTTATCTTGGGCTTGTTGATCGGCCCGCTGGGCTTGTGGATCCGCAAATACATGGACGAGCCGCAAGCCTTTGTCGAGTCCCGCAAGGGGCGTCGGGGCAAAGGGCCGGGCCTGTTGCAGGTGCTGGCCGAGCATCGCCGGGCCATCCTGGTGTCCATGGGCCTGTGCTGCGGTGGCACCGTGGCGTTCTATGTGGTGCTGGTGAACATGCCGACGTTCGCCCACAGCAACCTTGGCCTGCCCCTGGATCAGGTGCTGCTGGTGCAAATGTTCGCCGTGGCCTTGATGACCCTGGTGATTCCCCTGGCCGGGGCCCTGTCGGACCGTGTGGGCCGGCGCCCGGTGCTGATGGCGTTTACCCTGGCGTTCTTTGTCATGGTCTACCCGCTGTACATCTGGGTCGCCGCAGCGCCTTCCATCGGGCGCTTGCTGGTCATGCAGTCCCTCTTGTGTGCGGCGATCGGCGGTTTTTTCGGCCCCGGGCCGACGGCGCTGGCGGAGCAGTTCCCGATTGCCGTGCGTTCCACCGGAGTGTCCGTGGCTTACAACGTAACCGTGATGCTCTTCGGCGGTTTTGCGCCGCTGATCGTCACGTGGTTGAGCCGGGTCATGGCCACGCCGGTGGCGCCTTCGTTCTATGTGTTGGCCACGTCGTTGCTGAGCTTGCTGGGGATCTATTGCATGCATGACCCAGTGGTGAGCGACGAGCCCGAGGCGCTGCCCCTGGGGGAGTCTTGAGCGATCCCGCCGGGTTGTCCTCCGTGGCTCGCGTTGGGCCTGGGCATCCGCCCGGGCCCACTGCCTGATCGAAGGTTACGATTGGCCGCCGAGGCCCAGTGCCCAAGTGTTCCCTTTCGATGCACTCCAGCCTTGGGCGCACCGGCTAAGGCCAGTCCGGGTCGCTTCAGGCCTTGGGCAGCGACTGTAGCCGGGCTCTGCCGATCAGGTCTGCGGTAGGCTGGCGTGGAGTCGGCCTCCTGCTACAGCGGGCTGATTCCCGCCGTACGGCGTTTTCAGGTGGCCGTGCAATCAGCTGTAACCATGAGTGGACCATCGGGGGGGGCCAAGGGCCTGCATCTTGCTGCTGGAACTGTTCTTTTGTCTGCGGTCAGGGAGTGTGGAGTATGGCCAGCAAGGTGGAAACCGGCAGCGTGCGTTCGGTGGAGCGAGCCTTGGCGATTGTCGAGTTGCTGGGGCAGCATCAGGCGTTGGGGCTGGAGGAGTTGCACTACCTGACAAACCTGCCCAAGGCCACGGTTTCGCGCATGCTCATGACCCTGCAAGAGCAGGGCTGGGTCTACCGCGGCCTCAGTGATCGACGTTATCGCCTGTGTGCCAGGCGCCTGTTCGGGGATAGCCGGCAGCGCTTCAAGCATCACCTGGCGGAGCAGGCCACGCCCTGGTTGCTGGAACTGAGTGAGAGCACCGGGTTGGTAAGCGACTTGTCGAGTTTCGATGGCGAGCACCTTGAGGTCATGGAAAGCTCGGTGCCAGCGGTTTTGCGCAAACGTTACCCGAGCCATTGCCGAGTCGTGGGCCAGCACGCCAGCCTGTTCCATTCCGCCATGGGCAAGGCCTGCCTCGGTGCCCTCGATGGGAGCGAGGTGGAGCGCCTGGCACAGCGTGAGCGCGTGGCCCAGGAGGACCGGCACCAGGCCTGTGAGCAATCCCAGCACCTGGGTTTTGGCCAGCGCACCGAGGGCCACTGGGAATACCCGGTGCGCCTGCCGTTCCTGATCCGCGCGCTGGCCCTGCCGATTCAGCATGAGGGTAAGGTCGTTGGTAGCATCGCTTTGCACTGGCCGATGGATCTCTGCGGCGTGGAGCCGGTGCGCCAGCGTCATTTGGCGCGCTTGGCCGACACCATCGGGCAACTGCAGAGGAGCCTCGCCTGAACCGCGCTAACCAGCGCCGGCTCGGTGCAGTGCGTATGGCCAGCGTCAACACGGCAGCGACCCGGCCGATCACCGGGTTTGCCAGGGTTCAGGCAGCCGGTTAAGGTTGGCGCCCACTGCCCAGAGGACCTTGCATGCCTACGTCGATTCGTCTCTTTCTCAGTCTGCTCGGGCTTTTGGCCCTGCCGGCCCATGCCAGTTGGTACCTGGACAACGAATCTTCCCGCCTGTCGTTCATCACCACCAAGAACGCTAACGTTTCCGAAGTGCATCGATTCCTGGTGCTGCACGGCAAGGTCGATGCCAAGGGCCAGGCCCAGTTGCAGGTCGAGCTGGACTCGATCAACAGCGGCATCCCTTTGCGTGATGAGCGCATGCGCAAGGAGCTGTTCGAGGTGGCGACCTTCCCGGAAGCCCTGGTCAGCGCCCAGCTCAACCTGCAGCCGATCAATGACCTGGCCCCGGGGGCGCAGATTGAGTTGCTGCTGCCGGTGACGGTCGAACTCCATGGCCAGCAGCACACTTACAACGCCGAGTTGCTGGCGACCCGCCTCGACGACCGGCGCTTCCAGGTGGTGACCCTGGAGCCCCTGGTGCTGAATGCCGAAGACTTCAACCTGGCTCCTGGCCTGGAAACCCTGCGCAAGGCCGCTGGTTTGTCGGCCATCAGCTTTTCGGTGCCGGTGGGTGCGGTGCTGATTTTCACGGCGCGCTGATATGCGCGGCGCGGTGTTTCCCTGGCGTGAAGGCAATCGCTTCGAGTTGCTGATCGACGGCCCGGACTTTTTTCCACGGATGCTGGTGGCCATTGCCCGGGCCCAGCAACAGGTGGAGCTGGAGCTGTACCTGGTGGAGGCGGGCGCCTGTGCCGAAGCCATGGTCGTGGCCCTGGTCCAGGCCGCCGAGCGCGGCGTGCAGGTCCGTTGCCTGTTCGATGATTACGGCAGCCTGGCCTTTACCCTCAGCTTGCGCCAGCGTCTGACCACGGCCGGGGTCGAACTGCGTTTCTACAACCGTCTGCGCTGGCGCCAAGGCGCCCGCAACTTGTACCGCGATCACCGCAAATTACTGCTGGTGGACCAGTCCCTGGCGGTGGTGGGCGGCACCGGCGTGACCGACGAGTTCTGGAACCCGGTGCACAACAGCAGCGACTGGCACGAAGTCATGGTGCTGATCCACGGCCCGCTGGTGCAGGACTGGCAGCAGTTGTTCGACCGGCAATGGGAAGCCAACTCCCAGCGCAGCGCCTGGAAGCCCGATGCGCAGTTCGGCCTGCCACGCTTGCCCCGGCCGCCGCAGTCGGGCGAAGGCCTGGGTCGGGTGGCCTACGCCGACGCCCGCCAGCATCGGGACATCCTGCATGCGCTGATTCGTGCCTTGAACAGTGGTCAGCGGCGTATCTGGCTGGCCACGCCGTATTTCCTGCCCACCTGGTCGGTGCGTCGTTCCCTGCGCCGGGCGGCGGCCCGCGGGGTGGATGTGCGCCTGCTGCTGACGGGGCCGCGCACCGATCATCCATCGGTGCGCTACGCCGGGCATCGTTATTACCCGCGCCTGCTCAAGTCCGGAGTGCAGATTTTCGAATACCAGCCGTGTTTCCTGCACCTGAAAATGGTGTTGGTGGATGATTGGGTGAGCATCGGTTCATGCAACTTCGACCACTGGAACCTGCGCTTCAACCTAGAGGCCAACCTGGAGGCCCTGGACCCGCAATTGACGGCGGCGGTGGCGGCGAGTTTTACCGCCGACTTTGCGCAAAGCCAGAGCGTCAGCCTCGAGGCATGGCGCAGCCGGCCGTTGTGGCGGCGGGTCAAACAGCGGATCTGGGGCTGGGTCGACCGGGTGGTGGTCAACCTGCTGAATCGGCGGGGCTGATCGCTCCCACGCGCTGGGCGTGGGAGCGGGAGGGCTCAGAGCAGTTCGAAGCTCTGTTGTTCGACGTCCTGGGAGTCCAGGCCGATCTGTACATTGAAGTCACCCGGCTCGGCGGCGTACTTGAGCTGGGCGTTGTAGAACTTCAAATCCTCTTCGGTAAGGGTGAAGTGAATGACCTTCGTTTCACCGGCCTTGAGCATCACTTTCTGGAAGTTCTTCAGTTCCTTGATCGGGCGGATCATCGACCCGGCCACATCCTGCACATACAACTGCACCACGGTTTCGCCGTCACGCTTGCCGGTGTTCTTCAGGGTCACGCTGGCGTCGAGCTTGCCGCCCTTGTTCAGGGTGGTGGACGACAACGCCATGTCCGACAGACTGAAGCTGGTGTAGCTCAGGCCGTAGCCGAACGGGAACAGCGGGCCGGTGGTGTCATCGAAGTACTGCGAGGTGTAGTTGCCCGGTTTGCCCGGCGTGAACGGCCGGCCAATGGTCAGGTGGTTGTAGTAGGTCGGAATCTGCCCCACGGAGCGGGGGAAGGTGATCGGCAACTTGCCCGAAGGGTTGTAGTCACCGAACAGCACGTCGGCGATGGCGTTGCCGCCTTCGGTGCCGCTGAACCAGGTTTCCAGGATGGCGTCGGCCTGTTCGTTCTCTTCCAGCAGCGACAGTGGCCGGCCATTCATCAGCACCAATACCAACGGCTTGCCGGTGGCCTTGAGGGCCTTGATCAGCTCGCGCTGGCTGGCGGGAATGTGCAGGTCGGTGCGGCTTGAGGACTCGTGGGACATGCCCCGCGACTCGCCCACGGCCGCCACGACCACGTCCGAGGCCTGGGCCGCTTTCACTGCTTCGTCGATCATCTGCTGCGCCGGGCGCGGGTCATCCACCACTTCCGGGGCGTCGAAGTTGAGGAAGTTCAGGTAGTCCACCACCTTCTTGTCGGCGGTGATGTTGGAGCCTCGGGCATACACCAATTGGGCCTTGTCACCGAGAACGTTGCGCATGCCGTCGTACAGGGTCACCGATTGCGCCGGCACGCCGGCGGCGGCCCAACTGCCCATCATGTCGATCGGCGCCTTGGCCAGGGGGCCGACCAGGGCGATTTTCGCGGTTTTCTGCAGCGGCAGGGTCTCGTTCCGGTTCTTCAGCAGCACCAGGCTGCGGCGCGCGATATCCCGCGCGTCGCTGCGGTGCAGGCGACTTTCGGCGTTGGTTTCGACCGGGTCATCCTCGGCCTTGCCGATGCGCAGGTACGGGTCCTTGAACAGGCCCATGTCGTACTTGGCCGCCAGCACTTCACGCACCGCGTTGTCGATGTCCTTCTGTTCGATCTCCCCGGACTTGAGCAGCCCCGGCAGCTCCTTGCCGTACAGCGAGTCGTTCATGCTCATGTCGATGCCGGCCTTGATCGCCAGCTTGGCGGCTTCGCGCCCGTCCTTGGCAACGCCGTGGCGGATCAGCTCGATGATCGCTCCGTGGTCGCTGACGGCCAGGCCCTTGAAGCCCCAGTCCTTGCGCAGCAGGTCGTTCATCAGCCAGGTGTTGGAGGTGGCGGGCACGCCGTTGATCGAGTTCAGGGCCACCATCACCCCGCCCGCGCCGGCGTCGATCGCGGCGCGGTAGGGCGGCAGGTAGTCCTGGTACATCTTCACCGGGCTCATGTCGACGATGTTGTAGTCGCGTCCGCCTTCCACCGCGCCATACAGGGCGAAGTGCTTGACGCTGGCCATGATGCTGTCGGCGGCTGCCGGGGTGGCGCCCTGGTAGGCCTTGACCATGACTTTGGCGATGCGCGAGACCAGGTAGGTGTCTTCACCGAAACCTTCGGAGGTGCGGCCCCAGCGAGGATCGCGGGAGATGTCGACCATTGGCGCGAAGGTGATGTCCAGGCTGTCGGCGCTGGCTTCCAGAGCGGCGATGCGCCCGGAGCGGCCGATGGCGTCCATGTCCCAGCTCGAGGCCAGGGCCAGGCTGATGGGGAAAATGGTCCGGTGACCGTGGATCACGTCGTAGGCGAAGAACATCGGGATCTTCAGGCGGCTGCGCATGGCCGCATCCTGCATCGGCCGGTTTTCCGGGCGAGTGATGGAGTTGAACGTACCGCCGATACGCCCGGCGGCAATTTCCTTGCGGATCATCTCCCGGGGCATTTCCGGGCCGATGCTGATCAGGCGCAGCTGGCCGATTTTCTCGTCGAGGGTCATCTGCTTCATCAGGTTGCTGATGAAAGCGTCCTTGTTCTCAAGGGGCACCGAAGTGGATTCGGCCAACACAGGGTGACTGGCCAGGCTGACCAGCAGGCCCAGCAAACACAGCTTCTTCATGAATATTGTTCTCAAAGGCTCAAGGCCGACGCTGGAGTGACGCGTCGAGCAGCCGAAATTTAGGGAGCGACTATTGTTGTTCAGATAAATCCCGCACACTTCTGAACTCTTTTTCGCGCTGGGCATCTTTTAGCCCATCGGCTCGACGCATTCCAGTGGCGCAGGCAGATTTTGCCGCCCTCCGTGAATTTAGCGAGCCACAGGATCCATTCCATCAGGTTGTGCAAGGAGCCCCACCCCCATGAACATCGGACTACGTCTGCGTTCGAGCTGGCCCGTCGCGGCCCTGATCCTGCTCAGCAGCTTGCTCAGCGGCTGCGGCATCAACAACATTCCGACCCTCGACGAGCAGGTCAAGGCCGATTGGGGCCAGGTGCAGAACCAGTACCAGCGCCGTGCCGACCTGATTCCCAACCTGGTGGAAACCGTCAAGGGCTACGCCAAGCACGAGCAAGACACCCTGACCGCGGTGATCGAAGCACGGGCCAAGGCGACGTCGATCCAGGTGGACGCCAAGACCCTGGACAACCCCGAGAAGCTCAAGCAGTTCCAGCAGGCCCAGGACCAGTTGAGCGGCGCCCTCAGCCGTTTGATGGTGGTGTCCGAGCGCTACCCGGACCTCAAGGCCAACCAGAACTTCCTGGCCTTGCAATCCCAGCTCGAAGGCACCGAGAACCGCATCGCCGTGGCTCGCCGCGACTTTATCCTCGCGGTGCAAAAATACAACACCGAGATCCGTACCTTCCCCGGCCGCCTGTGGCACAGCCTGATGTACAGCGACCTGCCGGTGCGTGAGTCCTTCGAGGCCATCACCCCCGACGCCGAGCAAGCCCCTAAAGTCAAATTCTGATGGCGCCGTTGTCGCGCTTGCTGCCCGGCGCGTTGCTGTCGACAGCGCTGACGTGGTCGGCGAGCTGAAACCGCGACCAAAATACCCGGGGCTGCACCAGGCTTCGCAGTTTTGGCGGGGGCGGCGCTTCCGGCAGTCGGTCACAGCGATCACAACAGAGCGAGGTGCGGATGCGAGCGATTAAAGTGGGGCTGTTGCTGCTCTGGGTGTTCGCGGTCACGGCCCAGGCCGAACTGAGCTTCCCGGCCCTGAGCGGGCGAGTGGTGGACAACGCGCAACTGATCGAACCGGCCACCCGCGCTCAACTGACCCAGGAGCTGCAAGCCCACGAGCAGGCCACCGGCGAGCAATTGGTGGTGGTGACCCTGGCGGACCTGCAAGGCGCCACCATTGAGGACTTCGGCTACCAACTGGGGCGTCATTGGGGCATCGGCCAGAAGGACAAGAACAACGGCGCGCTGCTGATCGTCGCCCGGGATGAGCGCAAGCTGCGCATCGAAGTGGGTTATGGCCTGGAGGATCGCCTGACCGATGCTCAGGCCTCGGTGATCATCAACCAAGTGATCACCCCGGCGTTCAAGACCGGGCAGTTCAGCAAGGGCATCAGCGACGGAGTCTCGGCGATACTCCTGGTGCTCGGCGGTACGCCCCTGGATGAACCGGCGCCGGTGTATGGCGGCGACGCTGAGCAGTCGGATTTTGTCGAGCGCCACCCGCTGCTGTTCATCTTCCTGGTGATGCTGTTTATCCTGGCGATTTTTATCGGCCAACTGCTGGGGATCTTGCCCAGTGGTGGCCGTGGCGGTGGCGGCGGTTCCGGAGGCTCCCGGGGCGGGGGAGGGTTCAGCGGCGGCGGTGGCAGTTTTGGCGGCGGCGGGTCCTCGGGCAGTTGGTAACCAACAATAAAAGGCGGGTATTGAACGACATGGCATTACTGAGTGAGTACGAACAGCGGCAGGTCGCCGAGGCGATTGCCCGGGTCGAGCAGCAGACCGACGCCGAGCTGGTCACCGTGCTGGCCGCACGGGCCGATGACTACGCCTATATCCCCCTGCTCTGGGCCAGCCTGCTGGCGCTGATTGTGCCGGGCATCGTGCACTACGCCACCGGTATGCTGAATATGCACCTGTTGCTGCTGGCGCAATGGGCGACCTTTATCGTGCTGTGCCTGGTGTTTCGGATTCCCTCCATCACCACCCGCCTGATCCCGCGTTCGGTGCGCCATTGGCGCGCGTCGAACCTGGCTCGCCGGCAATTTCTCGAGCAGAACCTGCACCACACCGTGGGCAGCACCGGGATCCTGATCTTTGTCTGCGAGCCGAGCGTTATGTGGAAATCCTCGTGGACGAGGGCATTTCCCAGCGCCTGGACAACAAAACCTGGGACACCCTCATCAAGGCCTTCACCCAGCAGGTGAAGCAGGGGCAAACCTTGCAGGGCTTTCTGGATTGCATCGAAGCCTGCGGCGAAGTGCTCAAGGTGCATGTGCCGGTGACCCAGGTGCGCAATGAATTGCCCAATCGTCTGGTGGTGCTGGGCTGAACTCAGCCCGCGCCGCCCCCTACAGGCCCCGTGATAAAGAGGGCCTGTTATCACGGTCCCGGGCGAATTTGGATCGCTACTGTTTGAGCGTGATAGGTCGAAAGTAGTAGTTGGCCGAATAGCGCTTTTAAATATCGATGTACGCCATTTTCCTCAATGTTTATTCCCCTCACGTGCGTGTCATGAGCAAGATTCGAACACACTTCCCATTTGATTAGCCCAGAACTTCAGTCTGGTTATTTGCGACTAAAGTATCAATTCGGTGATGGCACTCGGTTAAGTCTCCATAGCCAATCCGCCTCCGGGTCTCTCACTCTTCTGCTGTGAATAACCGATTAAATCCGTCAGTAATAATTTACTGCTTATTCGATATTTGCATATAAATGTAAAAAACAATATTAGAAGCGAATAAGCATAGTGAGTATTCTTCGCAGCGCTGGGCCAAGGCAGGCGAGGCCTCTGGGCTGCGGTTCGACGCGTGTTTGAGCCTGGGTGCCGGTGGGTTTGTGCAGTGCCGGTTGCCCGTGTTTCCGCCTGCGCGTTGAACGCTATTGGGGCAACTTCGGGCCAGGTTTTTTTCAGCTCGATCAACTAACGACTTGATAAGGCAGCGGACGACTAACCCTCGGGTTCTTTGGTCGTGGCCGGGTTTTGTGCGCGTTGCACAGAGGAACTTTGAATCGATCAAGTTCTGCAGGCGCGTGAGTATTTATAACGCTGATCAACTTTGGGTTTTGGGGGATACATGGGCATTCGCAAAAAGGTCGTGTTCAGCCTGGCGTTCACGGCATTGGCCTTGGCCGGGGTTGCCAATGGGGCGGACAGCCTGCGCATCGGCTATCAATTACCGCTCACCGGCAACACCGCTCAATATGGGCAGGACTTCAAGGTCGCCGCGCAAATTGCGCTGAAGGAGTTCAACGCTTCCGGCCGGCTACCGGTGCCGGTGGAGATTGTCTTCGAAGACTCCCGCTCCGATGCCAAGGAAGCGGTGTCGATTGCCCGTAAGTTCTCCGATGATCCGAGCATCCTCGGCGTGCTGGGGGATTTCACCTCGACGGTGTCCATGGCATCGGCCCAGGTCTACAAGCGCGCAGGCTTGTCCCAGCTGTCGCAGACGGCGTCCCACCCCGACTACACGAAAATTTCCCAGTGGCAATTTCGCAACATCACCAATCAGGATCAGGAAGGCCCCTACAACGCCGACTGGATCGCGGCCCAGGGTTACAAGAAGGTGGCGGTGATTGGCGAACAGACCGACTGGGGGCAGTCGGCAGTGCGGGCCTTTGAGAAAAAGGCCAAGGAAAACGGCATCGAGGTGGTGTTCTCCGAGTACTTCAACCGCGGCATTCCGGATTTTCGTTCGCTGATCACCAAGGTCGACCGGGCCCAACCCGATGCCATTTACGGCGCGATTTTCTATGAGGACGCGGCGCAGTTCCTCAAGCAGCTGCATCAGTTGGGGGTCAAGGCGCCGGTGTTCTCCAGCTCCGCGGCCTACAACGAGCAGTTGATCAAGCTGGCGGGCAAGGACGCCGACGGCTTGCGATTGACCTCGACCTTCCTGCCGACGGTGGACAGCGATAACGTGCGGCACTTCGTGAGCGAGTGGAAGGCGGCGCGCAATGGCGAGGAGCCCGGCCAGTTCCCGGCCCAGGCCTATGACGCCACCAACATCATGCTCGACGCCCTGGCCCGGGCCTATCCCGAGCCGACTAGGGACAAGGTGCGCCAGGCGTTGGCCGACACCAAGGACTTCCCGGGGGTGACCGGGTCCACCACCTTCGACGCCAACCGTGAGCCGCAAAAGTCCCTGGTCAAGGTGGAAGTGGTGGCCGGCAAGTTCGAGCCTTCGACCCACTGACCACCCCGGTGGCCCCGTGGTTGAAACCTTCAATCGCGTGGCGCCGACGGCCCGGGCACCCCGGGAACCTGGCGCGCCCACCTGTGCGCCGGGGAGCCAGCCCTACCTGTTCGAGGCGTTAGCCGTGATCGATTCCTATTATTTCCAGCTACTGGCCATCGGCTTGTCGCAAGGCATGACCTATGCGCTGGTGGCGATCGGTTTCACCCTGATTTTCGGCGTGCTCAATGCCGTGAATTTCGCCCACTCCGAGGTCTACACCATCGGCGCCGTGGCCGGCCTGTTTATCATCGGTGCCTACGCGCCGCCGCTGGCGGGCGTGATCCTGCTGGTGGCGGCGGTTGGAGCCTTGCTCGGCTTCGGCCTGGAGCGACTGGCGTTCAAGCCGTTCCGGCGTTTCTCCGACGAGGCGTCGCTGAAGTCCCGGGCCATGCGCGAGTCGACGCTGATGTCGTCTCTGGCGCTGTCCATCATCGTGCGTGAAGGCCTGGAACTGGGCATGGGCTCGCAGATGCAGCCGGTGCCCTTCGGCTACATGCTCAATACGCCCATTGCCTTGGGCAGCATTACCATCGTCAGCGGCGACCTGGTGATCTTCGGGGTCTCGGCGAGCATGCTGATCGGCCTGCAATGGCTGCTGAAAAAGACCCGCATCGGCCTGTCGATCCGTGCGGTGTCCAACAACCCACTGGGGGCCAAGTACAGTGGCATCAACGTCGACCGCACCATTGTCAGCACCTTTATCCTCGGGTCGCTGATGGGCGCCGTGGCCGGCTTGCTGGTGGGCCTGTATTACGGTTCGGTGTTTCCTTCCATGGGCTTTGCCCCGGGCATCAAGGCCTTTGTGGCCATGGTCATGGGCGGCCTGGTGTCGATTCCTGGGGCGGTGATCTGCGCCCTGATCCTCGGGGTTTCGGAAAGCATGGCCACCACCGTGATGCCCTCTGCATGGGCCGACCTGGTGCCTTATCTATTCCTGATCCTGACCCTGGTCTTTTTTCCCCGGGGTTTGTTTGGTGGAGGGCGGGAACGTGTCTGAGCGATTCACTCCGCGCGCGGTCATTGCCGCGATCTTGCTGCTGGTGCTGGTGGCGGTGCCCCTGGCGCTGTACCTGCATGGCGGCGGCTATTACTACCAGTTGGCCAGCCTGGCGCTGATCTTCGCGCTGCTGGCCTCATCCCTGCACCTGGTGTCGGGCGTTACCGGCCTGCTGCACCTGGGCCAGGCAGCGTTCTACGGCGTCGGTGCCTATCTGGCGGCCCTGGCCGGGGTCGCCTACCAAGTACCGTTCTGGCTGGCCCTGCCGCTGGCGGGGCTGGGCTCGGCATTGATCGCCTTCCTGGTGGCGCTGCCCACTATGCGCCTGGTGAGCATTTACTTCGCCGTGGCGACCCTGGCCATTGGGCAGATGATTTACATCGTCCTGATGAATTGGGTCGAGGTCACTGGCGGGCCGAACGGCGTGACCCTGTTCTCGCCGATGAACCTGTTCGGCTACGAGGTTACCGACAACACCGGCATCTACTACGTGGTCGCGATCACCGTGTCGCTGTCGATCTGGATCATCCACCGCCTCAGTTACTCCTACTACGGCAACGCGCTGCGGGCCCTGCGCGAGGATGACCAGTGCGCCGCGGCCATGGGCATCGATGCGGCCCGGCTGAAGACCGAGGTGTTCTCCGTGGCGGCGTTTTTTGCCGGTATTGCCGGTGCGCTCTGGGCCTACACCACGGGCTACATCTCGCCGAACGACTTCAAATTCTCCGAAACCATCCTGATCCTCGCCATGGTGGTGGTCGGCGGCCTGGGCAGCCTTCCCGGGGCGATCATCGGCGCGCTGTTGCTGGTTTTGCTGCCGGAAGCCCTGCGCGGTTTCGGCGACTTGCGCAACATCATCGTCGGCCTCGTCATGTTCTTCTCCATCCTGTTCCTGCCCAAGGGCCTGTGCGGCGAAGTGCCGGCGATTTCCCTGGCGCGCGGCTTGCTGGGCGGGGCCTGGAGACAACAGCAGGGTAAGAAGGTGGGCTGGAAATGAGGCTGCTTGAATTTACCGACCTGAGCCGACGCTTCGGCGGGCTGAATGCCATCGACCAGGTATCCGGGTACGTCGATCAAGGCGAACTGGTGGGGTTGATCGGCCCCAATGGCGCCGGCAAGACCACCCTGTTCAACCTGATCACCGGGTTTGTCCCGGTCAGTTCCGGCAGCGTGCGTTTTGCCGGGCGTGAGATCACCGACCAGGCGCCGCACTCGATTGCCCGGCTCGGCCTGTCGCGAACCTTCCAGAACCTGCGGATCTTTCCCAACATGACCGTGTTCGACAATGTCTCGGTCGGCGCCACCGGAGTGATCGGCCAGGGCCTGTTGGAGAGCATTTTTGCCCGGGGGGCGCGCAGTCGGCGGATCTCCGAACTGAGCTGGCAGGCCCTGGAGCGGGTTGGTTTGCAGCATCTGGCCGACGAGTTGGCGGCCAATCTGTCTTACGGCCAGCGCAAGTACCTGGAAATTGCCCGAGCCCTGGCGATGCAACCGCAGTTGCTGATCCTCGACGAGCCGGCGGCCGGCCTCAACGACACCGAAACCGCCGAATTGGCGGCTTGCATCCGCCGTCTGCACGAGGAGGGGCTGAGCCTGATGCTGGTGGAGCACGACATGAACCTGGTGATGTCGATCTGTCAGCGGATCATCGTCCTGGCCTCGGGCAAGAAGATCGCCGACGGGCCGCCAAGCGCCATTCGCACTGATGCGGCGGTGCTGGAATCCTACTTGGGGACGGACTGGCAATGAGCATCCTTGAAGTACAGAACCTGAAGATCAACCTCGGCACCCACGACATTTTGCACGGCATCAGCCTGGCGGTGCCCGAGCGCAGCATCATCGCCGTGCTGGGGGCCAACGGCGCCGGTAAGACCAGCCTGATGCGGGCCATTTCCGGCATCTACCAGGCCAGTGGCGGCAAGGTCCTGCTCGACGGCCAAGACATCAACGGCCTGCCCAGCCACACGCGGGTGCAGCGGGGCATTTTGCAGACCCCGGAAGGCCGGCAGATTTTTTCCAACATGACGGTTCGGGAAAACCTGCTGGTGGGCGGCGGGCCTTACGGCATGCGCGAGGCCGAGTCGGTGCTGGATCTGTTTCCGGTGATCGGCGAGCGCCTCAACCAACTGGCCGGCTCGCTCTCCGGCGGTGAGCAGCAAATGCTTTGCATCGGTCGTGCGCTGATGCGTCGTCCGCGCATTCTGCTGATGGACGAACCCTCCCTGGGCCTGGCGCCCAAGGTGGTGGGGGAAATTTTCCGCCTGATCCAACACATCCGCTCCACCGGCCTCACCGTGCTGCTGGTGGAGCAGAACGCTCGGGCCGCGCTGCGGGTGGCCGACCACGCGGCGGTGCTGGAGGGCGGGCACATCACTTTTTCCGGGCCGGCCGAGCAGATCGCTGCCGACCCACGGATTGTCGAAGCTTACCTCGGAGGTCATTACCACCCATGACGAAGACAGCGTCCAACACCCTGGCCACTCAACGCCTGAGGGAAGAACTGGCCTACCTGAAACTGCCCCCGGCGGCCTGGCCGACCCAGGGCCAAAGCGTCGACGGCGAGGAGCTGGCCGATGTGGCGATTGTCGGGGCCGGCATGTTCGGCATCGCCGCGGCAGTGGCGCTGATCCTCAAGGGGGTGCAGAACATTCGCCTGTTCGACGACCAACCCCAGGGCCACAGCGGGCCTTGGACCACCTACGCGCGCATGCCTACCTTGCGCTCGCCCAAGGACTTGCCGGGGCTGGCCCTGGGCATTCGCGCCCTGACGTTTCGCGCCTGGTACGAGGCGGTCCATGGCGACGAGGCCTGGGAGGCGCTGTACAAGATTCCCAACGCCGTGTGGCAAGGCTATCTCGACTGGATCGCCGAGGCCTTCGACTTGCCCATCGAGTACCAGGCGCCGATCCGCAGCTTTTCGGTAGCGCCCGGGCAGGTCACGCTGTGGCGGGCTGACGGCGGCACTTTCAAGGCCCGGCGCCTGGTGATTGCCTCCGGGCGCGCCGGGGCGGGTGGGGCGAGTATCCCGGCGTTTGTCGACCCCGGGTTGTTTCCCCGCTTCGCCGCCCATAGTTGCGACCCGGTGGATTTTTCGGCCCTGGCCGGGCGTCATGTGGCGGTGATCGGGGCCGGTTCTTCTGCCTGGGACAATGCCGCCACGGCCCTGGAGCACGGTGCTGCCCACGTCACCCTGTATGCCCGGCGCAGCCATCTGCCGCAGATCAACAAGGCCCGGGGGTACGTTTACCCCGGGTTTATCGAAGGCTGGTCGGCCCTGGCGCCGGAGCAGAAATGGGCTGTCTCCTGCTACCTGGACGACACGCCGCCACCGCCGCCCCACGAGACGGTGTTGCGCACTCTGGCGGCGGCCGGCGGTGAGCGCTTGTCGGTGAATTTCGACTCGCGGTTCGAGGCCGTCAGCGAGGTCGACGGCCGGGTGCATCTGCAGCTCGGCGAGCGCAGCGACCAGGCGGAGTTTTTGATTGTCGGCACCGGGTTTCGCGTCGACCTGGCCCGTGCGCCGTTGTTTGGCCAGGTGCTGGAGCGAGTGGCCTTGTGGCGTGATCGCTTCGCCCCGGCTGCCGAGCGTCCGCACCTGGGGTTGTTCCCGTGGCTGGGCAGGGGGTTTGAACTGGAGGAGCGGGGCAGGGCTGATGGCGATTCCGAGCTGAACCAGGTGCACCTGTTCAATCACGCCGCGAGCCTGAGTTTCGGCTCCATTGCCTCGGACATCCCGGCGATCTCGGCCGCTGCCGAACGTTTGGCCCAGGGCATCGTCACCCAACTGTTTTGCGCGGACTTCAGTGCCTATCAGCAGCGATTGCTGGACTGGGAGCAGGAGTGGGAACTGGAGAAAACCCCGTACTTCCACCCGCACCGCGTTCGCCAGGATCTGCCCTAACCCGCGATTTTATTCGGCGCCCGGCGGCGCCCGGGCAACCGGTCATTGGCTGCCGGCCGATAGCCGGCCGGGCAATGGCCGGCGCCCTCGGTTGACGTTGGCGCTGGGGGCGCGGCGGAAAAAAGCGCCGTTGGTGCAATAACTCCGTGCCCCCTCGGCCCATTGCCCCTAAAATCCCCGGCACTTTTTTCTGTTCCGCACCGCTCTTCCCCCGAGGCACGCTCCCCCATGTCCGTTACCGCCCCCTCCGCCAGCCTCGCGCCGGATCATCACGCCCAGTTTCTGGCCCTGCTGGACACCAGCCTGGCGCAAAACGCTTTTATCAAGCTGGTGCTGGCCAAGTACGTGGGCGATGAAGCGGATTTGCAGCGGATCATCATCAAGCAACTGACGGTCAAGGAGCAGCCGTGCCTGTCCTTTGTCTATCGCTATAAAACCCGCGACATCACCAAGAATTTCTCCCTGGCTGAAGGTGTGACGACCATCGCCGGGTTGTTGCCGGCGGCGTTCAAGAACGCTCACTTGCTGTCGTTGACCGATGAAGTGCAGCTCGAATACAGCAAGAAGGGTAAAAGCTCGTTGTTCAAGGGCAAGAGCCAGCAGCCGCGGGAAGTGCCGTCCGCCGAGCACAACCGCGAGAAGAATCGCTTTCTTGACCTGAGCCGGCCGTTTCTCGCGGACCTGGGGGTGACCAACAAGCAGCACGAGTTGATCCCGGCCATGTCGCGCAAGTGGAAGCAGATCAACAAATTCATCGAGGTGTTCAGCCACGCCCTGGGTTCATCGCCGATCAAGCTCGACCAGCCGGTGCGGGTCGCGGACTTCGGCTCCGGCAAGGGCTACCTGACCTTCGCCATCCACGATTACCTGCGCAACACCTTGCAGGCCGAGGGCGAGGTGACCGGGGTCGAGCTGCGCGAAGACATGGTGACGCTGTGCAACGCGGCCGCCGCACGCTTGGAGCACCCGGGGCTGGTGTTCAAGTGCGGTGACGTGCGCAGCGTGGCCCCCAGCCAACTGGAGGTGATGATCGCCCTGCATGCCTGTGACATCGCCACCGACTACGCGATTCATACTGGCATCCGCTCCGGCGCGGCGATCATCATGTGCTCGCCGTGCTGCCACAAACAGATCCGCCTGCAGATCCAGAGCCCGGCCTTGCTCAAGCCGATGCTGCAATACGGCCTGCACCTGGGGCAGCAGGCAGAGATGGTCACCGACAGCCTGCGTGCGTTGTTCCTCGAGGCCTGTGGTTATGAAACCAAGGTCTTCGAGTTCATCTCCCTGGAGCACACCAACAAGAACAAAATGATTCTTGCGGTCAAGCGCGCCGAGCCGGTGGACCCGGCCCAGTTGCTATTGAAGATCGAGGAACTCAAGGCCTTCTACCAGATCAGCGAACACTGCCTGGAAAGCCTGTTGCGGGCCGACGGCTACTTGAGCTGAACCCCGTCCGGCAGGCTGCCCGGTTGTGCCGGGCGCACGCTGGTCTTGCGCCCGAGAATCACCGTGATGATCACCCCTCCGGCGAACAGCCAGGTGATCGGTTGCACCTGTTCGCCAAAGAACAGCGCGGAAAAGGCGATGGTGAAGAAGATCTGTAGCAGTTGGATCTGGCTGACCCGGGCAATCCCGCCCATGGCCAGCCCGGCGTACCAGGCAAAAAAGCCGAGGAACTGCGAAAACAGCGCGACGTAGCCAAAGGCCCACCAGGTTTTGCTGGAAATCGCCCCCTGATGCTGCGCCGCCAGGTACCACACCGGGCCGATCAGCAGCGGCGTGGACAGCACCAGCGCCCAGCAGATCACCTGCCAGCCGCCCATTTCCCGAGCCAGCCGGCCGCCTTCGGCATAGCCCAGCCCACCCACGGCAATCGCTCCGAGCATCAACAAGTCACCGGCCTGAATGCTGCCGGCACCGCTAATCAGTGCATAACCCAGCACCAGCGCACTGCCCAGGGCAGCACAGGCCCAGAAAGCCTTCGACGGCCGCTCATGGGACAGCCAGGCCGCATACAGCGCCACACACAGTGGTTGCAGGCCATTGACCAGGGCGCCATGGGAGGCGGGCAGGGTCTGCATGGCCCACGCTGACAGCACCGGGAAGCCGAGAATCACCCCAAGAATCACCAGGCTCAGGCCTTTGATCTGCTTCCAGGTCGGCCATTTTTCCCGCCGCCACAGCAACAGCAACGCTGCCGGAATCGCCGCAAACAGGGCACGGCCCAGGCCGTTGAGCAACGGATGGATCTGCTCCACCACAATGCGGGTGAAGGGCAGGGTCAGGCTGAAAATAACAACGCCCAGCAGGCCGAGGGCCATGCCGGTGTTTTCGCGGGAGGACATGAGGGCAACCACAATTGAGACGTAGGGGGCAGGTGGCGTCATATAGCCATAAAGGCCCACCGCGCCGCTGCTACAGCTGGTTACAGAGTTGGGGGTACAGTTGGGCGGTATCGGCAAGCTGTTCACTTACCGCTTGCAGCTCATCACTTGCTGCTGCCCCTGTAATACCCCCCTATTACCCGGCCCTCTGGTTTAGGACTACTTTGAATACTCCTGACGCCCACGTCTTTCCCTGAAAGGAGTCCACTCCATGGCCGCGAAAAAGATTCTCATGCTGGTTGGCGATTACGTCGAAGACTACGAAGTGATGGTGCCGTTCCAGGCGCTGTTGATGGTCGGCCACACGGTGCACGCAGTGTGCCCCGACAAGAGCGCCGGGCAGACGGTGCGCACGGCGATCCACGACTTCGAGGGCGACCAGACCTACAGCGAAAAACCGGGCCATCTGTTCGCCCTGAACTTCGACTTCGCCCAAGTTGAGGCTGCGGATTACGACGCCTTGCTGGTGCCGGGCGGGCGTGCGCCGGAGTACCTGCGCCTGAATGAAAAAGTCCTGCAACTGGTGCGAGCCTTTGACCAGGCCGGCAAGCCAATCGCTGCCGTTTGCCACGGCGCGCAACTGCTGGCGGCGGCCGGGATTCTCGAAGGCCGCGAATGCAGCGCCTATCCGGCCTGTGCACCGGAAGTGAAACTGGCCGGCGGCACTTACATTGATATCCCCGTGACGCAGGGCCACGTTCAAGGCAATCTGGCCACCGCCCCGGCCTGGCCGGCGCACCCTAGCTGGCTGGCGGGTTTCCTGGGCCTGCTGGGCACCCGGATTACCCTGTAAAACGAGGACCACGCCATGTGCGAGCTGTACGTCAAAGCCGACCCGATCCTCTACGAGTCCCGCTCTCGTTCGCTGCGCATCTGTGGCGTGGTCACCACCTTGCGCCTGGAAAACCAGTTCTGGGACATCCTCAGCGAGATTGCCGCCGTGGACGGCATGACCACCAACCAGTTGATTGCCAAGCTGTATGAAGAGGTCATGGACTACCGCGGCGAAGTGGTGAATTTCGCCTCCTTCCTGCGGGTCAGTTGCACCCGCTACCTCACCCAACGCCGTACCTGCGCCCCCGACCTCAGCCTGGTTCGCCGCCACACCCCTTCGTAGGAGCCGGCTTGCCGGCGATCCAGCCCTGAGCCTGGCGCCGCTCTTGGGGGCGCTATCGCTGGCAAGCCAGCGCCTACAGGCAAACGGCCGCACACGCT